>JBPCJJ010000114.1:0-9984 GCA_051005405.1 Gemmatimonadaceae bacterium | reverse complement strand
GTTTCATCACGCCCGAAGACGGTTCCAAGGACTGCTTCGTTCATCACTCGGCCATTCAGGGCAACGGCTTCAAGTCGTTGGCTGAAGGCGAGCGCGTAGAGTTCGACGTGGTTCAGGGCCAGAAAGGTCCAGCCGCCGAGAACGTCGCGAAGCTCGGCCGCTAAAGCCAAGCTGACTCGCTGACCGGCCTAACCGCCGGTTCTGCCGAGGGTTGAAGGGAAGGCCGGCTCGAGAAATCGAGCCGGCCTTTTTGCGTCTGGCACAGCCGATCAGGGTGCGATGAACGCCCTGATTGCCTGGTAGATCGGCTCGTTGAGCATCTGCGAATGCGCCAGGCACTCGGTCATCGTGTTGGCGGCATCGGTCAGGACGGTGCTCCGGGCCGGCACGACCGTCTCGTCACACGGCGACCACCATGTGGCGTAGCGCACGTTCCCCGGAGTCTCATCGCCCACGTTGAGCGCCTCGAGGAACTGCGAGCTGGGGAGCATCTCGTGGCAGGGCGCATCCGAGCACTGGCTGGCCGTCAGGGTGCCCCGGTTGGGACCGGCCACCGACACCCACGCGTCCACCCTGGCTACGCCGCCGAGGTTCTTGAGGTAGTAGCGAGACGACAGGCTGCCCATGGAAACAGTCACGAAGTCCACCTTGTCCCAGCCGGTCGCCGCGCGGACGGAATCAACCACTTCGCCAATGCGCGCCGCGATCAAAACGTTCGAAACGTCCGATGGATAAGTCTCGGCGATCAGATCGCGATCGCTCCAGCCCTCGGCTTTGAACCGAGCGACTACGTCCGTCCAGTCCGCCGCCGAGCCGCCGAAACCGTGCACGAAGACGATGGGTTGCCGGGTAGCCCGGACGACGGGTCCGGTCGTCGCCTCGCCGCCATCGCCGCCATCGCCGCCGCAGCCGAGCGCGGCAACAAGCATGATCAACAGTAGCTTGCGCACGGAGGGTCTGGCAGCATAACCCGTGCCTCTGAGACGCCCTTTCGGCGACAAAAAAGGCGCTCAACGCCGGCATCCGACGTCCACGCGACAGGTTCGGCAGCGCCCTTGACATATCAACGAAACTTGATATATCATTGCGCCATGGCTACCGCGACAGCAGTTGATCCGACCAGGGCAGCGCAGTGGTTTCACGCCCTCTCCGACCCTACCCGGCTGGGCATCGTCATGCGCCTGACGGGGGGTGAGCGGTGCGTGTGCGAGCTGACCGATGCGCTGGACGCAGCGCAGTCGCGCCTCTCGTTCCACTTGCGGGTGCTCAAGGACGCGGGGCTGATAACCGATCGTCGCGCCGGCCGGTGGGTGCACTACTCTCTGAACCGCGATGCGATCGAGGAGGCCGGGCAGTTTCTGGCTTCTATCAAGCCAAAACGGCGGATGAAGGTGGAGTGCTGCGGATAAATGCGGTTCCTAGTCACCATATTTCCTTCGGAGAATTCGATGATGAGCGCTACGATCCCCCCAGACATCAAGCAGGAGGTGAAGGAGAAATACGGCCGCGTCGCGCAGGCAGTCTCCGACGGAGTCACTGACGATTCGGGCTGCTGTTCCAGCGCTTGCTGCGGATCGGCAACTGAATCCTACGACCCCATCACATCCAATCTGTACGACGAAGGCGAGAAAGCCGGCGTGCCCGCCGAGGCGCTGCTGGCCTCGCTGGGGTGCGGTAACCCGACCGCCCTGGCGCAATTGAACGAAGGCGAGACGGTTCTCGACCTCGGCTCGGGTGGGGGTATAGACGTGCTGCTGTCGGCCAGGCGGGTAGGCCCCGCAGGGAAAGTTTACGGCCTCGACATGACGGACGAGATGCTCGCGCTCGCAAACGAGAACAAGCGCCGCGCGGGCGCGGAGAACGTCGAGTTCCTCAAGGGCGAGATCGAGAGCATCCCGCTGCCGGACGCGACGGTTGATGTCATCATCTCCAATTGCGTGATCAACCTCTCGGCGGACAAGGGCCGTGTGCTGCGCGAGGCGTTCAGAGTGCTGAAGCCGGGCGGACGGTTCGCCGTGTCGGACGTTGTCGTTCGCGGGCCCGTGCCGGCGGCAGTGAAGCGCAGCATGGAGCTGTGGATCGGCTGCGTCGCGGGCGCGCTCGAGGAGAGCGAGTACGTGTCGCTGCTCGGCGCGGCCGGATTCGAGCAAATCGACATCGAGCCGACGCGCGTGTACAAGGCGGAAGACGCGGCCGCATTTCTGGCGAACGCGGTGGACGACGTCGCGGTCGTCGCGCGCGAGATAGACGGAAAGTTTCTCAGCGCGTTCGTGCGCGCGACCAAACCGCTGACCCACTAGGGAGCGGCGGACGTTGCGTTACTCGCTGATCTCCGACATCCACGCCAATCTTCCGGCGCTGGAAGCCGTGCTCCGTCATATCGACGGGACACGGCCTGGCGCGGCGACATACCACGTGGGGGATCTGGTCGGCTACGCGCCGTGGCCCAACGAGACGGTAGCGCTGCTGCGCGAGCGCGGGATTGCGGGAGTCGCCGGCAATTACGATTCCACCGTTGTCGCCGGCTACAAGCACTGCGGATGCAAGTACGAAGATTCCGAGCAGGAGCGACTGTCGCACATTTCGTTCGAGTGGACGAAGGCGAACACGTCGGCGGAAACGAAGCAGCGTCTCGGCGAGCTCCCGTTCCGGCTCGACGTACGATCTTCGGGCGGGCACGCCGCGGGCGCGACACTCACGCTCGTGCACGGGACGCCGGTGCTCAACACCGTGTACTGGACCGAGGACCGGTCCGACGATTTCTGCCGCAAGATGGCCGCGCTCGCCGGGCTCGCGGCCGGAGATGTGATCGCGTTCGGTCACACCCACAAGCCCTGGCACAGGGAGATCGACGGAATCCATTTCGTGAACACGGGGAGCGTCGGGCGGCCGAAGGACAAGGATCCGCGCGCGTGCTACGTCACAGTGGACCTCGCGGGCGCCGCTCCCATGGTCGAATTTGTCCGGGTGGAATACGACGTCGAACGGGCTGCGCGCGGGATCGTCGAGGCGGGGCTTCCCGGGGAGTTCGCGGACCACCTGCGCACCGGCTGATCCTCACCGGCACGCTCGAATGTCCGTAACGCAGGTCGGTCGCGGCATCCGCTCCGCGCAGTTCGGCGTCCTGATCAACGCCGTGCTCGCGGTGACGAAGCTCGTCGCCGGCGTCGTCGGCAACACGTACGCGCTCATAGCAGACGCGGTCGAATCCACCGCCGACATTTTCTCGTCGCTCGTGGTATGGGGCGGGCTGCACGTCTCCGGGCGCGAGCCGGACGACGACTACCCCTTCGGCTACGGCAAGGCGGAAGCGCTCGCCGCAGCGGTGGTATCGCTGATGCTGCTCGGCGCCGCGATCGGGATCGCGTACCAGGCGGTTGGCGAGATCCGCACGCCGGCCACCGCTCCCGCGCCCTGGACTCTCGGTGTGCTGGTGGGCGTGATCGTGACCAAGCTCGTCCTGGCGCGGCGGGTGCGCGCGGTGGGCGTGGACATCGGCAGCAGGGCGGTGGAGGCCGATGCGTCGCACCACCTGAGCGACACGATCACCTCGACGGCCGCATTCGCCGGGATCTCGATCGCGATCTGGGGAGGCGAGGGATGGGAATCGGCCGACGACTGGGCCGCGCTGCTCGCGACCGGCGTTATCGCATACAACGGCTTGTACATGCTGCGGGCCGCTCTGCGCGACCTGATGGACCGGATGCCGGGCGCGGAGATCGTCGAGCCCGTGCGGCGCGCGGCGGAGAGCGTCGCCGGCGTGCTCGCGACCGAGAAGCTGGCCGTGCGCCGGACGGGAATGACCTATCGCGTCACGCTACACGTTCAAACCGAGCCGTCGCTCCCCATCCGCGACGCGCACATCGTGGGCGGCAAGGTGAAGAGCGCGATCCGGGCGGCGGTCCCGAGGGTGGATTCGGTGCTCGTGCACCTGGAGCCGTTCGAGTAACGGCAGCTAATACCTCCTATCTGCACCTTCCCTCTCCCCAATCTCTGAACGTCTCGCCAGCCACCGGCACGAACTCCCACTGATACGCGCCGCTCCCCAGCGAGAGCTTCAGCAGTCCCGTAGCGCTTCGGACGATCTGGCTGTTTGGCCGTCGCTCGCGCGGATCGTACGGCTTGAACCCGCCCGTCCCGACGATGAACTGCCGCACGCCCCGCGCCTCGTCGAGTACGCCGGCCGGTGTCATCGGCGCGAACCGCTCGTAAATGTGATCGTGACCCGCGATCGCCAGCTCCACTCCGCTGTCGTACAGGATCTCCCAGATCGCTGACATCTGACCGCTGGATCCGTGCGGCCCGGAGCTGAACCGCGGATAGTGCGAGATCGCGATCTCGCATCCGCCGTCGCGCCCGGCGAGCTGGGACCGAAGCCAGCTGGCCTGCTCGGAGCCGGCTCCCACGGCGATCTCGGTGTTGAGCATCACGATCAGCCAATCGCCAAGCTTGAAGCTGTAGTAGCCCAGCCCGGCCGGGCCCGCACGCGCGCCGAAATATTCGTAATACGCGGCTCCGTTGCTGATCCTGTAATCATGGTTGCCCGGCGCGGGGTACGTGCGGGCCAGATGGCGTCCCCACGACGGACCATAGCACCGGCGGTATCGCTCGACCGTCCCGTTCGGGTAAACGTTGTCGCCAGCCGTGAACACCGTGCCGGGGATGCTGTCCAGCAGCGCGGCGGTCGCTTCGTCGCCCCTCGAGCTGCACGATGCGATATCGCCGGCGCCGATGAGCACTTCGGCGCCCATCAACGCGGAGAGGGGAGGCGTGGGATTCGCGCCTTCCGTGACCGTGCGGCCGGGGCGCTCATTGCAGGCGCCGAGCAGCGGGAGGCAGGGGGGGGAGCCGAACGACCGCCTCGCCCACGTCCCGGCGGAAGCGACTAGCTTTGACATCGTCAAACCTTTACCCGTCGAGCCATGATGATCAGCAAGGAAACCGTTGACGCGCTGAATGCCCAGGTGGGACACGAGTTCGGCGCATCGTTGCAGTATGTGGCCATCTCCTCGTATTTCTCCCAGGAAGGGCTCCCGGAGCTGGCGCACCACTTCCAGCGGCAGTCCGACGAAGAGCGCGCCCACGCGATGAAGATCGTGCAGTATATCGTGGATGCGGACGGGACGCTCGCGATCCCGTCGATCCCGGCTCCGCGCCCGGCGTTCAAGTCCGCCGAGGAGGCCGTGCAGCTCTCGCTCGATTGGGAGCTCAAGGTCACCAAGCAGATCAACGATCTCATGGATCTCGCGATCAAGCAGAACGAGCATCTGACCCGTAACTTTCTCGAATGGTTCGTGAACGAGCAGCTCGAGGAGGTGTCCAGCATGGACATGCTGCTGCGCATGGTTCGCCGCGCGGGCGAGAGCGGTCTCATGTTCGTGGAGAGCCACCTGGCGCGGAAGATTCACGGCGGCGGCGAGGCGGAAACGGCAGCGACGTGACCGACTAAGCTGTTGGCGCAGCGGCAGACACTCCTGCTACCCGGATTCGACAACCGGCGGCGCGCATTCATCATCGCGTCGTTTCTGGCGCTGACCACGGTCCTTGCCGCGCTGAATCTGTTTCCGTGGCAACCGCCGGCGATTCTTCTTGTTTGGCTCGGGGTGATCAAGGCGACCGAGCGGCTCTTGTCGCGCCAGACGTCGGAGCGCTCGATGCTCCGTGTCGCCACGCTGGCCTTCTGCGCCGACACGTTGTTTGTGTCCGCCTGCGCTTTTTTCCTTGGCGGCGCGATGTGGATGGCGACCGCCTTCTATCTCTTCCTCGTGATGGTCGCGGCCTCGATGCTCCCGCTGCGCAACGCGCTACGGGTAGCTGGCTGCGCCATCGCGGGTTTTGCTTTCCTGGTTCTGGGGGAAGTGTCCGGGGAGATCAGCCGCCCGCCGTTTTTCGGGATCCCCGATTATGCGGGCAACTACCAGCTCGGACTCACGACCCTGGTAGTGGCGGCGACCACGATGGGGCTGGCGTTGATGGTCCAGCAATCACTGGTCGCGGCGATTCGAAGATCCGAACAGAGCCACAGTCTGGTGCTGGAGGCCGCGTCCGACATGATCGCGACGCTCGATCAGAGCGGCCGCATTCTCCGCGTCAACGACGCCGTGCGTGAGCAGACCGGCTATGCGCGTGAGCACCTTCTCGGCGCGAACCTCACCATGCTCGCGACGCCGTCGTTCAGCGCCACTCTGGAGCGACAGATCGAATTCGTCCGGCTGGGATCGCGCATTCCGATTGAAGGGAGCTACGTCCACGCCGGCGGGTCAGAACGGTGGCTGTCCGGCACATTGACCCCCATTCCCGACGGCGACAGCGGTGCGGGCATGCTGCTGATCGCGAGAGACGTCACCCGGGACAAGGCCGCGGAACGCGAGAGAGAGCGCCTGCGAAACGAGCTCGCCCAGGCCCTTCGGATCCAGGCGCTGGGTCGTCTTGTATCAGGAGTCGCGCACGAGCTCAACAATCCCCTGACGGCGATTCTTACGACGGCCGACGACCTGCTCGATGGCCACGAAGCGTCGCCCGATGACCGTGAATCGCTCGGCATCATCCGGCAGCAGGCTCATCGCGCTCGCACGATCGTGCGCGACCTCGCCTCATTTGTCAGGTCCGGCAGCGAGCGGAAGCACGAGCGCATTCTTCCTTCGGCCGCGCTGGCCGAAGCGCTGGCGACGGCCAGACTACAGATCGAGCTCATTGGCGCGAGGCTGGAGATCGGGATCGCGCCGAACATGGAGCCGGTCGAGGTTGATCGGGCCGGCTTCGGTCAGGTCATCACCAACATCGTCCTGAACGCGGCGCAGGCGGCCGGAGCCGGGGGAATCGTCGCGGTGCGGGGGCGCATCGTGGGCGGGTTCTGCGAGATCGTCGTGGAGGACAACGGCCCGGGCATCGCTTCGGACGTGCTGGCCCATATCTTCGAGCCGTTCTACACGACGAAAACCGCCGGGAAGGGGACCGGGCTCGGCCTGTCGCTGTCCGTAGGCATCGTCGAGCACTATGAGGGAACGATCGTGGCCGAGAACAGGTCGTACGCCGCCGAAGGCAGCAGCGGAGCCAGATTCACCGTCAGGCTTCCGGTGGCGTCGAATCGCGATGTTGCCCTCGCCTCCGCCCCGGCCCCGGCTCCGGCGACTGCGGCTGCGGTGTCGGGCACCGGGCAGGCCGCGCAGGACGCGCAAGCCGCCACGTTATCCGGGGGAACGCAGACTGCTCTCGTCATTGACGACGAGGATTCGATCCGGCGCGCGCTGCGCCGTTACCTCGAGCGCTTTGGCTGGACGGTGTACGACGTTCCGAGCGCCATCGAGGCGTTACCTCTGCTCGTTTCGGCCGGCGCGGAAGATCGCTATGCCGTGATCATCTGTGACATCAAGATGCCCGGAATGACCGGCATCGAGCTCTGCCAGCGAATCAGGACCGAAGCGCCGGCGCTGTCCCACCGTTTCGTCCTCACGAGCGGTAACCTGGCTGAGCACGAGCGCGAGATACGCGACTGCTCGCTCGGCGGAACGCTGGCAAAGCCCTACGATGTGGTAGAGCTGCGCGCGCTGGTGGACCGAATAGCGAACGCCGTCGCGCCCGCCTGAAAGCTGGTGAACGCCCTCGGGGCGGTGCTCGCGGTCGTCGTCGGCATCTCGATGGGACTGCTCGGCGCCGGTGGATCGGTGCTGACGGTCCCGATTTTCGTTTACGTGCTCGGCGTCGCGCCCAAGCCAGCGATAGCGATGAGCCTCGGCGTTGTGGGCGCCACCGCGCTCGTGGCGATGCTCACGCGACTGAGGGGCACGTCGGTGTCCTTTCGTGTCGCGGCGGTGTTCGGACCCGCGACGATGGTCGGGGCGTTCTTCGGGGCTTATCTCGCCACGCTGATACCGGGGCGTCTGCAGCTCGTTGGCTTTGGCCTGGTGCTACTCACGTCGGCGGTCATGATCCTGCGGAGCGCGCGGGCTGAGCGAGTAGCTCCGCCTGCGGAAGCCAGCGGCGGGCAGAAGATGGACGCCGCGATGGCCGTGCTGCTGGTCACGCTGGGCCTGAGCGTAGGCGTGCTCACCGCGGTGATCGGCGTGGGCGGCGGCTTCATTATCGTGCCTGCTCTCGTGCTTATCGCGCGCCTCCCCATGCGGCTCGCGGTCGGCACTTCGCTCGTGATCATCGCGATGAATGCGTTGAGCGGATTCGCGGGCTATCTCGGCCGAATCGAGATCGACTGGACACTCGTGGCCACGTTTACTTTGCTGGCTGCGGGCGGCACCGTCGTTGGCTCATTCTGGTCCGACCGTGTCCCGCAGGCGAGGCTCAAGCAGGGCTTCGCCGTCATGCTGATCCTCGTCGCCATATATGTGTTGTACCGCACTATTTCATTGGACCTTGCCTTCGGAACCGCATGACTGTGACCGCTCATCCGCCGGAGACGCTCGAAGGATGGTACGCCCTGCACCAGGTGCTGCGCATCAGCGCCGCGGGTGACGCGAACTACCGTGACACGTTAGCCGCTGCCTTCGCGAGCGTGTCGAAGCTTGGACGCGAGGCATCGTCCGGATGGAGCGCTCTGGTGGAGCTTACGACCAGTCCCGGCGATTTTCTCGCGATGCATTTCCGCGCATCCTTCGACGATCTGGCTGGCGTGCGGACGGTAATGCGCGAGGACGACGCATTCGGCGGGCTTGAAGATGTTTTCACGATGGTGAGCGTTACCGAGGCCGGGCTGTACCACGTCACCGCCGAGCTCGCGCGCGCCGCCGCGGATCGCGGCGGAGAAGTTGGCGACGACAAGTACCGCGAGGAGCTCGACAGGAGGCGGGAAGGGGAGCGGTCGAGTGCGCACGTTCAGCGGCGGTTGTATCCGCCGGTTCCGGCTGACATGCCGTACGTGTGCTTTTACCCCATGTCGAAGCGGCGCCAGCCGGGACAGAACTGGTATGCGTTGACGCTGGACGAGCGGAGCCAGCTCATGCGGACGCACGGCGAGACAGGCCGGCGCTACGCCGGACGGATACAGCAGGTGATCACTGGCGCGATCGGGTTCAGCGAGTGGGAGTGGGGGGTGACGCTGTTCGCCGGGGATCCGATCGACTTCAAGAAGCTCGTGACCGACATGCGGTTCGACGAGGTGAGCGCGGAGTACGCCGAGTTCGGTCCGTTCTTCGTCGGAAAGCTCGTCGGCAAGATCGCCATTTAACTTCGGGGCCGATGCAAGAGAACATCATACTCGTGCAGGTTACCCTGCAAGCGCTCTCCTCTGTCGCTATCGCTGGCGGACTGCTGTATGCCGCGATCCAGTTCCGCTCTACGCGCAAGGCGCAGCTCGTCGCGAATTTTTCCAAGCTCGTGGAGCTCCAGTACCATCTGCGTCACCTTCGGGTGCAGGACCCGTCGCTAGCCAAGGTGCACCCGCAGGACATCAAGAACCTCCACTCGGACCGCGAGATTCAGGAATATTTTCTGAATATGATGCAGCTTTCGTTGTTCGAGATCGCCTGGTACGCGCACGACCAGAAACAGCTCTCTGACGAGTACTACGATTCCTGGGTGCAGCGAATGCGGCAGGTGGCCCGGGAGGAGTCGTTCCAGAAGATGATCAGCAACCCGTCGGTAAAGATCATGCACGATGACTTTGAGGCCTACGTCAAGGGCCTGGCCGCGTCGGCCTCGGCGGGAGCGCCGCCGCATTGAGGGTTGGTTGCCGGCGGTGTATCTTTAGTGTCTGTCCGTGCAAGCGGCGGACGGGACGTGGCGCAGCCCGGTAGCGCACCTGAATGGGGTTCAGGGGGCCGCGGGTTCAAATCCCGCCGTCCCGATTAAACGTGAGATGTTTAAAATTTTGATATTGCGGCACCATTAACGCCCGGCACTTTGCCGGGCGTTTGTGTTAGGGAGCCACCGAGGTTCCGCGCGGACCTGCTCCGGCGCCCTTCGGGCGAGTACGCGCCCCCAAGCGCTTGCCCCGCCGGTTCGCTATTGCGGAACGCTCAGACTACACTGATG
>JBPCJJ010000113.1:0-47461 GCA_051005405.1 Gemmatimonadaceae bacterium | reverse complement strand
AAGCCATAGTCTAGCCTGCATGCGCCTGCAATTGCCCCACCCTCTCGTACTGCTGCTCGCCGCCGTAGGCATCGCGGCGATGCTGACATGGGTTCTCCCAGCCGGCGCGTACCAGCGCCGAGCCGACCCCGCCTCCGGACGTGAAGTCGTGATCCCCGGTACATACGCGCCCGCCGAGGCCGCGCCGGTCGGCATAAAGGACGCGCTCCTCTCCGTGCCGCGCGGGATCATCGCCGGCGCAGACGTGATCGTCACCATCCTGTTCGTCGGCGGCGCCTTCGCTCTACTCGACGCGACCGGCGCGCTCGCGCGTCTCGTAGGCTCGCTCGTGGGCCGCACGCGCCGCCCCCGAACCGTCGTAATCGTAGTAAGCATCGCGTTCGCGATCTTTGGAGCTCTGGAGAACATGCACGAGGAGATCATCGCGCTCATCCCCGTGCTCGTCGTCCTGAGTCAGGGGCTGGGCTTCGGAGCGATTACGGCTCTGGCAATGAGCGTGGGAGCAGCCGTGGTCGGGTCCGCGTTCGGACCGACGAATCCCTTTCAGACCGGCATCGCGCTCCGCTTCGCCGAGCTTCCTCCGCTGTCGCAGCCCGCGCTCCGGTTCAGCCTGTTCGCCGCCGCCGTAGCGGTCTGGATCGCGTGGACCCTGTTGATGGCGAAGCGCGACGACGTCCTTACGGAAGTGAGCGCTGCGCCCGCTGAGCCCGCTGAGCGCGCTACGCTCCGCGACGCCGTCCTGCTGGCGATCGTGATCGTACCGTTTGTGCCCTACGTCATCGGCGTTGTCCGTTACGACTGGGGATTCAACGAACTTTCCGCGCTCTTTCTCGTCGCCGGCTTCGCGGTGGGACTCGTATCCGGACGAAGTCTCTCCGACACCGCGGCCGCGTTTCTGAAGGGAATGGAAGCGATGCTCGCGGCCGCGCTGTTCGTCGGGGTCGCTCGCGCGATAAGCGTCGTATTCACCGACGGGCGCGTGATCGATACGATCGTCCATGGACTCGCGACTCCGCTCGCGCACCTCCCCGGCTTCGCCGCCGCGCTGATGATGATTCCCGTGCACGCGCTCCTGCATGTGCCGGTTCCGTCTGTCAGCGGGCAGGCGGTTCTCACGATGCCGATCATGGCGCCGCTCTCCGACCTGCTCGGCATCGGTCGCGACGCCGCCGTGATCGCGTACCAGACGGGCGCGGGACTCATGGACATGATCACGCCGACCAACGGCGCTCTGCTCGCGATGCTGCTCGGAGCGAAGGTGAGCTACGGACGTTGGCTCCGCTTCGCCATCCCCGGTGTGGCGCTGGTCGCCGTTGTGGGAATCGCAGGTATAGCTCTAGCCCTATGACCGAGGATCGCCGCAACACTCCGGTTCTAATCGCCGGCGCAGGCCCGACCGGATTGGCGCTGGCGCTCTGGCTTGCGCGCAAAGGGGTGACAGTGCGCATCATCGACAAGACTGCCGAACCGGGCACGACGTCCCGCGCTCTCGCCGTCCAGGCGCGCACGCTCGAGTTCTATAGACAGCTCGGCATTGCGGACCTGCTCGTCGAGGGCGGCGTTTCGATCGCTGCGCTGAATCTCCGGGTAAGGGGCAAGCCGGCGACTCGAGTTCCGCTCAGCGTCATCGGCGAGGGACAGACGCCCTTCCCCTTCGCTCTCGTTTTTCCGCAGGATGCGCACGAGCGACTGCTGATCGAACAGTTGGAGAAGCTCGGCGTTCACGTCGAGCGCCGGACGGAGCTGGTCGGCTTCGAACAGGACGACCAGATGGTTCGCGCATCGCTCGCGCTCCCCGACGGCTCAAGGGAAATCTGTGAAGCGAGCTATCTCGCCGGCTGCGACGGGGCGTCTTCGACTGTTCGCGACGTTCTTGAAATCGGCTTCCCTGGCGGGACGTACGCGGGCCTCTATTACGTCGCGGACGTGGAAGCCGACGGCTCGGCGGTAAACGACGAGCTCCACATCGACCTGGAGGACTCGGACTTTCTGCTAGTGTTTCCGCTGCGTCCAAAGGGTCGCCTGCGACTGGTGGGAAATGCAACCGGGCTCGGGGGCCGCGGCGAGCAGCTTTCGTTCGACGACGTCGGCGGCAAGGCGATCGAACACCTGGGCCTGACCGTCACGAAGGTGAACTGGTTCTCGACGTACCGCGTGCATCACCGCGTGGCCAACAGCTTTCGCGGCGGGCGCGTCTTCCTGCTCGGCGATGCGGCGCACATTCACAGCCCGGTCGGCGGCCAGGGAATGAACACCGGCATCGGCGACGCGGTGAATCTCGCCTGGAAGCTCGCCGCGGTTGTGAGTGGCCGCGCATCGCCGTCGCTGCTCGCTTCGTACGAGCCCGAGCGCATTACGTTCGCGCGTCGGCTCGTCGCTACGACGGATCGCCTGTTCACGGTCGTGACCAGGCGCGGCCACATCGCGCGCTTCGCCCGCACGCGCGTAGTACCGCGTCTCGCGCCGCTGCTCTTCAGGTCGTCCGCGATGAGAGACTTTCTGTTTCGCACGGTGTCGCAGGTGGGGGTGAATTATCGGGGGAGCACACTCAGCCAGGGTGTTACGCAGGACGTTCATGGCGGAGACCGGCTGCCATGGATTAGCGGACTGGATGGCCCGGACAACTTCGCGCCGCTGACCACGCTCGAGTGGCAGGTTCATGTGTACGGCGAAGTGCGCGGCGGACTCGCCGAAGCGTGCGCGGACCTGGGTCTTCCCCTGCACTTCTTTGCCTGGGACGAGGGCATGGAGGCGACCGGGGTGGAGCGCGGCGCGCTCTACCTGGTGAGGCCGGACGGGTACGTCGCGCTCGCGGACCGTCTGTCGGACCAGCTCGCGCTGCGGCGGTACTTCAACCAGCGCGGGATCAAGACACCGGTAAGCCAGGCACACGCGGCCGAGAGGACATGATGGTTAGCTACAACCAGCCCAGGCGCAGCGAACGGACCTTGCCGAGCGTATGGCGAACGAGGCGGGAGCGCGGCGAAACGGCTGACTCTCACGACGCGATCGGCCGAGCTCCGCGGGCCAGCGAGCTTCGATCACCGCTTCCACTTTTTAGAACCAGAAGCTCGCCTTTCGCTTCGCGCCCGCGGTCGAATACAACATCTTCCCGTACGCGGAGTCCACGCGGCGACAGCTCCGGCTGCAGTACGCGATCGGAGGAACGCACTATCGCTGCGAGGACACGACGATCTTCGACAGGATCACGGAGACCCGCGGCGACTACTCCCTGTTCGCGTCTCTTGACACGCGCCAGCCCTGGGGATCGTTGAGCATCTCGCTCGAAGGGCGCGCGCTGCTGGACGACCCAGCCAAAAACCGGCTCTTCTTCAACCCCGAGTTCGATGTCCGTCTCTTTCGCGGCTTGAGCCTGAACCTCTTCGGATACGTTTCGCTCCTCCGCGACCAGCTTTATCCGGCCAAGGGCGGCGCGACCGATGAGGAGGTGCTTCTGCGGCGCCGCCAGCTCGCCACGTCCTACCAGTATTTTGTGGGAGCCGGCATGTCTTACACATTCGGCTCGATATTCAGCAACGTCGTGAATCCGCGATTCGGGAGCGCGGCCGGCAACTAGCCTTTCCGTGAGAGCGCCCATGCACCCTGTCCTGATGGTGACAGCGGCGAAGGTGAGATCCGGCCCGCGCCGTGGTCACGGGGATGTGGCCGTGCTGGCCCTCATCGTGGCCGCGGCCGCAGGCGCCGCATGGCTGTTGCGCGATCCGACTCCCCGAATCCTGGAGCGGCGCGGCGCGCTTGCCGCCGCGCACGAAGAGCCACGGGAACGCGCCGACTCGCACTACGTGCAGGTCGTGCGGCTCGAGAGCACCAGCGGGCTCACGGTCAGCATGACGATCAAGCAGCACGTCGCCGACTCCGCCGTGCGGCTCCCGCTCGCGCTCCTGCTCGGTGGACGCAACACGGGGCAGGACGCGGTGCGCCTGTTGGAGAATACGCGGGGCGTCCTGGCCGTGGCCCTCTCGTACCCCTACGCGGGCGATCCACGGCCGGCAGGATCGGGCGTTGTTCGCGCCATCCCGCACATACGGCAGGCCTTCTTCGATACGCCGGCAGCGCTGATGCTCTCGCTCGACTATCTGCTCGCGAGGCCGGACATCGACAGCGGTCAGGTAGAGGCAATCGGAGTGAGCCTCGGCGTTCCGTTCGTGGTCATCGCAAGCGCCATGGATCCGCGCGTGACCCGGGCGTGGGCGTTGCACGGCTCGGGGGGCTCCTTCACTCCGCTGGAGTACAACCTGCGCGAAACGATCCGCTTCGCACCAGCGCGGTACCTGGCAGCCGGATTGGCGACGATCGCCGTCGCGGGGCCGCGAATGCGGCCCGAGCGCTGGGTGGGAAACATCAGTCCGCGGCCTTTCATCATGATCAACGCCGCGGACGACGACCGGATCCCCCAGCGCGCCATGCATTCCCTCTTCCGCGCTGCCCGGGAGCCGAAGGAGCTGATCGAGCTTCCCGGGGGCCACGTCCGCCCGGCAGCCGACGTGGTGCGGCCGCTGGTCGAGATCGTGATGTCCCGCATCATAGCGGCGTCAATCGATGGCGCGGGCCACGAGCGAGGGACGGCGGGATCCTAGTCTGCGAGGGGTGAGAGAACTGATCGGTTCACAGTCGGAAGTGAAACCAACGGAGTTTCAGTCGTCTGTGAATAGTTGGTAATGGTGCGACTGCGCACTTCGCAGTCCCGCAGCCCGCTTCCCACTCACGGCTGACTTGTTCACTCACCCCCCCACAGACCTAGGGATCCCCCGTCAAAATCCCAGCAGCCGCATGAGTGGTGGGTCAGTTTGGCCGTGTGCTGGCGACTTCGGATTGAGGATCGAGGACTTTGCGGCCTCAGGACTAACCGCCATTGCGGATCGGCGATTAAGTGAGGACCGCGGAGAAAGCATAAAACGACACCTTTCAGCAGAGCCTTCGGCACGGCTCACCGGATCCCTGTCCCTGCCAAAGGTTCGCGGGCTACAAATCCGCAGATTCCAGTCTTTGGCGAGACGACGCTCGAGGACCGCCAAGCCCCGTAGAAGAGATTCGCGGGATCCCCGTTCCGCTCATCCTCAGTCCTCACTGAATCGCCGATCCGCAATGGCCGTCAAGTCCTGAGGCCGCAAGGATCCTCAGTCCGCAACCGCAGGTCAACGTTGCGAAACTGACCCACTGTGGCCGCATGCGGTCAATGGCTTTTCATCTCGAAATAGGATAACTTCAACATTCTACCCGGCCTGACCAAGGCCCAAAACTCACCCTTCCCCCGCGCCGGCAAGCAGCGGGGGACGGATCCATGACCGAAGGGAGGTTTGCCATCATGCCCCGTGCATACGAGGCGGTTTACATCTTCGACTCCACGCTCGAAGACGCCGCCATCAATGAGAAGCTCGAGCGCTTCCATTCACTGCTCAACATCGAAGGCGACATCAACGTCGACCACTGGGGTCGCCGTCAGCTCGCGTACTCCATCGGCCAGAAAGAGAACGGCTACTACGCGATCGCGCGCTTCGAGGCCGACCCGACCACGCTTCCCGAGTACGAGCGCGCGCTCAAGCTCGACGACGGACTCGTCCGTCACCTGATCAGCCTGCACCAGCACGAAGTCGGTGCGCCGGCGATGAGCGAGGAAGACATGGCGGCCGCCGCGCTTCGGCGTGACGATGACGACGACGACGAGGATTAATCCATGAGACGCCCACAGAAGTCATGCCCGTTCTGCGAGACGCGCGTACGGTTCATCGACTACAAGGACGACCGCACGCTCGGACGGTTCATCACCGACCACGGCAAGATCCTCCCGAGCCGGCTGAGCGGTACCTGCGCGCGGCATCAGCGCCAGCTCGCGACCGCCGTCAAACGCGCGCGCTTCCTCGCGCTCATACCGTATACGAGGGGTCACACCGCCTGAGATGACCGCCGCGCCCGCACCGGAACCCCGGAAGCTGCGCTGGCGCGGACTCGTCTTCGCGCTCTTCGCTTTTATCATCGTGAGCGCGATCCCAGTGCTCGGCTTTTACGCGCCCGTGAAAGCCTGGCCCGTCCTGCTCACGACGATAATCGCTGCCTGCGCGATCATCGGGTGGATCCGCGGCGCGCCGATCGCGGCGGCCCTCGTCTGGCTGCTGGCCGCGGTGCTGCTGCTCTTGCGGACACCGCCGGATGGCGACGCGTATTTCTGGCTCGAGCGGGGCTGGATTCTGCTCGTGGCCGGCATTTTCGGCCTGACCGCCGTTCTGGGCGGTGACCGGCCGTTCTTCCAGCGAGCGCTGATGACCGTGCTCGCCAGCTTTGTGGTCGCTCTCGCGGCGCTTGGCGCGGGCGCCGGTTCGTTCGAGCGGTTGCAGCTCATCGTTTCGGGCGAGTACGTCACCAGAAATCAGGCGACGCTCGAAGCGTTCGACGGGGGCGCGGACGCGCTGGTCGGGGCGGCCACGAATTCGGAGGCCGTGGCCCAAAGCCTGGCAGAGACGAAGGAGCGGCTGCGCCTGGCACCCCAGCTCTCGGGGCTGCTGGCGCCCGCGCTGCTGGCGTTGCAGACGCTCGCAGCGCTGGCGATCGGATGGGCTATGTACCAGCGGTTGAGCCGCGTCCGGATAGGCCCGGCGCTGGCTCCGCTGCGCGAATTCCGCTTCAACGACCAGTTGGTCTGGGGCTTGGCCGTGGGCCTGGTGGTTCTGCTGCTCCCTGCGTTCGCGGAGGCCCAGGCGATCGGCCTCAATCTGGTCGTATTTTTCGCCATGCTCTATTTCGTCCGCGGCCTCGGCGTACTGGCCTGGGTCACGAAAGGCGGAGTGTTCGTCGTTCTGGCAGTTCTTTTTTCGCTCTTTCCGCCCGCGCTCGGCGCTCTCGGCTTGAGCGACACGTGGCTGGATTGGCGCAGCCGGGCGAAGGCGGCATAAAAGTGATCAGCAAATTCCACTACCACTAACCTCAGTATAGAGTCTCCAATGGAAATCATCCTCAGACAAGCAGTCGATAACCTCGGCCACCCGGGCGACATCGTGAACGTCTCGGCCGGGTTTGCGCGCAACTATCTCCTCCCCCGCGGCTTCGCCTACGAGGCGACGGCCGGCAACAAGAAGCGCATGGAGCAGGAGCGCGAGCGGCTCGAGGCGGCGGAAAGCTCGCGTCGCGAGGCAGCCGAAGAGCTCGCCAAGCAGATGGAGCCCGTTTCGCTGACCTTCTCAGCCCGCGTGGGCGAAGAGGGAAAGCTGTTCGGCTCGGTCACGACGGCTGACATAGCACACCAGCTCGAAGCCCAGGGATTCAAGATCGAAAAGCGCCAGATCGACCTGCACGAGCCCATAAAGGGGCTTGGTGTTTACCGGGTGCCGATCCGGCTCCACGCCGACGTGCGCGCGGAGATCAAGGTTTGGGTGATCAAGCAGTAATCAGACGCGCATAAACTGGCGTGGCATATGCGTAATGCCCTTCGCCCGGAACATTTTGGTCGATCGGGCAATACCTTAGCTGGCGGGAACCGTCCCGTGGCCAACTCTCGAACCTGTTGAATGGCTTCAACCGATCCTTCCGCCGTAGCAGCAGCGCAACGCGCCGTGGCGCACTGCCTCGACATGAAAGCGAACGACGTGATACTGCTGGACCTGAGAAAAGTGACCGACATGACGGACTGCTTCGTCATCGCGAGCGGGACGTCAGACACACACGTCCGATCGGTCGGCGAGCATGTCGTCGCCGAACTAAAGAAAGAAGGCATTCAGGTGCACCACGTCGAGGGATTGGAACAGGGTCGTTGGGTTTTGCTGGATTACGTTGATTTCGTGGTTCATCTCTTTCACCCGACGCTGCGCTCCTTTTACCAGCTGGAACGTCTCTGGAGCGACGCGGAAGCGATCGAGATCAGTCCCGAGGGGGCGTTGCAATGAAGCTCAGGATCACTCTCGTGCTCGCGGCCATCGCGATGGCCGCCACATCCGCTCCCGCCCAGCAGTACTTCGGGCAGAACCAGGTGCAGTACCGGCAGTTCAAGTGGCGCGTCCTGGAAACGGATCACTTCACGATCCACTTCTATCCGGAAGAAGAAGTCGCGATGACGGACGCGGCGAGAATGGCCGAGCGCTCGTACGAACGGCTTTCGACTATTCTTGGCCATCAATTCCGCGAAAAGAAGCCGATCATTCTCTTCGCTTCGCGAGCGGACTTCGGGCAGAACAACGTTCTTGGCGACCTCGGCGAGGGAGTGGGCGGAGTAACCGAAGCCGCACGGCAGCGGTTGCTCATGCCGCTGACCGGCGACTACCGGAGCTTCGAGCACGTCCTCGCGCACGAGCTGGTTCACGTCTTCCAGTACGACATCTTCGCGCGCGGAAAAGCCGGCCAGGGCATCGAGCGGCTGCAGCGGTTCAATCCCCCGCTCTGGTTCATGGAAGGGATGGCGGAGTACCTGTCGATCGGCCCCGAGCACCCGCTTACCTCGGCCTGGATCAGGGACGCGGTGGTGAACGGCACACTGCCGACCATCGCGCAAATGACGGAGCGACCTGACAAGTACTTCCCGTACCGGTTCGGCGAAGCCCTCTGGCAGTATATCGGATCGCGATTCGGAGATGACGCGATCGGCGGGCTGTTGCAGGCGGTGACCACGGTCGGCGTCGAGCGCGCTTTCAGGCGCGAGCTCGGAATTTCGACCGAGCAGCTCAGCGACGAGTGGCGCGAGGCGATGCAGACGAAGTACCTGCCGGCTGTCTCCGCGCTCAACCGCCCCGTGGCCTTCGCTTCCCCGCTGCTCACGCCCCGGAACACGCGCGGCGAGATCTTCCTCGCGCCCGCGCTGTCTCCCGACGGCAAGTACGTAGCCTTCCTCGCGAACGGCGACCCGAAGCGGGGCGATTACTTCATCGATCTGTGGTTGGGCGACGGTGTAACCGGAAAGCGGATCAAGAAGCTGGTGCAGAGCACGACCAACCCGAATTTCGAGGAGCTACGGCTCCTGTACTCGCAGAGCAGCTTCTCCAACGACGGAACCCGGCTCGCTTTCACCGGCCAGCGCCAGGGAAAAGACGTTCTCTACATTATCGACGTTCGCAACCAGCGGACCTTGAAGCGCATCGACCTTCCACTCGACGGCGTCATGGGCCCGTCGTGGTCGCCTGACGATACCAAGCTCGTATTCAGCGGCGCCAAGGGAGGAATCACCGACCTGTACATGGTGGACGTCGCCGGCAGCAACTTCCGCCAGCTCACCAACGACAAGTACGGAGACCTGCAGCCGTCCTGGTCACCCGACGGAACGCGCGTCGTGTTCGCGTCGGAGCGAGGTGCGCTGGACCTCGACATCCTCCGCGTCGGCGGCTGGAAGATGAACCTTCTGGATGTTGCATCCGGTCAGGTCACGCTGCTGCCCGGCCAAGCGGGACACAATCTGAACCCGCAATGGTCTCCCGACGGGCAGTCGTTCGCGTTCATATCAGACCGCACGGGCATCCCGAACGTGTTCCTGTACGAGTTCGCCAACTCGACGCACTACCAGCTCACGAATGTCGTCTCCGGCGTAAACGCGATTACCGAGTACAGCCCCGCGATCTCGTGGGCGCGCCAGGCCGACCGGCTGGCGATGGTGTACTACGAGAACGGCGACTACAGCGTCTGGACGGTGAACAACCCGCGCTCGCTTCGCGGCGAGCCGTTCCGCGCGGCACCGCCCGCGTCCGTGACCAGGACGGCCGTCGCCGCGGTCCCAGCCGTCCCCGAAGCGCCGACGCGTCCTGACCAGAGCTCGGTGTACCGCGCGCCGGCAGGCTCGCGTGAGTCGGCGCAGCTCAGCACGGCAGAGGCCGAAGGAGTCGATCGGCCGGCCAGCATCAGCCAGCTCATCGCCACGCCAGAGTTCGCCCTCCCCGACACGACGCGATTCAAGGAATACAAGTACAAGCCCGCGTTCCGCGCGGATTACATCGCCCAGACGGACATCGGCTACACCCCGAACTACATGGGGTCGAGCGGGTTCGCGGGCGGCACGACGATCATCTTCAGCGATCTGCTGGGCAATCACCAGATCGCGGCGTCCGCGAACGTCAACGGCCGCCTCCAGGACGCGAGCGGCTTCGTCGCGTATACCAACATGAGCCGCAGGCTGCAGTACGCGACCGGCGGCTATCTGCAGCCGATCGTTCTCCCGCTGGACAACGGGGTGTTGATCGAGAAGCCGGCCATCGGCGGGTTTACCGTCCAGCAGCAGTTCGCTCGTTACGTCCAGAAAAACCTGTTCGCCAACTCGATGTATCCCTTGAACCGGTTCACCCGGTTCGAGCTCGGCGCGCAGTTCACCAGTATTTCGAGCGAAGTGTTCGTCTTCCAGTACGACATCTTTCCGGGCGGCCTCGTGAGTGCGCCCTTCATTGAGACCGTGCGAAAAGATCCGAGCCTCAACTACTTCTCGCCGAACCTCGCGTTCGTCACCGACAACGCATTCTTCGGTTACACTGGGCCGATCAGCGGCAAGCGCATGCGGCTCGAGGTAACGCCGAGCTTCGGCTCGGTCAGCAGAATGGACTACCTCGCGGACGCCCGTAGCTACATCCCGATTATCCCGAACACGCTCACGTTCGCGTCGCGCATTCTGGGCGCGTTCGCCGTGGGTCGCGACGAGGATTTGTTCCCCAAATACATCGGCCGCCCTGACTTCGTTCGCGGGTACGACCGGGCGAACTTTTACGGCGGCACCGCGCAGTGCAATTCGTTCCTCGGCCAGAACGTGGCCGGCCGGTCCGGCAACTCGTGCAACACCGCGGAGCTGGTCGGCAGCCGCGTGGCAGTGGCGAACGCCGAGCTCCGGTTCCCGCTGATCCGCCGGTTCGATATCGGGCCGAGCTTCGGACTTCCACCGCTCGACGCCGTCGTGTTCTACGATGCCGGCATCGCGTGGACCAAAGGCCAGACCGTATCGCTCAGCAAGCCCGACGCGTACGACTACAGGATCCATCGTGTGCCGATGACAAGCTGGGGTGCGGGCCTTCGCATGAACCTGTTCGGGCTCGCGGTGCTCCGGTTCGACTACGCGATTCCGATGTCGCTCCCTGACGCAAAGGGGAACTGGACGTTTTCGTTGGGACCGAGCTTCTAAGGCGCTGTTAACAGCGCCTTGAATAGCGTCGCCGCGGGTCTCGCGCTCGCGCTGCTGCTCGCGGCGTGCGGCGATCGCGATCCTCGCCCCGCTACTGAATCGTCCACCTCGACGATGCGGGGTCCCGACCCGATTGTCATCCGGATTCCCCGGGCCGGGGGCGCGGCACGCGGGTACGTCTATCCGGCGCTCGATTCCGTCGTGTGGCGCGGCCCGGCGGTCGGGGCGATAGATCGCGCGCTGGCATTCGATCCCGAAGGCGGGCTGCTCTCGTTCGTGACCGCCGCCGGCAACCCGGCGCGGCTCGACCTGCGACTCTCTCGTGTGTCCATCGCGTCGCGCGCGAAGCTTGCCTCGATCTCGTCCGCGGACGGAAGCGCCATCTACGCCGTCGAAGGCGAGCGGGTGCGGCGGTTCACCCCGGCCGGCGACTGGGATTTCACGCCGCCCGCCCCGCCTGCCTCCATAATACCGCAGCCCAATGGCTCGCTGATCGTCACGGCTCGCGAGGGAAAGCGCACCACAGTGTGGAGAATGCGCGCCCCTGATCCGCGACTTCTCGATACAGCATACCTGCCACTGGCGGGGACAGCCCTCCGCAACCAGATCGGAGACCGCGTCTACTTCATGACGGACACCGCGCTGATAGGATTGGACGGCCGCGATCTGTCTGTCGTGCGGAGCGTACGCTTCCGAACGCCGGTGATATCCGTGGCCCCGACGCCGAGTGGCGACCGGGTCTACGTCGCGAACAGCGACAGCAAAGAACTCGGCGTGATCGACCGGTACACCGGCCGGATAAGCGCCACGATCGACCTTCCCGCGCAGCCCCGCGAACTGAGAATGGATCCGCTCGGCCGGTATCTGCTTGTGCGATCCGCGTCGGGCGACTCCGCGTGGATGATCGCGGTGGGAACGAATCGCCTCGTCGGCAGCATCGTGACCGAGTGGAAGAGCGACCTCCCCGCAGTCGCTCCAGATGGCGCCGTCGCGACGCTGCGAGGGCGCGACGTCCGGATCATCGAGCCTGAATCGTTGCAATCGGTGCGAACGATCGAAGGTGGCGGACGGGACTTCTGGTACTTCACTTCCTGGAATGGCTTTCGCGCGCGTGCTGCGGGACTCGACAGGCCCGTGGAATTCGCCCGGCCGGAGACGCTGCTCATCGACTCCGCCGCGATGGCGACGCCCGCGGAGCCGGCTCCGCAGCAATTGCCGGAACCATCCCAGCCGGCGCCTGCGCCCGGAGGCTACACGGTGTCGTTCGCCGCGCTTCTTTCCGAATCGGCCGCTGTCGCCGCCGCGCGGGAGATCTCGCTTCGAAGCTCGTCCGTGCGAGTGGTTGCGACGGAGACGGCCGGCACGCGGGTGTACCGCGTGATCGCCGGTCCGTTCGCCATTCGCGCGGAAGCCGATCGCGTTGGACGGGAGTCCGGACGCCCCTACTGGGTGTACCAAGGCGAACCTTGAGCGCCATGCGCGGTCGCCGCTCGGGCCGGAGCTGGGAAGAGGCCGGCAGCGCCAACGCGTCCGTGCTTGATGGCTTTCATGCCGTCGTCGTCTGTGGCGAAACCGATGAAGTGGCAGCCGAGGTGGCGCTCGGACTGGCCCGCGTGGCCTCCGAGCGGCGCAAGGTCACCATCGCCGATCTAAGCGGTGACGTTGCCCCGCTGAAGGCGCTGCTCGATGACTGGAACCTCGACGGCGTCACCGAGGCCATCCTGTACGGCGTCTCCTTCGAAAGGCTCGAGCGGCCCGTCCCGGGGTCGCCGCGGCTCGGAATCCTTCCCAGCGGAAGCGACGACGTGCGGCAGGAGGGAGTGTACGAGAGCAGTCGGTGGCCAACCCTCGCGCGGAAGTTTCGCAAGCAGGGATCGCTGCTGCTCGTCGTCGCCTCAGCGTCCGCGCCGGCGCTTCGGGCGCTCGTGGACAGCATGGACGGCGCGATCGTGGCCGGAACCGCCCTCATGGGGCCACCACCACCCTTTCTCGTGCTCAAGAGGATGCCCTCGCCGAATAGCCCTGCGCACACCAGGCGCTCGGCGCCCACGCGGGAGGTCCCCGCCGAGGATCCGCAGCTCATGCCCTCCGGGATGTCGCACCGCGCGTATGCGGCGGCGGGACTGGCGGCGCTGGTCGTCGTTCTGGCGGCGATGGCGGCCATTGTCACGCGGTCCGCTCCCGAGGAGGAAACGCGCGCCGCCGCGCCGGCCCCGCTCCGCGTTCCCGCGGCTCCAGCCGCCGACAGCGTGATCGCCGCGAACCCCGCCGACTCCGCGATCTCGTCTGCGTACGCGGTGCAATTTCTCGCGGCAAACACTCTCGAAGGTGCTAATTTTGAGCTGCGCGGCAAGCTCAAAGAGGTTCCGGCCGGAACGATCTCGCCGGTGCCTGTCGGGCCCGACCGCGTCACCTGGTATCGTGTCGTCGGAGGCGCGTACACTGACATCCGTAGCGCGGACTCGCTGCTCGCTGCTGTTCGTCGCTCACGCCTTGTCGGCGAAGCGGCGGGATTCGTCGTCCGTGTGCCTTTCGCGCTCCTCGTAGACAGCGTGCCCACTGTCGGAGGAGTGCCGACGGCGCTGGAGAGGTCGCTGTCACGCGGGCTCCCAGTGTACGCGCTCGCGCAACCTGAAGGAAACGCGCTGGTGTACGCTGGCGCGTTCGCAACGCCGTCCGACGCCGCGGTTCTGCAGGATTCCTTGCGTTCCGCCGGGACCCGGACGCTGCTCGTATATCGAAAAGGGAGAACTCCTTAGTGCGTCTGACCAAGCTCGAGCTGCAAGGGTTCAAATCGTTCGCCGATCAGACGGAGTTCAGCTTTGATGCGGGCGTTACCGCGATCGTCGGTCCAAACGGCTGCGGAAAATCCAACGTCTCCGACGCGGTGCGCTGGGTGCTCGGCGAGCAGCGCGCGAGGGCCCTCCGCGGCGCAAAAATGGAAGAGGTCATCTTCCAGGGCTCGTCCGCCAGACGGCCGGTCAACATCGCGGAAGTGTCGCTGCATTTCGAGAACGAGGACGGCGGCCTCGCCGTCCCCTTCCGTGAAGTGGTCATTACGCGGCGGCTGAGCCGCTCCGGCGAGAGCGAATACTTTCTGAACCGCTCAGCTTGCAGGCTCCGCGACATTCACGACATGATGCGCGGCACCGGACTCGGGGCCGACGCCGGGGTTGTGATTGAGTCGCGCATGATCGACGCGCTGCTTTCGGACAAGCCCGACGAGCGGCGCGAGCTGTTCGAGGAAGCCGCAGGCGTGAGCCTCTACCGGGACCGCAAGCGCACGGCCGAGCGGCGGCTCGAAGAGACCACGCTGGACCTCTCGCGTCTCGACGATCTGCTCGGCGAAGTGCAGTCGCAGGTTCGGTCGCTTGCCCGGCAGCGGAAGAAAGCGGAGCGCGCCGAAGAGCTGTCGGCGCGCCGTTTCACAGTCGAGATCGCGCTCGCTGCGCGAGAGATGGAATCATGGAAGGGCGAATTCGCCGGCCTTGGCGGCAAGGTGGCGGAGCTCCGCGAGGCAGCGCCCCTTTCAGAAGCGGAAGTCACCCGCGCTGAAGCGGCGCGCGACGCCGCGCACGGCCAGCGCGCCGCCACGGAGGCGCAGCGCGCCGAGCTGACCAGGCTCGCCGCAGAGCAACGGGACGCGCTCGATGCGCTGCGCCGCGAGATCATGGTCTCGGAAGAGCGCCAGCGACACGCGCTCATGCGGCGCGAGAAGGCCGAGCAGGAGCACCGCGAGGGAGGCGCCGTCGCGGAGCGGGTTGCGGCTGAGCGCGCGTCCGCTGCGGAGGATCGCGCACAGCTCGAGTACGCGCTGACGGTGGCGATCGACGCCGTGCAGGCCCAGGTCGGCGCGGAAGAGGAAGTGCGCGGCGCGCTGGCCGCTGCGCGCGCTGCCGTCGAGGCAGCCGAGCGAAGAGCGCGCGACCTCTCGGAGCATCTGCATCGGCTTACCCTGGATCGCGACGCCGCTGAGCGCGAGATCGGGGAGCTCGAGCAGCGGCTCGTGGCGCTGTCGCAGGAAGAGCAGCAGTTGCGAGAGACCGCGGCTGGTCTCGAGCGTGAGATGAATTCCGCGCGCGACGGGCTTGAGATCGCCCGCACCAGGTCATCCTCCGCGGATGCCGGCGCCGCCGAGGCCGACTCGTCGGTACGGATCGCGCGCGATTCCGAAGCGCTCGCCCGCGCCGAAGTGCTGAGCCTCGGCGAGGAGCAGACGACGATGGAAGCGCGCATGCACGCGCTGGAAGCGCTCGAAACGGAGCGCGTGGGTCTCGCGCCTGCCGCGGCGAAGCTGCTCGAGGACCGGGACCAGTTCGGAGCGGGCGCGGTGCTAGGCCCTCTCAGCGATTTCATGACCGCAGGGACCGCTGCTGCCGGCCTGGTGGAGCGATTCCTCGGCGCGGGCGTGCACGCCGTCATCGTGCGCGATGCGGGCGTCGCGGAAGCCGTGCGCGAATGGCACCTGCGCACGAACCCCGGTCCCCTGCTGCTGCTGCCCGCCGACCGCGCGCCGGACGCCGCATCGTCGCCCGAGGCTGATGAGCTGATTCGAAGCGTGACCCCCGCGGCACCCGCCGATCGGTGGGTCCGCGCGCTCCTGGGCGGGACCCGGCCGCTTGGCGAAGGAACGGCGTTCGTGGATGCGCGCGGAGCCGTATGGCTGCCCGGCGCGTTCGCCGGTCCCGGGCCGCTGCGGCGAAAGGCCGAGATCGGCGAGATCGCCAACCGGCTCACCGAAGCCCGCGCGCGCCACGCTGAGTCGGACGCGCGCTTGCGCGCGGCTCGGCATTCGCTCGCCGCAGCCGAAGCCGTGCTTGAGACCGCGAGCGGGGACGTCGATGCCGCCACGCGCGACGCGCGCCAAGCGGAGGACAGATTCTCCGAGCTCCACCGACAGCATCAGCGCGCGGCGAGAGAGCTGGCGGAAGCAGCAGCCGCGCGAAACAGAATCGACGAGCGCCGGGGCGATCTCGCGAAGCGCATGGCCACCGTGGACGCGCAACTGCTCGCCCAGCGCGAGCACACCGAGGAGCGCGACGCGGAGATCGCGGCAGCGCGCGAACTGCTGGTGGATGCCGAGCGCAAGCAGGAAGCCGCTCGCGACCGGCGCACCGAAGCCCAGGTTTCCAAGGCTCAGGCCGAAGCGCGGCTCCAGGTGTCGCAGGACAGAGAGAGGCATCTGGACGAGGAACTGACGTCCGCGTCCACCCGGGTGGAATCGCTCGTCAACGAGCTCTCTTCACTGTCGCAGTCCGACGCGCACCTTGGCGAGCAGCTCGCCAAGTCGAAGCTCGACCTCGAGGCGCGCGACGCGACGTACGGAGACGTTGAAGCCCGCATGGCCGCCGCCGAGCTCGGCGTGAGAACGACCGACGAGGATCTCACGCGGGCGGAGCACAAGCTGGACGATATCCGCCGGCGCGCATCTGCGACGCGCGAAGAGCTGCACGCGGCGGAGCTGCGCTACAGCGAGCTGTCCGGAAAGAAGACGAGCATCCGCGAGCGCCTCGAAACGGAATGGAGAAAGCCGCTCGACGAGCTGCTTGCGTCCGCGGAACCGCTGGACATTTCCGACGACGACCTGCGCGCCGAAGCTCTCGCGCTGCGCGAGCAGGCCGACGCGCTCGGCCCGGTTAACCCGCTGGCGATCGAGGAGCACGATGAGGAATCCAAGCGGCTCGAGTTCCTGACGGCGCAGCGCGACGATCTCACGTCGGCGAAGTCCTCGCTCCACCAGGCGATTCGCGAGATCGACGTGACCGCGCGCGACCTCTTTCTCACAACCTTTGTTGCCGTGCGGGAGAACTTCCAGCGCATCTTCGTCACGCTATTTGGCGGCGGCGAATGCGATCTTCGCCTGGAAAACCCCGACACGCCGCTCGAGGGAGACATCGAGATTCATGCGTCGCCGCGCGGCAAGCGGACCCAGCGAATCCACCTGCTCTCCAGCGGCGAGCGCGCGCTGGTGGCTCTGTCGCTTCTGTTCGGCATCTTCCTCAACAAGCCGAGCCCATTCTGCCTGCTCGACGAAGTTGACGCGCCGCTCGACGACCAGAACATCGGCCGGTTCGTGCGGATGCTCAACGAGTTCAAGATGAAGACGCAGTTCATCGTGATCACGCACAACCCGCGCACCACGACCGAGGCCGCGGACGCCGTTTACGGCGTCACGATGCAGGAGCCGGGAGTGTCGTCTTTGGTAAGCGTTCGCCTCACCGGAGAGCGCAAAGGCGTGACGACCGCGAACGAAGAAGCGCGTGACGACTCGACGTCCGCACTAGTCGCATAGGCGATGCTGGTTGTTATGAAGCACGGCGCTTCGCGCGCCGAGATTGACAGGGTCGTGGCCGTGATCGAAGAGATGGGCTACAGCGCGAGGCCCATGCCCGGCGCGCAGCGCACCGCCGTTGGACTTGTCGGTAACGACGGGCGGGTCAGCTCCTCGCAGCTCCAGGCACTGTCAGGGGTCGCGCAGGTCATTCACGTCACGCAGCCGTACAAGCAGGTCTCGCGCGAGTGGCGGCCCGAGAACACGGTGGTCACGATCGCGCCTGGGGTTTCGTTCGGGGGTGACACTGCGCCCGTAGTGGCCGGTCCGTGCTCGGTTGAGTCCGAGCAGCAGATCGTCGCCGCGGCCGTGGCGGTGCGCGACGCCGGTGCGTCCGCTCTGCGCGGCGGCGCGTTCAAGCCGCGGAGCTCGCCGTATTCGTTTCAAGGCCTGGGCAAGGCCGGACTGGAGCTGCTCGCGCTGGCGAAGCGCGAGACCGGCCTGGCGATCGTCACTGAAGCGATGGACGATGAAGGCGCGCATCTGGTGGCGGAAGTCGCGGACTGCATCCAGATCGGCGCGCGCAACATGCAGAACTATTCTCTACTGAAAACCGTGGGGCGCATCGGCAAGCCCGTGCTCCTCAAGCGCGGAATGGCCGCGACCATTCACGACCTTCTGCTGAGCGCCGAGTACATCCTGGCCGAGGGCAACGGCCAGGTGATACTCTGTGAGCGCGGAGTGCGAAGCTTCGATACGGCCACGCGGAACATGCTCGATCTGAGCGCGATCCCGACGGTTCATAACCTGTCGCACCTGCCGATCGTCGCCGACCCCAGCCACGGCACGGGACATCGCGACAAGGTCGGCCCGATGGCTCGCGCCGCGCTCGCGGCAGGCGCTGACGGCCTGTTGATCGAGGTGCATCCCGAGCCGGATCGCGCCCTTTCGGATGGCGTGCAATCGCTCTACCCCGAGCAGTTCGCAGCGCTCATGGAAGAGCTCCGCGGCGTAGCGACCGCGGTGGGGCGGGAAATACCCCAGCACGCCGGAACGGCGCACATTTAGCAGGGTACTTTTGTAATGCTCAAATCAATCGCTTTTTCGGTCGCACTTGTCGCCACTGCAGCCACCGGCGCCCAGGCCCAGTCGCTCGGCGACATCGTCGACCGCGCAGCCGCGGAGCACGCGAAGATGCGGACAGCGCGCGTCCAGTTCACGCAGGTTATCACGAATCCGCTCACCGGGAACCGGATCAACGCCCGCGGCACCGTTCTGCGCAAGGCGCCCGGGCTGCTGGCGATCACCTTCGTCGATCCAGCCGGCGACAGGATCATCGCGGATGGAAAGGCAGTGTGGGTTTACCTACCGAGCACTAATCCCGGTCAGGTTCTCAAGATGACCGCTGGCGGGAGCGAGGCCGAGCGGCTCGATCCGGCGTCGCAACTGCTGCGGTCGCCGCGGACCAGGTTCAACCTCGCCGACGGCGGAACGGCGACGGTAGGTGGGCGGCAGACGCGGGTGGTGCTACTGACGCCGAAGGGTCGGGAGTCGTTCTCGAAGGCGAAAGTCTGGATCGATACGGGGAATTCGATGGTGCGGAGGTTCGAGGTCTCGGAGCCGAGCGGGCTGGTTCGGAACGTGACGCTGACGTCTATTCAAGCGAACGTCTCGGTGCCCGCGTCCGCTTTCCGCTTCACGCCTCCGCGCGGGGTCCGCGTCGTGGATCAAGAACAGCTCGGCAGACAGTAGGTGCGTTGGGCTGCCTACGTGAATGGCTGAAGGGGATCCTAGCTGTTAGCGGTGAGTTGGTCAGTCGCGAGCAGGATAGTACCAGCGGGACTCCCTCCCGGATGAGCGGCCTCGTGCTGCGTGCCCTCAACCACCATCGCCCGATGCTCCACGGTGACAGTCGTGAGTGAAGTAAATGCGCATTGCCCCACTCCACTCATCCCTTGGCGGTCCGCAGGTATTACTTCCGAGCTGGCTACTGATCAGTCCACTCACCGCTAATAGCTAGGATGCCGCCGCAAAATCCCGGTAGGCAGCGAAGCTCCCCGTGATCCGCTCTATCGGGTAATCGTCTTTCCCGGCAGTAACGCTTTCTCGATCTGCACAAGCGCCACCGGATCAGTCCCCCTCTCCTTCGCAATTCGCAGCGCCGCCAGCGACAGCCGCCGGTAGACCCCCAGCGCCCGGTCGTCCCCCGCCAACGCCTCGAGATGCTTCCGCACCATCCCCGCATCTCCCCGCACCACCGGCCCCGTCAGCGCCTCGGCGGGCGACTTCCCCGTAGCGTTGGACAGGGCCGCCGTCATCAGCGAGTGCACCGCGGACTCCGAGCTCTTTGCCGGAACTCCGATGCTCTGCATGAGCTCCGCCCCTATCGCCGCGAGCACAACCGGGAAATTCGCCGAGAAAACCGCGGCCGCATGATAAGTAGGCTTGCCGCCGGCCGGGATGTCGATTGTCCGCGCGCCGACGTGCCCCGCGAGCCGCCGCGATGTCGAGCGGGCATCGGCGTTGCCATCGACTCCCACCCACGCGCCGCGCAGCAGCTCGGGCGCGCGCTCCGGATCCAGAAAGGGAACGAGAGGATGAAACGTGCCTCCGCCCAGTCCGCGCCCCGCTACGAGCTCGAGCGCGGCAGGCTCGGCCGTCCCGCTCGTGTGCAGGATCACCGTCCCGCTCGTGAGTGGCTCGGGCGCGCCGTGAAGCCCGTGGCCGAGCACCTGGTCGAGCGCGGCGTCGATCTGGTCGTCGCGGACCGCGAGTATCACTGTGTTCGCGCGCGCGATGTCGGCGGGCAGGACTCCGTGCGAGGTCGCGCCGGGCGCCGCGCGCTTTCCGTGCACGCCGATTATCTCCACGCCCGCGATGCGAAAAGCGCGGGCGAGTCCCTGTCCGACTCTTCCCGCGCCGACTATGAAGACCCTTTCGCTCATTCCCGCAGCGCTTTCTTCTCTTCGGCCGCGCCCATCGACTCGGCGCGCTGCACGAGGTCGCGCGCGTCGCGCGCGCCGGAGATCGCCCGCAGCGCGGCAGCGATCACCGGATCATCCGCGGCGCGCCGTTGGAATTCGGCGTCCGGGCCCAGCACGTACCTCGCTACCTCGTACGCGAGGATCCTGCTCACGTAAGGCGCGGCATCGTCGTAAACGACCCGCGGCACGTCGATCGCGCGCTGTCGCATCCGGGTCCACAGATCGTCGAGCATCGCCGGCGTAACCGTGAAGCCGGCCGCAATGGCAGTTCCCGCGCGCTTGACCGCGAGCGCGTGGTCGGTGATCGCGTCCCGGAACCGGCGCACATCGGGCCCAAGCTCGTGCATGAGCGCCGCCGCCTCCGGCGCTTCGACCGTGTCGCCCGCGAGAGCGTCGGGAACGATTCCGCCGCCGCCAAGAATCGTGCGTCCGCTCCTGCTCCTGAATCGTGCCCGCTTCGTATCGGGCTCGCCCTGATCCGGCGTGTTACGCGCCGAAGGTTGCGCGATCGATCGTCCCATCGGCGTGTACCATTTCGCGGTCGTCAACTTCACGGCGCCGACGCCGGCGCCCTCGGCGCCCATGGGGAAGACGGCCTGCGCACTCCCTTTGCCGTACGTGGGCCGCCCGATGATCGCCGCGCGATCATGGTCCTGCAGCGCGCCCGCGACGATCTCCGCCGCGCTCGCGCTTCTGCCGTCCACCAGAACGACCAGCGGGAGGTGCGGCCACGACTGCGCTACGCTGTCCACGAAATCGCGGTTCGTATCGGGCGTGCGGCCACGGATCCTGACGATGGGATCGCCCCGGTCCAGGAACAGGTCAGCGACCCTGACGCCCTGGCCGAGCAACCCGCCGGGGTTGACGCGGAGGTCGAGAATCAAAGTCTTCATTCCGTCGCTCGACAGCGAGCGCACTGCCCGCTCGACCTCATCCGCAGTCGAATCAGTAAAGACCTTGAGATCGATGTAGCCGACAGCGGGCGCAACCATGGCGGAGCGCCGGACCGCATTCTGATGCACGCGGTCGCGCGTGAAGCGAAGCGTCAGCGGCTGCTCGAAGTTCACCCTGTCCACGAGCACCGTGACCGGGCTTCCGACCGGCCCGCGCAACGCGCGGGACGCTTCCTCGGAGCTCCAATTGAACGTTGATCTCCCGTTGATCTCGAGTATCCTGTCGCCCGTCTGCAGCCCGGCGCGCTCGGCGGGACTGCCCGGGAGCGGAGCGATGACGATTATCCATCCGTCGCGCAGATCCACCTGGAGCCCTACGCCCACGTAGTTGCCGCTCGTGGTTTCCGACAGCCGGGCCAGCCTCTCGCTCGAGAGGAATCTCGTGTGCGGATCGCCTAGCTCGTGCAGCAGGCCATCGACGGACATCCTGTAGAGACTGTCCTCACCGATTGCGTCCACGTACTCGCGCGCGATGTGCGCCTTGACGTTCTCGTACAGGCGCGCGGCTTCGTACGCCGTAGGCGGCCCGCCGCGTGCGCCGCGATGCACCAGCGCGCCGCCGGCCACGATTGCGATCAGGAATACGACCGCGACCAGACCGGTGCGATGTGCCTGATCCCCGCCGAGACGCCTAAGAAAGTCCACTGTGCTCCGGTTGCCGTAACATCCAGAATCTCTCCGGAAGATTGTCAGCCAGCGCATCAAGGACGTGCGTGGCTACTTCATCCGCGCTCCCACGCGCATCAATGCTCACGATCCTTCCGCACTCCGGGTGCATTGCGGACCAGTCGTCCGTAGCGAACGTCGCGAACGCGCTGCCGATCCGCTCGTGAAATGCGGAGTCCATCTGCTCCATGCGATCCCGACTGCCGCGTCCGCTGGCGCGCTCCAGCCCACTCATCACGGGATAGTCCAGCAACAGAGTCAGATCCGGAAGCAGCCCTCCCGTGGCAAGCAGGTTCGCCGCGCGCACGCTCTCTTCGTCGAGCCCGCGCCCCGCGATCTGATACGCATACGTCGAGAGAAAGAACCGGTCCAGCACCACCACCTTCCCCGCCGCGATCGCCGGCGCTATCTCGCGCGCGCACAGCTCGGCGCGCGAAGCCATAAACAGAAGCGCTTCGGTAACCGGCGCGATCTCGTTCCCCGGCCGGAGCAGGATCCCGCGTATCTGGTCGCCGACGGTTGTGCCGCCGGGCTCGCGAAACGAGACCGCTTCCACCCCCGCGCCCTTCAAGCGGTGAAGCAGCATGTCCACCTGCGTGGACTTACCGACTCCCTCCGTGCCTTCGAAGACAACGAGCCCGCCGGCGGACACGGATCAACCGAGCGTGATGATCGGACTCGCGGCGCCCTTCTTCATGCCGTCCAGAATCCAGCCGTTCACCTGCGCCATCAGCTTGTCGAAGTTCTCCTGCGCGACGATCGCGCGCTGGTAAACCGGATTGACCTGTATGCGGCCGAGCAGATCGTCGAGCTGCTGTTCCATTTCAGGCGTCGGCTGTTCGCCGCGCTCCATCATGCGTTGCGCGTCGGTGCGGATCTTCTCCATCTCCTTGAGCAGAGCAACCGCTGCCGCGTCGCCGTTGAGCGTTTCGCCGGAGCGTTTCACCAGCTTGTACTCGTCTGTCTGGCCGATCTGGCGGCCAAGGTCCTTCGCTTTTTCCTCGAGCATCAAATCTCCGAAACGAAATTCGCGACGTTAATCCTGCAGCCGTGCCACCAGCACACGGTCGCGGCCGGTGAGGTCGGGATGGACGGCTATGTCTGCATACCGGCCCTGCAAGCGAGCCAACGCTTCCGCCGCCCGCGCGCGCGCTGAATCGGTCTCCAGCACGAGCCAACCGCCGAGCGCCAGCACACGGTGCGCACCCTCAATGATAGTCGCAGTCGCGGCCATTCCGTCCTCCCCGGACAGCAGGGCGAGCGGCGGCTCCCACCCCCGCACGCCGGCGGGGAGCGAGTGCAGCTCCCGGGCGGCGATGTACGGCGGATTGGAGACCAGGATGCGGGCGCCGATGCCGATCACGGGTGCGAGAAACGAGCCGAGCCGCAGCTCGACGGGGGAACGCAGAGTCGCCGCCAATCGCGCGAGGTTGGCCGCTGCCGCCTCTATCGCGTCGGACGACACGTCGGTGGCTATTACGCGGTCGAACGCGCCTTCCAACGCGAGCGAGAGCGCGATCGCGCCGCTCCCCGTGCCGATGTCCACCGCGATCCCGCCATCGCTGCCCGCGAGCCTCAGCGCCCAATCCACCACGACTTCTGTTTCCGGCCTCGGTATCAGCACCCGCTCGTCCACGCTCAGCTCGAGGTGCCGGAAATACGCCATTCCTTCGACGTACTGCATCGGCCGTTGCCGGTCTACCCGGGCCTGATCACTGATCACGGATCACTTCCCCCCAACCGCTCCTCCACCTCAGCCACCGTCAGCGCCTCGACCAGCTGCTCGATCCCGCCGTCCAGCACCCGGTCCAACTCGTGCAGCGTGAAGTTGATCCGGTGATCGGTGACGCGATTCTGCGGAAAGTTATACGTCCTGATCTTCGCCGAGCGATCACCCGTGCCGACCTGCGTCTTCCGCATCTTCGAGCGCTCTGCTTCCTGCTCGGAGACGCGGAGATCGAGCAGCCGCGAGCGCAGCACTTCCATTCCCTTGAGCTTGTTCTGGAGCTGCGATTTCTGGTCCTGCTGGCTGACCACGATGCCCGTGGGCAAGTGAGTGATGCGCACCGCGGAGTCCGTCGTGTTCACGGATTGCCCGCCCGGTCCCGAAGAGCGGAACACGTCGATGCGGAGGTCCTTGTCCTCGATCTTCACGTCGACTTCCGCGGCCTCCGGAAGCACCGCGACGGTGGCCGCTGACGTATGGATGCGGCCCTGGCTCTCCGTGACTGGCACTCGCTGCACGCGGTGCACGCCGGACTCCCAGCGCATCACGCCGAACGCGCCATTCCCGACGATCTTGAAGATCGCCTCCTTGACGCCGTCGTGGGTTCCAGTAGAGTGCGACATGGTCTCGATCTTCCACCCGCGCCGCTCCGAGAACCGCGTGTACATGCGGTAAAGATCGCCCGCAAAGATCGCAGCCTCGTCGCCGCCGGTGCCGGCGCGAATCTCGACGATAGCCGGGCGGTCGTCGAGCGGGTCGGGCGGAACAAGCACCGGCTTGAGCTTCCGCTCGAGATCGACGAGCTGCTCCTCGAGCGCGCGCGTTTCCGCGCGCGCCTCGGCGGCCATCTCGGGGTCGTCAACGGAAACGAGCTCGCGCGCCTGCCCGAGCTCGTTCGTCAGCTTGTCCATCCGGGCCCCGAGCTCGACCACTGTGCCGAGCCTCTGGTGTTCCCTGCCTAGTGCAGCGAACCGCTGCGGGTCCCTGGTCGTCTTTGGATCGGACAGCTCCCGTTCGACCTCGGCCGCGCGCTGAAGCGCTTCCGCGAGCCGATCGCGGAGACTCAGGCTTCCTTCTTCCGGTACTTCTGGCGGAAGCGCTCGACGCGTCCGGCTGTGTCGAGGAGCTTCTGCTTGCCGGTGAAGAACGGATGGCAGGCCGCGCAGACGTCGGTATGGATCTCAGCCTGCGTGGAGCGGGTGTCGAACGTATTCCCGCACGCGCACTTCACGTGAGCGGTAGCGTAAACGGGATGGATGTCGGCCTTCATGGAAACCTCTTCAGCGGAGGCCGCGGTCTTGGACTCGCGGCCAGCCCGGTACGGTGATGATTCTTGGCTAGCCTGTAAATATCGCCAAAGCGTTGCTATAAAACAAGTTGCCAACCGGAGGTAGTTACTGGCTGGCACGACGGGGATGGGTTAACCCGGTGGTAGGTGGTGGTTCTGGTTAACCGCGGGTTAACGGTGGACTGTGAACGGTGCATGGAAGGCTCCAACCACAGACCATTAACCGTCGACCCGTCGGTAACCACAACTATCACCTACCACCGCTCACCCATCCCCGTTGTTTGCGACTTACAACCGCCTAACTCACCCGCTTGCCTCAGGGCCATGGTAGCCCGATCACCGGCGGCCTCGGCCGCTTCGCCGGATCATCCCGGCCATCGAAGTACCGCTGGATGTCCCGCCGCACAGCCGCCCGGTGCCCCTGGTCCGCCGCGGACAGCCCCTCGGACAGGCTCGTCCGCCGGGCCAGCGTGGTCAGGTGGTGCTCGACCGTAGCGCGGACCCCGGCCGTCGCCGCCGGACTGCCAGCGAGGTCCAGCAGCCCATCCACGGTCGCCCGCTGCGTCGCGCGGCGGAGCTCCGGTCCCTGCTCTTCCCCGGCGACGCTCCCGCCGCCCGTTCCCCACGTGGCCTCGACGAGCGCACCGACCACCTCGGCGAGCGACGGGTTCGACGCATCGCGCGCGTGGAACGACACGAGCCTCGCGGCGCGCTGCGGATGCAGCAGCCCGCTCACGATCTCCTGCGCGAGACTGTGCGCGGCCGCGACCGGGTCGAAAGCGGTCCCCGCGGGCGTGGGAATGAGCGTGAGATCGGAGGTGTAGCCGGCCGGTACCGGGGGAATCAGCGCGGCGACCCGCCCCGGAACCCGGAGCTCGCGCGGCTGTAGCGCCGAGAGCACGAGTCGCAGCGCGGCGCGCTGCTCGGCCGCCGCCAGAATGCGAGTCGGCTCGGTCTGCTCGCCGCGCAATGCGTAGCCGAACTCCATTCCACCCACGTATTTCGTCGCGCCGACGAGCGCGTACCGGTGGTGCAGGTACACGTGCGCGAACCGGCGATTCAGCACCGCCAGCGGCTCTCCTTGTTGCGCGGCACGCTCGTCGAACCGGTCGATAAGCACCCGCCGCACCGCCATCGTGCGCTCGAGCGCCTGCAACAGGTCGCTGCCTTCCACCCACTGGCTCGCACTCGGCAGCGAGCCCGCGGCGCCCGCGTGCTGGTCCGCTATGAATCTGAGTCCTCTCGCCTCCGCCTCGCGCACGATCCTGCTGAGACCAGCGGCTTCTTCAGCCGGCGTGCGGTACCACGTGTACGCGTACCGGACCGCGAGCGTGTCGTGCGCGCCTCCAGAGCTGCGGTACGCATCGCTGATGTCGAGCCGGCCCTGTGCGTCGAGCGCGATCAGCGGATACGGATAGTCCATGACCGATGACCGGCCCTGCGTGGCCGCTATGTAGTTATGCGCGATGCCGAGCGTGTGCCCGATCTCGTGCGCGCTGTGCTGCCGTCGGCGTGCCATCGCGAACTGCTCGGGCGTGAGCTGCAAGCCCCCGGAAGCAGCGGCCGGCATGAGCCCCATGTAGATGTCGTGATCCACCAGCGACCGGTACGAATCCATGCGGATCACCGTCGAGACTATCTCGCCGGTGCGCGGGTCGCGCATCGACGGGCCAACCGACGGGCCGCGCTGCTGCCGGTGAACCCAGTAGATGGCCGGGTAGCGGGCGTCCAGCGGATCCACTCCCGCCGGGAGTGGCTCGATGCGGAACGCGTTACGCCAGCCGGCAGCGCCGAGCACTTCGTTCCACCAGAGTCCGCCCTCGATGAAAGCCGAGCGGTACGGCTCCTGGATCCCGGCGTCGATGTAATAGATGATCGGCTTCACCGGCTCGACCTTTTCGCCGCGCAGGTACGCCGCGGTATCGGACGGCTCGAGTCGCCAGCGCACGACGCCCCGCTGCCGGTAGTCCGAATCGAACCCCTGCGCGAAATCAAAGAAAGAATTGGAGAACAGCCCCGCGCGCGGATCGAATGCGCGTACCTGCAGTGGCGGCGCCGGCGGCCGCACGAAGCTGTGATGCTGCTGCAGCGCTAGCGTGCGCCCGTCGGGGGCAAGATTGCGGAGCTCGAACGGCGGGTCGTCGGTTACGTAGCTAAGCACGGCCCGCACTTCCGTGTTCAACGGGAACGACCGCGTGCTCGCGGGATCGATGAAGCTGCGCTCGCGGTCCAGCCGAAGCGTCCCCAGCCGCGCGCTGCGGATCGATCCGATCACGTCGTACACGTCGCTAAGAAAAAAATCGGTCGCGTCCACGACTACGCCGCCCGGGCCGTCCCGCTGAACGGCGAACGACGCGAGCACCGAGCCTGGGAACGATTCCTCGACCGACCGCCGCAGCGCAGCGTTGTCCGTGATTGCCTGCGCGTCGGTGTTCTCGCGAATCAGAAAGACGCGCGCCCCGCGCCGCTCGAACCGGACGATCGCGTTGTCACCGAGCTGGCCACGGTCGAGCAGCGCAGTGGTCGATCCGAGTCCAGTTGCGAGCGTGTTCAGGTACAGCAGCTTCTCGCCGAGCCGGGGAACGGTGAGGAACACCTTGCCGGTTGCGGCGTCGTAGCGGACGGGTAGCAGCCCGCTTTCGGCCGGTGCTTGGGTGGCTTCGGGAGACGGCGCCGCCTGCGACGGTCGGACCGCCGGGGCGCAAGCCGCTGCGAGGGCCGCGATAAGCGCGATGTGGCCCAGCGCTGGGCGCGCAAGAAGAACGTTACACGAATGCATGCGGTCGCCAGTCGGGGATGTTGTAAGCAATCAAAAACAGCAGGGATGGGTTGAACGGTGGTAGGTGTTGGTTGTGGTTAACGACGGGTGTACGGTGAACGGTTGTGGTTAACAACCACCGTTCACCGTGCACCCGTCGTTAACCACAACCACCACCTACTACTACAGTTCACCCATCCCTGCCGTCTTAACCAATAACCTCAAACCACCTCAGCCACGGGTGAGCTGTCTTACCGCCGCCGCCATCGCACGCACGCGATCAGCATCGCTCGAGCTGCGAGCATCACGATCCAACGCCGATGCCAGCCTGTTCAAAGCGCTGCGCCGCGCCGTTCCGTTGAGCGACTCCGCACTGCTCAGGTCGGCAGCGATCGCCGCCGATCGCGCGCTCGCCAATCCGTTGTTCCGGCCGAGCTGGTCGAGGTACGCGCGCGCGACTGCGAAGCTCGCGGGCCACACGATCCGCTTCTGAAGCTGCGGATTGAACCGGTCCACACGAACCGACTTGGCTGCGTCGATCTCGTTCTGCGACAGGAACTCGCTCGGCTTGAGCGCGAAGATGTCGAGCCCGCGGCCGATCTCGGAGCCAACGATCATGCCGTTGTACCAGTACGCGGACCAATAACCGCCCAGCTGGAGCTGGTCGCGATCGATCGGGCCACGGTCGAAGAAGGCAATTTCTACGGGACGCGACGGATCCGTGAAATCGAACACCGAGATGCCGCCCTGGTACCATGCCTGAACCATGATGTCGCGGCCTGGCACGGGGATGAGCGACCCGTTGTGCGCAACGCAGTTTTCCTGCGCCGTCTGCGGGGCCGGGAGCTTGTAGTATCCGGCGAGACTGAGCCGGCCACCGACGAGGTTAAACAGCGCGTTCGCGCCCCATTCCTTTCTGTCCGACGCCTGGCAACGCGGCGCTCCGCCGCCACCCCATTCGTCGGTAAAGATCACCTTCCGGCCGTCATTGCTGAAAGTCGCCGAGTGCCAATAGGCGAAGTTCGGGTCCGTTACTTCGTGCGTGCGCTTCGGGTTGACGGGATCGCTGATGTCGAGGATGATGCCGTTACCGGAGCAGGCGCCGGCCGCCAATCCGATCTCCGGATACACTGTGATGTCGTGGCACATGTTGGTCTGCGCAGTGCTCTGCGTACCCTCGCCGTGCGTCCCACCTTTCCAGAGCCCCGCGATCGCGCCTGTTACCGGATCGGCAAAGATCCGTGGCGTGCTGACGATCCGCGCGTCCTGCGGCGAAGCCAGCGGAACGCGAATCACCTCGATCCGGAAATAAGATGTGTTCGGATCCTCGATCGATGGACGACGCGAGCAGCCGGCGAGTTCCGACTCCGGCCGTGGAGTGCTGGTGCCCGCGATGTACACGTAGATCACGCCCGGATCCCTTGGATCGGGGACGAGCGTATGCGTGTGCGAGCCACGGCAGCTCTGAACCGTCGCTACCTGCTTCGGCGCCGCGATGTCGCTGATGTCGAAGATCCGGACTCCGCGGAATCGCTCGTTGCTGACGGTGTCCTGAACGCCCTGCGTACCGCAGTCGAGCCGCCCCCGCGTCTCTTCTACCGAGACAAAAAGGAGGTTGTTGTATACGGAGACGTCCGCCTGGCCACCTGGACAGACGATCCCGGACGTCAGCGTGGGCTTCGTCGGATCCGATATGTCCCAGACCTGGATGCCACTGTAGTTGCCCATGAAGACCCGATTCCCGCTGAAAGCGAGGTCGGTATTGGCGAACCCGAAATCATTAGCATTGCCGGGGTTGAAAAAACGGGCCGGGCGGGTCGTGAACGACACTTTCTCGAGGTTCCGAATCGCCTCATCGGCGGCCACGAAATGCCCACCGGCAAGACCGACACGGGGGTCGGCGGCCTGGGCGGCGACCTCGGCGGCGGACGAGAAAAACGCCGCTCCGAACAGAAGCGCCCGCAGGAGGGTTGGGGTCGATCGGACGAAGGACGTGAGAGCAGCTGCCGTGGATCGCATGTCTTGTCTCGTTTTGGAGTTGTCAGAACCTGTCAGGAAGCTGTTGTACTACCCCGCTGGAGGCTACCCGGTCGGGCGAGCCGCCATCGCGCCGAGCATCGACCGCATCCGGTCGATCTCGATTCGCTGGTCCGCGTCTATGTCGGACACCAACCTGAACATCTCGGAGTCCTGGGCCGCGCCCTGACTGCCCATCAGCTCCGCGACCATGGTCAACGCGCCCTCGTGGTGCTTGATCATGAATTCTAGAAAGAGGCGCTCGAACTCGCCACCCGAAGCAGCCCTAAGGCGGGCCAGCTCTGCGTCAGTCAGCATTCCCGGCATGGACATGTGCATGGCGTGCTCCTCCGAGGGGAGCGATCTCCCCCGCTGCTCGAGCCATCGCCGCATGGCCGCCATCTCATCCTTTTGCGATATGTCGATGCGCTCCGCGAGCAGCCGGACCCCATCCGTATTGGCGCGGGATGGCACCAGGCTCGTCATCACCAACGCCTGCGCGTGGTGCATGATCATGTGGTGCATGAAACGGGTGTCAGGATCCATCTGATGCGCCATCGCGCCGCCGCCCGCAGGGGTGGGGTGAGCGCGAATCGTGTCCATGATCATGCCAGGGGTATGAACGTGAGGATCGGCAGCAGCGACCGGCGTGGGGAGCTGCGCCACGTCCGTCTGGGTAGCGGATTGGCACGCTGCCGCAAATAGCAGACAGGCAGGCGCCAGCACGCGGATCCGGCGAAAAAACGGGAGTATCTGGCTCATTAAGTCCTCGATTTATTGCTTGCCCGCAAATATCGCATGGATCACGCCGCCACCTCGACCGCGGTCACGAACGCGTCCACGAACGCGTCCACCGCGGGAGGTCCCGAGCCCACGCCCTCGTCGTGCTTGAAGTACACGTATGCCTCCGACCACGGCTGCGCCGCCACGCACCTGGCCCACTCCGCCAGCATGCGCTGGTCGTAGTCGAACCGGTGCAGGCGCAAGTATCCCCACGACGCCGTGCAAACCACCGGGCACTTGAAGGCTTCCTGCTCTGCTATGCACATCGCGACATCGCGCTCGCGAAGCGCAGAATACACATCGTCCTCGAACCAGCTATCGTGCCGAAACTCGATCACGAACTTTCGGTCTCGCGGCAGCAGATCGAGAAACGGACGCAACCGGTCGATGTCCTTCTTCATGTTCGGCGGCAACTGAAACAAGATCGGCCCGAGGCGACCGCCGAGCGCCGCAGTGTTCTTCAGCAGAAAGCCTACCATGTCCGCCGACGACTCGGTCTTCAACCGTGCGTGGTGAGTAATGCGCTGGCTGGCCTTGATCGAGAACGTGAATCCGGCCGGTACCGCCGCGGCCCAGTCGAGCAGCACATTCTCGCGCGGCATTCGGTAGAACGTGTTGTTGATCTCCACCGTTGGGAACTTGCTCGCATAGAACGCGAGCATCCCATCCGGCTTGATGTCGGTTGGGTAGAATGTCCCCTTCCACTCCTTGAATGCGTACCCGCTGGTGCCGGCCATGATTTTCACGAGCTCAATCTGGCGCGATCAGTAGCGCCGCGCGACCGTCACGTGGTACACGGGCTGGAGCCGCTCGAGGGTAACCATGATCTTGCCCTCGCCCTGCAGCTGGATCAGCACTGGTCCGAGCACCGCCATCAGCTCGCGCGACCGCCGCGCGGCAACGGACCCGGCGAGCATCCCCGCCACCTGGGCGAGGTGCGCCTCCAGCCACGCCGCTTCGGGAATCGACGGTGCGGCGACGGGCTCGGCGGGAGGCGCGAACGCGCTATAGGCAATGTCAAAAGTCGTCGCATACTGGTGGGTGCTTTCCCCGGCGGCGGCGTTCACGTTCGTGCGCCGCAGCAACGCCTGATCCTCCGCGCTCCGCAGCGCCGACGTCACTTCGAGCCGGTACGCGGGGAGCCCGAGCCGAACAAGCTCGCGCTGGAAACGCGTCGCGATCTCGCGCAGCGCCGCGGCTGCGTCATGTGTGAGATAGGGTTCCGAATGATCGAGTCTCCGAACCACCCAATGGTCCGTGCTGTCGGCGAGCCGCACCAGGCGTCCGCCAGCGACGAGGCGATCCAGCTCGGCTCGCGCAGTGCTCGCAGCGATTCCGAGTCGACGGGCGGCCACAAGCTGAGCTTCGTTGTCGAACCGGCGCAGAGCGGCCTCAGCAGCCGGGCGAAGCAGCGGCAGCGGCTGAAAGATCGCGTCGATGGAATCGACTCGCGCGTGGATGCGGGTCATCTCCCGCGCGAGGGCGGGGGCCGCGTCGCCGCCGATACGTTGCGCGCTGGCGTCAGAGCCGGGGGCGCATGAAATCAGCGCCACGACGTACGCGGGCAGTAACCAGCGCTGCCCGCGTACGATTACAGCACCACCTACCAGGATCGCAGCGCGACCAGCATTCGATCGCTCCGCTTGTCACGATTCACGTCCACGATCTCCGCCACGGGATATCCTCCGGAGTTAATCAACAGCACACGCGGACCGGTCGGATCCGCGCGCCACGTGCCTACCAAGGGATCGACGAGACCGAGCGTGATTGCGTGCAACGCGAAACGATCCACCGTACGCTCACCTAGCACCGCAACCAGAGCGGCACGCGTAAGAGTACCGGACGTCGGCTCGCTCAGAAAAACAACGTCATTCGGGTCGAGCGCGCGTCCCCAGCGAAGATCGTTGTCCGTCCCGATTCCGAACTCCTTGTCGATGCACCACTGGCGGCCGAAGACGGGGTGACCCGCGCCCGATCTGCAGAAGGCCGGCGCGCCGTCACCGATCCGATCATCCATCGGCTTCACACGCCACCCGCCCAGGTTGCGCGCACGGTCGTCGTCCAGCGACACGAGCACGTCACCGGCGCGATTCCGAACGAGCATACGCTGCCCCGAGGGGGTAATCACGAACGCATTGTCGCTGACGTTTCTCGCGAACGCGTGCGCCAGAGCGCCCGCGGCGATTCGCTCCGCCCAACGATCGCTCGCTATACGGCGGCGGAGATCCGGCCGGATGTCGGCGGAAGTCCACGACCGCTTGAAGCGCGCGTTGTTGCTGGCTCGCTCGAACGCTCTCGCGCTCGGGTTCGGCGCGGTCGCGCTGGCTCCACGGTTCGCGCGGTTGTCGCGGTTGTCATCGCTCCGACGCGCGGCGGATGCGGCGCTGCGTTTGCGGTTTGCGCTCTGCGGCGCCTGCCGGGCAGCCTCACGCCCGCGCTTGGGGGAGGCCTGATCGCGCGGCTGCGGCCGCGCTCTATCCGCGTTGCGCTCCTCGTTGCCCCGTGCTCGCTCGGTTCCCTGTCCCTGACCACGTTCCTGACCACGTCCCTGCGCTTCGGCTACTGTCACGAGCGCACAAAGCGCGAGTGGCAGCACCGAGAATCGAATCAGATTTTGATGGTACATCGTTAGCTCCCAGATGAGGGGCGCGAACCCCGTTTATGAGTGGCTAACGGAGCAAGGAGCCGGCCACGGACTCACGCTTTCTACGTTGTCACGCCGCCACGGCGGTCGCCCGCACTTCTCCATCAGGTCGACGGCGCACCGCCCCTGGGATCCCTACTGCGCGCCATGCCCAAGCCGAGCAGCGCCACCACTACCGCCGCGCTCAGCCAGCTCAGCCAGTCTCCGAACCGGCTGTAGAGCGACGTTACGCTTGCCCGCTCCACGTTGTGCGTCCACGCCCCTTCGACCTGCAGCGGCGTCGCTCCATGCACCCGACCAAGCGGATCGATGTACGCGGATATCCCTGTGTTCGCCGACCGGGCTATTGGCAGCCGGTTCTCGATCGCGCGAATCGGAAGATGGCCAAAATGCTGGTACGGCGCGGTGCTGCGCCCGAACCACGCGTCGTTCGTGACGTTCACCAGGAGCGACACGCCATCTCTTCGATAGCTGCGCGAGAGCTGCGGAAAGATCGACTCATAGCAGATCAGCACGCCCACCTTCCCGAATGGCAGCGTGAACGGAACCGGATCGACGCCGCGGCCGAACGAGCCGAAGTAGTTGAAGCTCGCGAACCACGCCGGGTTCACGAACGGCACCCGCTCCACGATCGGCACCAGAAATGATTTTCGGTACGGCGCCTGGTCAGAGATATTTCCCTGCGCGTCCGTCAGCGCCGCCGCGTTGTAGTACTCGAAGCCGGCTGGAACCGGTCTCGTGGAGTCGAGGAAGCCGAACAGGATAGGCGTCCCGCTCGAGCCCACGGTCGCGCGCAGAGAATCGGTCCAGTGCGGATTGCGCCAGAGAAAATCAGGCACCGCTGTCTCCGGCCAGATCACAAGATCAGTCCGAGCGCGCGCGAGCTCCTCGCGCGTGATACGACCGGCGATCCCGAGGTACTTGTCCTTGTCCGCCGCGCGGAGCTTGTCCTCCTCCGGAATGTTCGGCTGAACCACCGTGACGCGCGCGAACGGGGTCAGCTCGATGGCGCTCATCCGCCAGGCGCCGTACGACACGAAGGTCAGCACGAGCCCGAGCGCAACGCCGGCCCGCAAAACCACGGGTCGCCAGCGCGCGGTGAGCGGCGCGGCGCGCCACGCAAGCCACGCATCCACCACCAGCCCGTTCGTCGCCGCTATCCAGAAGCTGAGCCCGCGCACGCCGCTCAGGTCCGCCGCCTGTGCTAGCACTGGCCACCCGGACAACGTCAGCCCCAGAGGAAGCCACGGAAACGACAGGTCACTCAGATAATTGAGCACCAGCTCGAACGACACCCATACGAGAGGAAGCAGCACGGCCATTGGCCAGCCCGTGTGCCGCCGCGCGGTGAAAAGTACGGCCGCCGTGAGCGCGCCGAACGGAGCCAGCCACACGAGAGCAGCGCCGTAACCAGCGAAAGCGAGATTCGTGAACAGCGAAAGAGCAACGGCTATCCAGTAGATGTTGCAGCCATAGCCGAGCAGCGTGAACCATAGTCCCGCGCGCGCCGATTCCAAGCCGGTTCCGTTTCGGTCTGCCAGCCGCGCGATGTGGATCCCGAGGGGCGCGAGGCAGACAAAAGCTGGCAGCAGCAGCTTGAACGGCGGAAATGCGATCGCGAAAAGCGCGGCCGACGCCGCAACAGCCATCGCCTCGCTTCGCGTTGGTCGCAGTCCGCGAAGCTTCACAGCCGGATCGGGTCGCTACGCCCTTGTCGCGCGGGGTGCTCCATCAAAAGCGTACTTCCGCCCCCTGATCGGCCGAGCGATAGATAGCCTCGACGATTCTGTGCAGCGTGAGCTGGTCCGTTGGCGGCTCGTACTCCGCGGCGCCGGAAAGCACCGCGATGAAATGTGCGAGCTCAGCCCGGTACGATTGGAGAAAGACGCTCTCGCGCGCGGCCGCGCCCGTCGGCGATACGTCGGTCGGCTTGCCGTTGAGATCCTTGACCACCCGCAGCGGAGCCAGTCGCGCGCTCCCGCGTGAGCCAAGTACCTCGAACCACCAACGTTCTTCCTGCCCGATGTAACACCAATTGATGTCGAAAGTGAAATCGACCGCCCCGGCACACTCGAGGTGCACGAACATAGAGTCCTCCACATTCCCCGGACTCGGCGAACCCTGTGAATACGCGGACAGGCGAACAGGGTCGGGGAAGCCGCCCAGCCAGAGAGCGAGATCCACGAGGGGAAATCCGTGCTCGAAGAACGCGCCTCCGCCGGCCTCCGCGCGCCGGTATCGCCATCCGTCACGGGACCGCCTGAACTGGTATTCACCGGTACGCATCGCGGTCACGCGGCCGAGCTCGCCGCCGTAGAGAAAACGGCTGAGTTGCTGCACGTCGTTCCGGAACCGATGGTTGTTCCCCACCACCACCTTCCGACCCGAGCGCTCGGCGGCCGCGAGAATCCGCTCGACGCCCCGCGAGTCCAACGCGAGCGGACGCTCGCACAGGACGTCCACCTTGGATCTGATCGCGCTCAGAACGTGCGGCTCGTGGAGATGATTCGGCGTCGCGATGATCACCGCGTCGAGCTCATCCAGCTCGAGCATGTCCTCGAGATCGGTGAACACGTGCGGCACCTCGAACCGCTCGGCGAGCGCTCCGGCCTTGGGGCCGTCGTTGTCGCACAGCGCCACGAGCTGGCTACCCCGCAGCTTCGACAGCGCGGGCAGATGCGCGAGCTGCGCTATAGCGCCTGCGCCGACCAGGCCGAGGCGGATCGGGGAACTCATCAGTAGATCGTCTCCAGCTTGGTACCAGGATAATAAGTCTGCAAGATGCTCTCCCAGCTCTGACCCGACCGCGCGCGGCCGATCGCGCCCCACTGGCACATTCCCACGCCGTGACCGTTACCGCGACCTCTGAAAATCACCCTTAGCAGATCGCCATTCGCGGCGCGTTCGGACTCAACGGAAAAATAGGTGCTGGGCAGAATCTCGCCATTCGGCGGTCTGATGACGAAGCGAGCACTGTTCCCCCGCGCGGTGTACGTGCTCCGGTCCGTGCGGATTCGTATTCCCGCCGCGCGGCCGGAGGGCGTGCGCCCGGCTTCATTGATCGCGATCACGCGCCCGGGCACGCCGCGGACTCCCGCAACGTGATCCCGGAGATATTTCTCGATCGACGCATTGACCTCGCGCGCCTCGATCGTGCGAATCCACGCAGCCCGCGAATAAATGTCGCAGTAATGGCTATCGCTTCCGGGAATCCGGTCGCTCACAGAGGTCAGGTAAGGGCGATCGACATCCCCCGCGTAAATCTCGCTAGCCGACGCGGTGCGGCCGCCGCAGCTCGCGTGGTACGGGGCGTCTATCGGCCGCCCGCCGTAGAACAGGATAATGCCGCGGGTCTCGTCCACTGCCCTATCCGTGAGCGGCGTTTCGGCGTCAGCCCCGCCGTACACCTGGTTGGCGACGGTACCGACCAGGTCGAACGGACGCTCCGTGGAAGTCCTGATCCGCGTGTGCGCGTAGGTTCGCGCGGCTACCGCTTGGGCCTTCACGGCGGCGATCTCGCTGCTCGCGCGCCGACCGATCTCCAGCGGCACGACGCCGCGCAGATAGTCCTCGATGCCAAGCCGGTTCACCACGAGCAGCGCAGCTCCGGCCGGAGAAACAATGAGCTCGCCCCGGTAACGCTTCCCGTTGATGACCATCAACGCTCCAGGCTCGACGGGTCGGAGAACGACTCCGCCGGTGCGGGCGGACATCGCGAATCCGCTTTGCGACGACCCGCGCACGCGGCCGCCCACCGGGTCGAACCTCCATCCGTCTCGCGCGGAAGGCCGATACAGGAGAGTGCGTCCGTCTGCGGCGTAAACCCGCCACGCGCCGGTAGCGGTCACCGTAACCGTCTGGGCCGAGGGGACGAGCGCGATCCTGATGAACGGATCGGCCTGGAAGGTCTTGGGGGAAACGCCCCCCTGCGGAGCCGCCGTGCCCGCGCCCGCCGCCAGCGCGATCACGAGCGCGATCACGAGCGCGACGCAGAGCGTTCGTCCGCTAGCCACGCGCCTCGCGCATCGCTTCGCCCAATTGCTCGATCGTGAAATCGATATCAGCGTCGGTGTGGGCGGCTGACATGAAGGCGGCTTCGAAAGCGGATGGCGCGAGGTATACGCCGCGCTCGAGCGCGGCATGAAAGAACCGCGAATACATCGCGGCATCGCTTCGTTTCGCGTCATCGAAATTGCGTACGGGATCCTTCGCGAAGAAAAATCCCCACATCGATCCCGCCTGCGCCGGCATGAACTCGGCGCGGGCGCGGGAAGCGACCGTGCTGAGCCCGTCGAGAAGGCGCGAAGTCCGCGTCTCGATATCACGGTGCACATCTGCGGTGAGCGCGCGGAGCGTGGCGAGCCCGGCAGCCATTGCGAGCGGATTGCCGGAGAGCGTTCCTGCCTGGTACACCGGCCCGTCGGGCGCTACCCGCGCCATGATGTCGCGCCGCCCGCCATACGCAGCCGCCGGCAGGCCGCCACCGATCACTTTCCCGAGCGCGGTGAGATCGGGCGTGACCCCGTAAACCTGCGCCGCGCCGCCTGGCGCGACGCGAAAGCCGGTCATCACTTCATCGAATATGAGCAACGCGCCCAACTCGTCCGCGATCGCGCGAAGCGCGGCGAGAAATCCGGGCCGTGGCAGGATCAGCCCCGCGTTGCCTGCGACAGGCTCGACCACGATCGCGGCGATCTTCTCGCGCGACTTCCGCGCGAGCTCGCGCACGGCGCCGGCGTCGTTGAATGGTGCGACCAGCGTGAGTGCGGCGAGCTGGTCCGGAACGCCGGGTGAGTTCGGAAGCCCCAGCGTAGCCACCCCCGAGCCCGCGCGCACAAGAAACGAATCGGCGTGCCCGTGATAGCACCCGTCGAACTTGATGATCGCGCTCCTTCCGGTGAACGCGCGCGCCAGGCGTACGGCGGACATCATCGCCTCGGTCCCGCTGGAGACGAACCGCAGCATCTCCACATGAGGCATTCTCGACGTCACCAGCTCGCCGAGCTCCGCCTCCAGCTCAGTCGGCGCGCCAAAGCTCGTCCCCCGCCCCGCCGCGTCGCGCACAGCGGCTATCACCTCGGGGTGCGCGTGCCCGAGAACGAGCGGCCCCCACGACAGCACGTAATCCAGGTACTCGTTGCCGTCCATATCGGTCAACCGCGCGCCACGGCCGCTCGCCATCACGACCGGGTCCCCGCCGACTCCGCCGAACGCTCGCACAGGCGAGCTCACGCCGCCGGGAAAGATCGCCCGGCTGCGTTCCATCACGGACGCCGAGCGGGCTCTACCGCCCAAAGCTGTGCGAGCCGGCCGGCGCCAGGGGGAGGTCGGCGCGCGAAGCCGGGCGTACCGGAGAACCACCCGGCTCCGGCAGCTCGCGCACGGCCGTGGCCGCGTAGTCGTAGTCGTCCCGCACCTCGGTGATCGCTACTTCCACAAAGGATCCGGAACGGTGAGCTGAATCGATCCACGTGACTCCATCGACGTCGTCAGCCTGCCATTGCAGCCGGGCGCGCGAGCTCCCCGTCGCCGGGTCGGAGCGGTCGACGAGGGCTATCGCGCGCGTCCCGATCCGGGCTTCGTTCTTCTCCGCGCTGATCGCCCGCTGCAGCTCGGTCAGCCGCTCGAGTCGCTCCCGCTTCAACGGCTCCGGCACGTCGTCAACGAGCTCCGCGGCCCGCGTGCCCTCCTGCGCGGAATACGTAAACGCCCCGACGCGGTCGAACCGGACGTCCTCGAGAAAGCCCAGCAGGTGCTCGAAGTCCGCGTTCGTCTCTCCCGGAAATCCGACGATGCACGTGGTCCGGATCGCGACATCGGGAATCGCGTCCCGAAAGCGCGCGACCTTCTCGCGTATCGTGCGATCTCTCTCGGGTCGGCGCATGCGGGCGAGCACTGCGTCCGACGCGTGCTGCATCGGCGTGTCGAGGTATCGAACGATGCGGGGCTCGCGCGCGACGACTTCCAGCAGCGGCTGAGTGATACCCGCGGAATACAGATACAGCATCCTGATCCACGGGATCGTCGTCTCGCTCACGAGCGCTTCCAGGAGCTGCGCAAGACTCGTCCCGTCCCGCAGATCACGGCCATAATGCGCGAGATCCTGCGCAACGAGATTGATCTCGCGGGCGCCCGCCAGCTCGAGCAGCTGCGCTTCGCGCACGACTTCACCGAGCTCGAACGAACGGTGGCGTCCCCGCATCAGAGGAATGGCGCAGAACGCGCACCCGTGATCGCACCCTTCGCTCACCTTCAGGTACCGCACGTGCGGGAGATCGCCCATGTACTGCCGCACGCCGGGGTGCGCGAGCACCTCCGCGCCCAGCACCCCGCGCGCTTCCAGCTCCGGGACCAGCCTCCCGGCGTCGGAGGTTCCGAGGAACAGATCGACCTCTGGCAGCTCCGACTCCAGCTCGGCGCGGTGTCGCTCGATCATGCACCCTATCGCGACGAGCGCGCGGCACGAGCCTTCTGTCTTGTAGCGCGCAGCGTCCACTATCGCGTCGATGGACTCGGCCTTGGCGGCGTCGATGAACCCGCAAGTGTTCACGAGAATGATCTCGGCGTCATCCAGGCTCTCGGCCTGCACCGCGCCGTACGCGCTCAGTCGAGCAAGATACCGCTCGCTATCTACCGTGTTCTTGTCGCACCCGAGGGTCACGACACCAACCTTCATCTGTAGTTCCCGAACTTCAGCTCCACACCGAAGTCCTTCTGCTTGAGCATCGCCATCGCGCCCTGGAGATCGTCACGCGAGGGCGACGTCACCCGGACCGTATCTCCCTGGATCGCGGCCTGAACCTTCTTGAGCTTCGCTTCCTTGATGGCCGCAGCGACTTTCTTCGCCGTGTCGGCATCGAGCGCGGTCTTGAGCTTTACCACACGGGTGACGGTGTCGCCGCCGGCGGTGGTGTTCTCGCCGAGGTCGAGGTTCTTGATCGAGATTCCTCGCCGGATGAGCCGCGTCTGAATGATGTCGAGCAGCGCGGTCATCTTGAAATCGTCGTCGGCCACAAGGTCGATGACGGACTCCGCGCGCTTGAAATCGATCGACGCCTTGGAGTCCTTGAAGTCGTACCGCTGCGCGATCTCCTTCTGCGCCTGATTCACGGCGTTATCGACTTCCTGGAGGTCGACGCCGGTGGTTACGTCGAACGAGTTTTGCTGGCCCATGCCGGAAACCTATCCGAGAAACGACTCCAGTGCTCTCTTTCTCGACGCGTGGCGCAGCCGCGAAAGCGCCTTCTCCTTGATCTGCCGGACCCGCTCGCGGGTGATCCCAAGTACCGCACCGATCTCCTCGAGCGTCATCGGCTCCGAATCGCCGAGTCCGAAGTACAACCGCAGGATCTTGGCTTCGCGCTCTTTCAGTTGGGACAGTGACTCCTGCACGGCGTCCGTTAGCGCCTTCTCCAGAGTCTGCTCGTCGGGCGTCGGGTTGAGCGTATCCGGCAGGTAGTCGAGAAGCTTGTTGTCTTCGCCGGGGGTCATCGGCGCATCCAGCGAGAGGTGCGTCTGCGAGATGGACATCGTCTTCGCGACTTCTTCCTCGGTGATGTCCATCCCTTCCGCGATCTCCTCGTGCGTGGGCTCGCGTCCCAGCTCCTGGAGCAGTGAGCTCGCGCGCTTGCCGATGCGATGCAGTGTCCCCGCGCGGTTCAGCGGGACGCGCACGATTCGGGACTGCTCGGCGAGCGCCTGGAGGATCGCCTGCCGGATCCACCACACGGCGTAGGAGATGAACTTGATCCCCTTGGTCTCGTCGAACTTGTGCGCGGCACGGATGAGCCCGAGGTTCCCCTCGTTGATCAGATCGGAGAGGGAGACCCCTTGGTTCTGGTACTTCTTGGCGACTGACACGACGAAGCGCAGGTTGGAGCGCACGAGCGTATCGAGCGCTTCCTGGTCGGTCTTTCGGATCCGCTTTGCTAGCTCGACCTCCTGCTCGCGCGTGATAAGGGGGTACACGCTGATGTCGCGGAGGTACTGGTCGAGCGAGCCTTCGTCCGAGGCGGGCTTGCGGTGCGGTCGCATGCGCTTGCGCGCTATCCTTGAGGAGTGACCGGCGTGCGGGCAATCATCAGCCCCGCCGCGCCGCTCAGTGTACTCGTGAGCCTACCCGTGCCCAGCGCACGCGAGACGCGTTCTCCTCGCGGTCCGAGCTTTCGGCGTCGTAGCTGTAATACACGAACACGGGCTGGCCCCGCACCAGAGAATCGGGCACGAACCCCCAGTACCGGCTGTCCTGCGAGTTGTCGCGGTTGTCGCCGAGCACGAAATAGCTCTTGGGAGGCACGACGATCGGACCCCAGTCGTCGCGCGTCGGCGCGTACTGTCGAGCGGCCGCCCCGGCGGAGAGATACGCGAGCTGCCACTGGAATTCCTCGCGGGCCGCGCGGACGCGCCTGTGCGTGCGCACCGCGTACGGCTCGCTCTCGTACGACCCATTGCGATACAGCCGGCCATCGCTCATCGCGAGCGTGTCGCCGGGAGTACCGACGACCCGCTTGACGAAGCTCTGCCTCGTGTCCTGCGGCGCCTGGAAGATTATCACGTCGCCGCGGCCCGGCTCGCGAAAACCGGGGATCCTCGTGTTCACGAACGGCAGCTCGGCGCCGTACACGATCTTGTTCACGATCAGGAAGTCGCCCGCGAACAGCGTCCCTTCCATGCTTCCGCTCGCGATCTTGTACGCCTCGACCAGCGTCGACCGCATCACCAGAAAGAGCGCGAGCGCGATGACGACCGACTTCAGCCACTCCTTGAAGAAGCGTGCGCGACGGCGCGCGGGCTGGTGGTTCAGGCTGCGGAGCGCGTCGCTCCGACGGCGGTCGTTGATCACGGGTCGCATCTACTCTGAATTAAGGGGAGCGCGGATTTAGAAGCAAGAGCACTCGGGCGCAGCGGGCCCCTTACGCAGGGCTCCCCGCGTAGTTGTCGATTTGCGCGCGCTGCAACGTCCCCGAGAAATCCACGTACCCGACCTTCGTCTCCGAGTAGAACTCGTAGACTTCCCAGCCGCCCTCGCGGTGCCCGTTGCCCGTTTGCTTTACACCGCCGAAGGGCAGATGTGCCTCGGCGCCGATCGTGGGGGCATTGACGTACGTGATGCCGTTGTCCAGCTCGTTGAGAGCGCGGAACGCTGCGTTCACGTCGCTCGTATAGACCGAGGACGACAGCCCGTACGGCACCCCGTTGTTCACGGCGAAGGCCTCGTCCACCGTCCGAACGCGAATCACCGAGAGGACGGGACCGAAGATCTCTTCCTGTGCTATGCGGTGGCCCGGCTCGACCCGCGCGAAAATCGTGGGCTCGAAGAAGTAGCCATCCCCCGCGCCCTCCGCGCGACGCCCGCCGCACAGCATGTCCGCGCCGTCCGCGACGCCTATGTCCACGTACCGCTCCACCTTCTTGCGGGACTCCTCGTTGATCAGCGGCCCCACCTCCGTCCCCGCCTTTCGCCCGTCGCCGAGCTTGAGCGCGCGCACCCTGCCCAGCAGCATACCCACGAACTCGTCGTGAATCCCCGTCTGCAGGATCAGGCGGCTGGTCGCAGTGCAACGCTGCCCCGTGGTTCCGAAAGCGCCCCACAGCGCGCCCTCCAGCGCAAGCTCGAGATTGGCGTCGTCGAGAACGATCTGCGCGTTCTTGCCGCCCATCTCCAGCGACAGCCGCTTGTGCATCCTGCCGCACGTCTCGCCTACGATCCGGCCCGTCTCCGTGGAGCCGGTAAAGGAGATCAACGGCACGTCCGGATGGTCGACGATCGCGGCGCCGGCGGTCTCGCCCATTCCGTGGACGAGCTGAATCACCTCGGGCGGCAGGCCTGCATCGAGCAGGATCTCCACGAGGAGAGTGCCCGTATGCGGAACGTCCTCGGCGGGCTTGAAGACGCACGAGTTACCGCACACGAGCGCCGGAAACATCTTCCAGGTCGGTATCGCCAGCGGAAAATTGAACGGGCAGATGATCCCCGCGACGCCGACCGGGCGCCGGAAGCTCATCGCCCATTTGTTACGCAGCTCGCTCGGCACCGTGTGTCCGAACAGGCGGCGGCCCTCGCTCGACGCGTAATACGCCGTGTCGATCCCTTCCTGAACGTCGCCGCGGGTCTCCACGAGCGGCTTCCCCATCTCCCGCGTCATCGCGTCCGCGATCTCTTCCTTGCGCGTCGTCATGATGTCGCCGACGCGCTTGAGCACGTCGCCGCGAGCGGGGGCGGGCCACCGGCGCCACGCTTCGAACCCGCGTTGCGCGCTCTCCACGGCACGCGCAACTTCGGCGCGCCCGGAGCGCGGAAACTCGCCGATCAGGTCCGAAGGATTCGCGGGGTTCCTGTTCTCGAAGTACTCGCCGCCGTCGGGAGCCGACCACCGGCCAGCTATGAAGTTGTTGAACTGTTTCATTTTGTCAGTTGGTCATTGATGGTCTAGCCTTCTTCCCGCGACAGGCCGTACCGCTCGATCTTCTTGTACAGATTCGACCGGGGCATGTCGATCACCCGCGCGGTCTCCGACACGTTCCAGTCGAACTGCCGCAGCTTCGAGAGCAGGTACGCTCGCTCTGCGCCGTCCTTGAATCGTTCAAAGGTATCAGCCTTGAGCAGCGACGCGCCGCCCTTGTCCTCGGCGGCAGCGCGGGACGTCACCAGGCGATCCACGTCTGCGCTCGTGATGGCCGGACCGGCTGATAGGATCAACAGCCGCTCCACCGTGTTGCGCAGCTCCCGGACGTTCCCCGGCCAGTCGAGCGCCTTCATGCTCGCCATCGCGTCGTCGGCGAACTCGCGCGCGGGCGCGTTCTCGCGCATGGCGATGCTCGCCACGAAATATCGCACGAGCAGAGGGATGTCCTCCTTGCGCTCGCGCAGCGGCGGGACGTGAATGGGGACGACGTTCACCCTGTAATACAGGTCCTCGCGGAAGTGTCCCGCCGATATCTCGGCCTCGACGTTCTTGTTCGTGGCGGCGATCACGCGCACATCCACCGAAACCGCCTTCGATCCACCGATCCTCGTGAGCACGCCGTCCTGCAGCACGCGCAGCACCTTGGCCTGCGCAGCAAGGCTCATGTCGCCGATCTCGTCGAGAAAGAGCGTGCCGCGGTTGGCCTGCTCGAACTTGCCCGGGCGATCCGTCAGCGCGCCCGTGAACGATCCCTTCACATGTCCGAACAGCTCGCTCTCGATCAGCTCGCTGGGAATCGCGGCGCAGTTCACCTCGACGAACGGTCCCGACGAGCGCGGCGAGCGCTTGTGCAGCGCGCGCGCGACGAGCTCCTTGCCCGTGCCGTTCTCGCCGGTGATGAGCACTCGAGCGGGAGTGGGCGCGACCTTCTCGATTTTTTCCAGCAGCGCGCGCACCGTGGCCGACTCGCCGACGATCTCGTAGTGCGAGCCGATCGCTTCCTTGAGGCGCGCGTTTTCTTCCTGCAGCTCGAGGTGGGCCAGCGCGTTCCGGATCGTGACGAGAATCCGGTCCGTGTCCAGCGGCTTCTCCATGATGTCGTAAGCGCCGAGCTGGGTCGCCTCGACGGCGGTCTGGATGGTTGCGTGCCCGCTTATCATGACGATCGGGATCGTATCGTCCTTCTCGCGCATCCTGGTCAGGGCTTCGAGGCCGTCGATTCCCGCCATCTTCACGTCGAGGAAGACGAGGTGCGGCTTCCACTGCGCAAACGCGGTAAGGCCGTCGGCGGCATTCGCCTCGGAACGCACCTTGTAGCCTTCGTATTCGAGAAGCTGGCCCAGCGCCGCGCGAATCCCCTGCTCGTCGTCGACGATCAAGACCCTGCGCTCGACTCCCCCGTTGCCGCCGCGCACTTGGGCCTCGCGCGCGCGCGCAGGACTCACTGCGGCCGTTTGTAGAGGGTCACCATGCCTCCTCCGACGCGCACGTCACCGACACCCGGTGGCAGCGGGAGCGATATCGCGCCAGGCGCGAGCGGGCCGCGGTCCTCCGTCTTGTCGATCTGCCGGACGATCCGCGGAATGATTCCCGACGGGGCGCGCATCTGGCCGAACCGGAGCTCCTTCACCACGAACTGGCCTTCACCAGTAGCGAGGACGCTCATCGTGCCGCTGAGCATGAGCGTGTCACGATCGCTCAGCATCTGCGCCAGTGGACCGAGGACTTTGGATCCGCCGATGTCGGCGAGAGACACGAGACCGCGGACCGCGAGCCTGTCTCCGATGACAGCCGCCTCGAGGTCCTGCGCTGTCTCCGGCAAGGAGTTAGACATCTCGAGAAAGATGTACGACGCCACCTGACCAGCGCTCAGCGCCGTGTAGCCCTGCCCGCCCGCGAGACTCTCGACCGCGGAACGGCCCTGGGCCCCCAACGCCGGTGTGAGTCGCTCCCATACGATCGCGCGCGGCGCCCCGGCTGCGGCAGACTCATCGTCCGGCACCCGAGCGTACCAGTAGTAGGCGACGGCCAAACCGATGGCGAGGACTACGAGACAACCGAGCTTTCGAATGCAGCCGAACATGGGTCGCTTCCGGTGGCGGGGGCGGATGGGTCAATACAAAGATATTCCGGTTCGCCCGCCCCTGAAGAGCAGAATCACTCTGCCCTCGCCGCCGGCGCGCGGTACCGCAGCGCCTCCGCGACGTGGGGCGCATGGACCGACGGGTCGCCGTCCAGATCTGCGATGGTCCGTGCGACCTTGATCACCCGGTGATAGCCGCGCGCCGAGAGCGAAAGTCTGTCGGACGCCGTCTCCAGCATCGACCGCGCTTCCGCCGAGATGTTGGTGTTCGCGCTCAGCCAGCGACCGGGGACATGCGCGTTCGCGCGGTCACCGAAGATCTTCCCGAACCGCGAACGCTGTTTCACATGCGCTGACGCGACCCGCTGCCGCATGCCGGCGGACGACTCGCCGCGCGCGCCACTGCCAAGCTCGCGCACGGGCACCGCGCCAACCGCCACGTGCATGTCGATACGGTCGAGCAGAGGGCCCGATAGCCGGGAGCGGTAGCGTGCCACGTCCGCGGGCGTGCAGGTGCAGGCGGTCGCGGGATCACCTGCATGCCCGCACGGGCACGGATTCATCGCGCCCACGAGCGTGAAGCGCGCAGGGTAAGTGATCGAGCTCGATGCGCGCGCGATGACCACCCGCGCGTCCTCCAGCGGCTGCCGCAGCGACTCCAGCACGTGCCGCGGAAACTCCAGGAGCTCGTCCAGGAAGAGCACGCCGTGGTGGGCGAGACTCACCTCCCCGGGCCGTGGCGAAGAGCCTCCACCGATGAGGCCTGCCCCGGAGATCGAGTGGTGCGGCGCCCTGAACGGTCGCTGCGGCGTGACCGCCGCCTCTGAGGTGAGCGCTCCCGCCACCGAATGAATGGCCACGACCTCGAGCGCTTCGTCCTCGGTCAGATCCGGCAGCACCGTCGGCAGCCTTCGGGCGAGCATCGTCTTCCCGGTCCCCGGCGGCCCGATCATCAGGACATTGTGCCGCCCGGCGGCCGCCACCTCGAGCGCGCGCTTGGCCGCCTCCTGCCCCACTACATCGGTAAAATCACACGTGTCACCCTGCTCCGTGCGAGCTACCGGCCTCTCGGGCGCCACGAACTCCCCGGCCCGCAGCTCGGCGACAATCTGCGCGAGCGTGGCTGGCGCCGAGAGCGCGAGCCTGCTGACTCTCGCTGCCTCCGCCACGTTAGACGACGGAATCACCAGCGTGCACGACGGCGACCTACCCGCCACATATCGCGCAATCGGCAGCGCTCCCCGTACCGGCCTGACCGAGCCATCCAGCCCGAGCTCGCCGACGATGACCACGTCATCCACCGCCGCCGCCGGGAGCTGACCAGTCGCTACGAGTATCCCTATGGCGATGGGCAGATCGAACGCCGTACCCTCTTTCCGCCGATCCGCCGGCGCGAGATTGACCGTCACTCGCTTGTGCGGCACGACGAACCCCGAGTTGACCAGAGCCGCCGCCACTCGCTCGCGGCTCTCCTTCACGCCGCCCACCGCGAGCCCCACGATCGTCCACACGGGCAGGCCCTGCGCGGCATCGACTTCCACAGTCACGCCGTACGCATCTATCCCCTGTACCGTCGCCGACTGCACTGACGCAAGCATGACGTGAGCGTAGCGTAATCCGCTCACGCAGCACGAACCCAAACCTGGTCAGCGGTAGCGAAGAAATGCGTCACCCGGTGCAGCTCGCTCGGGAGTATTTGTTCCGTGGCTCAGCCGTCAGATGGAGATCGGGCGATGGTCGGCCTCGGCGGCTACGCTCGCACACTACGCTCGCTAAGACGCCGCCTTGGGC
>JBPCJJ010000112.1:0-9550 GCA_051005405.1 Gemmatimonadaceae bacterium | reverse complement strand
GGCGACGTGCGGGTCAGCGGCGTAAGCGGCCGGGGGGCTTCGCGCCGCGAGATCGCCAAGCTGCGCCGCAAGCTGGGCATCGTGTTTCAGGACTTCCGGCTTCTGGAAGACCGCAACGCCGAAGCGAACGTCGCGTTCGCGCTCGAGGTGACGGACACGCCCAAGGCGGCGATTCAGCCGAGGGTACACCGCGTCCTCGCGCAGGTCGGGCTTGCCTCGAAGGCTACTTCATTTCCCCGCGAGCTCTCAGGCGGAGAGCAGCAGCGGGTCGCCATCGCCCGCGCCCTCGTGAACGACCCGTTCATCCTCATTGCAGACGAGCCCACGGGCAACCTCGATGATCGTGCTACGCGGGGAATCTTCCAGCTCCTCCGCGATATCAACTCGACCGGGACCGCCGTGGTGATGGCTACACACGATCTTGATCTCGTGCGCCGCGCCGACTGCCGCGTGATCGAACTCAACCACGGCCGGATCGTGTACGATTCCGCAGAGGGTCCGGCCGTCGAGCCGGCTGGAGGCACCGGGTGAGACTCGCTACGCGCGAAGCGTTCACCGGGTTTCGCAAGTCTCCGCTGCTGAGCACGCTCGGCATCATCACCATCGCATTCTCCCTCTTTGCGTTCGGGCTGTTCGCGCTCGTCGCGCTGAACATCCGCACGGCTCTGCAGACCGTGGAGGATCGCGTCGAGATTCGCGCGTTCGTCGCGGACGGCACTTCTCCGGAAGCCATCAGCACGGCCATGGGCGACATAGGCTCGTTCCCTGAAGTGCTGCGCGTCGACTACGTGACCCCCGAGGACGCGCTCGTGCGTGCGAAGCAGGAGATGCTCGAATTCAGCGACGTGTTCGAGAGCGGCTTCCTGCCGGGCTCGATGGACATCCGGCTCCGTCCGGGCTTCAGAGATCCACCGACGGTAAAGGCCGTCGCTGACCGCGCTGGCACCTACGAGTTCGTCGATGACGTTCGGTACGGCCAGGAATGGGTCGAGAAGCTCTACCGGCTGCGCACGCTTGCCACCTTCGCCGGACTGGCGCTCGGCGCCGCGTTCGCGCTCGTCGCGGTGATCATCATCGGCGCGACGATCCGGACCGCCGTGCTGGCGCGAAGCAGGGAGATCGCGATCATGCGCCTCGTCGGCGCGACGGACGGGTTCGTGCGCATGCCCTTCCTGATCGACGGCTTCGTGAAAGGGGTTCTCGGCGGACTCCTCGCTCTCGTAATGACCTGGTTCGCGAGCGAGACGATCAGCCGGAATATGATCGAGACGGAATTTTTCGGCGCGCGCGTGGCCGCGCTGGGCGTGATCGCAGGCGCATTGATCGGGCTGTTCGGGAGCGTGTTCTCGGTGGGCCGGCACCTCAAGGAAGTGTGATGGGGCGGTTGCTGGCTTGCGGTTTCTGGCTCCTCCTTCTGTGTACCGCCGGACTGGAGGCGTCGGCGCAGCAGACGACCACCGACGCACGGCTCAGGGCGCAGCGTGAGGAGCTGGAACGCGTCCGGCGCGAGCGTGAAGAGCTGCAAAGGCGCATGACCGGTCTGCAGCGCACCGCGCATAACCTTACCGACGAGGTTCAGCTTCTCACGAGGCAGCGCGAAGCCACGCGGCGCGTGGTGCAGTCGCTCGACCGCCAGCTCGTCGCGATCAGCGAGGAAGTTCAGACGACCACGACCAATCTCGTGCGAGCCGAGGACGAGGCAGCGGTCAAGCACGCGGTCCTGCGAAAGCGGGTCGCGGATATCTACAAGCGCGGGCCGCTGTTCACCGCCGAGGTGCTGCTCTCCGCGCAGTCATTCGGTGATCTCATCACCCGTTACAAGTACCTGCACCTTCTCGCGCAGCGGGACCGGGCGCTCGTGCGCCGGGTGGACGACCTGCAGCGGAGAATACGGGAGAACCGCGCGCAGTTGGTGCGGCTGCAGGGTGACGTGCGCCAGAACATGGAAGACAAAGCCGACGAAGAGCGGCGCATTGGCGGGTTGCAGGCGCGAGAGCAGCAGGCCCTGCGAAACGTGCAGGCCGATACCCGCCGAACCCGGCAGAGGATCGACGAGCTGGCGCGCACGGCGACGCGTCTGACCAGCGTCATCGAGTCATTCGAGGCCGAGCGAAGGCGGGCCGCTACCCGTACCGGCGCTACAGTCACGGCGAGCACCATTCGGACGGCGGACCTCGGGCAGCTCGCCTGGCCCGTCGACGGCAACATCCTCTACAACTTCGGGCGCGTGGTCAACCCGAACAACACGACTACCCGCTGGAACGGAATCGGGATCGCAGCTGCGGACGGTACACCCGTGAAATCGGTGTCGTCCGGAACGGTCGCCCTCGCCGACGTCATGGGGACGTACGGCAACACGGTGATCGTCGAGCACGGCGGAGGGGACTATTCGGTATACGGCTCCCTGCGCCAGATGAGCGTGCAGAAAGGCGCGCGGATCACGAAGGGGCAGGTCATCGGCACAGTCGGCGCCGCCGACCCGGCGTTCCCTCCACACCTCCACTTCGAAATCCGCCGTGGCGGACCCGCCGTGAACCCGCTGACGTGGCTTCGTGGCCAACGCTAGCCCTGCCCCTCTCGGCGCGCACACTTCCATAGCTGGCGGTACGGCGCAGGCACCGCCGCGCGCGAAGGCCGTCGCCGCGACGGCGATGCAGATCTTTACCAAGCAGGCTAACCGGTGGGCCGAGCGAGAGTGCCTGGATGACGAGTGCGCCGCGTTCATCGCGGCGCTGGACGACACGGACGTTGTCGCCACATGCGCGCACGACAGCTACCTGATCAACCTCGCGTCCCCCGATCCGGTGCTGCGGGCACGCTCCATCGAATCGTTCGTGGGCGAGCTGACGCGCGCGGAGCGTCTGGGCCTGAACTATCTGGTGTCGCACCCCGGGAACTTCATGGACGAGCGCGCGAGCGGGATCGCGCGCAACGCGGAGGCGATTGCAATCGCCTTGGAGCGAGCCCTGGGCCGGACGATGCTCCTCCTGGAGCTGACGGCGGGTGGAGGGACCGTGCTGGGCTCGACGTTCGAGGATATGGCGGCGCTGCTAGCGGCGATTCCGGAATCCTCGCGAACCCGCGTGGGCGTCTGCTTCGACACCGCCCACGTATTCGCCGCGGGATACGACCTGGCGAGTGATTACGACGGCGTCTGGGCCCGATTCGACGATGTAGTGGGACGGGACCGCCTGCGGATGATGCACCTGAACGATTCGAAGGTGCCGCTGGGATCCCGCCGCGACCGGCACGAGCTCATCGGCGAAGGCGCGATCGGCGCGGGGGCATTTCGCCGGATCATGAACGACGATCGATTGGCGTCGGTACCCAAGGTGATCGAGACGCCGAAGCTCGACGATCCCGAGGGGACGGACCGGAGGATGCTTGAGCTGCTGCGGAGCTTTGTTGAGTGACTAGTGGCTAGTGACCGCTACAGCACGTGCTTGACGTCCTGCGCAATCTCGTCGGGCTTCAGCCCCGGTGGATACACGAAGCGGATCCTGCCTTCCGGATCGACCAGATAGACGCGGCTCGGGTGAGCCATCGCAACATGGCCCGACTCCAGCGTGCCGTCGGGAAATGCCCGCACGCCGAATGCAGTGGCGATCGAATCGACCTGCGCGGGTTCGCCCGACAGTCCAATGAATGAGCTATCGAAGTTCGCCATGTAATTCCGCATCACCGCCGGCGTGTCGTTCTCCGGATCGATAGTTACGAACACAAAATTGACCCGGGAGTCGTCGCCGCCCAAGGCGGCCTTCACGCGCTTCCATTCCACGAGCGTCGTGGGGCAGATGTCGGGACAGTTGGTATAACCGAAGAACACGAGCGAGACTTTGCCCTTCTGGGATCCGATCGAGAACTGTGATCCATCGCCCCTGGTGAGCGCGCCCGCAGGCCCCCCCACCATCGGATCCAGGGGGATGCCGTAGTACTTATAGTCGTCCCGGCAAGCGGCAAGCGTGAGCCCGAGCACGAGAGCGGTGAGGCGGTGGCATCTCATACGGAGCGACCTGGGATTAGAAGAGCACGCGGTAGACGAGCGACAGGTTCCTGCCGGGGTTGAACGCAAAATGCTTGATCCGGCTCGTCGCTTCACGATAACGAGTGTCGAACGCATTATCGATACGGAAGGTGATGTTGTGCACCAAGCCCCCTCGTATCAGCGTCCAGCCGGCGGACAGATCGAGAATGTCGTACGATCCCGTCGCGACCGCCGACGGATCGTCGGCCGTCGCGGCCACCGGCACGTCACTCTGGTCGAAAACGTGACGGTAGCTAGCGCCCGCCGAGAAGCGCCCGTCGTCATAGCGGGCGCGACCCCCCGCGCGAGCGGCCGGCATGAACGGCAGCGGATCACCTGACTCCAGCCGCCCCCGCACCAGGTCCCCCATCACCCCCGCCACGATCCTGGGAAACACTTCGGCTTCGATCTCGCCCTCGAATCCGCGCAGCGTGGCGTCGCCCTGCGTGTACAGAGCGAGGGGCATCGACGACCCGTCTACGATAGTATCGCGCACAAAATCAAGGATCACATAGTCGTTGATCCTGTTGTAGAACCCGGACAGCTGCGCGCTGACCTTCGGCTGCCTCACGCGAAGCAGCACTTCGCCCCCTGTGTTCGTCTCGGCGTCCAGTTCGGAGTTGCCTATTTCGTACGTCCCGCGCGCTGCATGGACTCCGTTCGAGAACAGCTCCTCGACTGTGGGCGCGCGGAAGGCGCGAGAAATGTTCGCGTTGAGCGCCACATCGCGCGCAACCGGCAAAGTGATGCCGACCGAGCCGGACACATTGCCGAACCGGCGCGACTCGAGCGCTCCATACTTCGGATCTTCCGTGGCAGGCTCGATCGAGTACGTGTCGTACCGCGCGCCGACGTGAAGGTGCGGAACCTTTGCCGTGTCGCCGGCGACGAGAGGAAAATCCTGGAACAGGAAAACGCCGAAGCTGCGGCTGTCCGCCGCGGGAGTCAACGCCTCTTCCCCGAAGGGAGCGTACTGCTTGAACAGGCCGCCCATGCCAACGGCGCCTGAGACCGAGCCCATCCGCGTCCGCGCGATGGCGTTGGCAGTTTGCGTCTTGAGGTCGAAGCGGGTGCCCACCTCGCCGTCCGGCTCAACTTCCTCGTGCCCGTACCATTGCACGGTTCCGTCGAGGCGCAGTGCGGTGATCATGCGCCCGGCGAGCCTGAAATCGCTTCGGGCCGTGACCTGCTGCCGGTCGCCGCGGATAAACGCTCCGAGCTCGTCATCACCTTCGGCACCCGGGAGCCCATACCGGAACCCGGTCGCCGCGAAGCTCAATCCGCCAGTGAATCGCTCGGTGATGACACCGAGCGCGGCGCCGCCGTTCGTGCTACGCGAGTCGCTGTTGAGCAGCGTTCCACCGCCTCCGACGCGCGTGTCGTCAGACGATCGAAAACCGGCGTGCCCATTGACTGCCACCAACCTCGCCACCGGAACCGTAGCCGAAACGGCAAGGGCCCCGCCCGGGTTCACTGATTCGACCTGCGATGCGAAATAACCTTCGACGTGGTTCGGCACCGTGGTCGGTATCTCCTGCGTGATCACGTTCACGACGCCACCGATGGCGTTGTTCCCGTACTGAAGGGCAGCCGGGCCCCGCACGACTTCGATCTGCGTGGCCCGAAGCGGATCGATCGTGACACCGTGATCGGGCGCCGACGAGGCGAGGTCACCGGATCGCTCGCCGTTCTCGAGGACCACGATCCGGTCGTCAGTGAGGCCCCGAATGACGGGCATGTTGGCGGCGGGACCGCTGTACCGCTGAGTCATTCCCGGCTCGCTCGCAAGCGTCTGCGCGACGCTGGCGCTGACGCGGCGGGACAGCGCCTGGCCTGAAAGCTCGACCGTCGACTGCGTCAGGTCGAGAGGATCGGTCGCCACGCGCGTGGCTGTGATCTCGATTCCAGGAAGCTGGAGCGCGGTCGCGCGCAGCGTGATGATGACGCGGACGGGAGCCTCGGATGCATCAGGCACCGAGATCGCCACGCGGGATGGAGCGTATCCGATCAGCGTCGCATATACCTCGTACCGGCCGGGCGTGACCGCATCGAACAAGAACTCGCCGGCCATGTTGGTGCTCGTCCCGCGATTGAGCCCGATGATGACGACCTGGGCGTGCGGCAAGGGCGTCCCGGCCGTGTCGCGCACGACGCCGCCGAGAGACGGAGCGGTCAGGCGAACCGGATCGGCGGCCGCCGCAGACGCGAGTGTCACGAGCAGCAACGACGCGCGAACCATCGCGCAAAGATTTCCTGTAGGCATTTGGGTTTTTCAGAAGTCGGTTGGAGCGCCCGGCGGATTGCTCGGACGTGAGAGTGCGGACACGGCGCGCAAAGCGCCGGATCAACCGACTGGCGGGCCCCGGGGTAGCGCGATCGAACCGACGTGGCCATGCACGACCATGTCGAGAGCGGCCCAGTCTCCGTGACGGGCGCCCAGGTCATCCCCGACCCCGAGAGGCTGACCGGTTGCAGGCCTGTGCCTCGAACCCACATGCCGGCACAAGCCACATTCATGCGAATGCGCGGCGACTTCGTGGCTCGCGCCTTGTGACTCCACGTGCGCACTTGGAGCGCCGTAGCCACTGCCGGACAGCTCATGCGCGAGCGCCAGGGCGGGAACGGCGGCCTGCGCCAGGCCCAGCACCGCCGCGAACAGGCGTAGTCTACGTGTAATCGGCCGCATGGATGAGTTCAATATAGTACTGCCGGCCCCGCAGTCCGTTCCACGCACCCCCCGCTCCCGATAGATTCGCATGGATGAAGCGTCAAGACGCCCTCGACTACCACTCCTCCGGCCGGCCGGGCAAGATCGCCGTGGTCCCGACCAAGGCCCTCAATAACCAGCGCGACCTCGCTCTCGCCTACTCTCCCGGCGTGGCCGAGCCCTGCCTGGAGATCGCGAAAACTCCCGAGGACGCCTACAAGTACACAGCCAAGGGCAACCTGGTTGCGGTCGTCACCAACGGAACCGCCGTCCTCGGCCTCGGCAACATAGGCGCGCTCGCCGGTAAGCCGGTCATGGAGGGCAAGGGCAATCTGTTCAAGCAGTTCGCGGATCTCGACGTCTTCGATCTAGAGATAGGATCTGAAGATCCGGACGACGTGATCAAGTTCTGCCAGCTGCTCGAGCCCACGGTCGGCGGAATCAATCTCGAGGATATCCGCGCCCCGGATTGCTTCTACATAGAAGAGACGCTGCGCAAGACTCTCAAGATTCCGGTCTTCCACGACGACCAGCACGGGACCGCGATCATCTCCGGTGCCGCGCTTCTCAACGCGGTCGAGATCGCTGACAAGCAGATGGAGTCCGTGCGCGTCGTATTCTCCGGCGCCGGAGCGGCAGCAATCGCGACCGCCGAGCACTACGTGCGGCTCGGAGTCAAGCGCGAGAACATCGTGCTGTGCGACAGCACCGGAGTCGTGCACGAGGGCCGGACGGGTCTCGATCCGTACAAGGCGCGCTTCGCGATCAAGACAGGGATGCGGACGATAGCCGACGCGATGAAGGGAGCCGATGTGTTCGTGGGCTTGTCGGTAGCGGGCGCCGTGACGGTAGAGATGATCGCGAGCATGGCCGAGCGCCCAATCGTGTTTGCGCTCGCCAACCCCACGCCTGAGATCCTCCCGCACGAGGTCGAGGCGGTCCGGTCGGACGCGATCGTTGCCACGGGCCGCAGCGATTATCCGAACCAGGTCAACAACGTGCTGGGATTTCCGTTCATCTTTCGCGGAGCGCTGGACGCTCGCGCGACGGAAGTGAACGAGGCCATGAAGATGGCGGCAACGCGCGCGCTGGCGGCGCTCGCGCGCGAAGACGTGCCGGAGAGCGTGTCCCGGCTATACGGCCTTCGCTCGGTCAAGTTCGGTCGCGAGTATCTGATTCCCTACCCGTTCGATCCGCGCGTGCTGCTTTGGGTGGCTCCTGCGGTCGCGTGGGCCGCGGTCGCAAGCGGAGCGACGAGCGAGTTCATTGACCTCGACGAGTACCGGCACAGCCTCGAGGCGCGCCTGGGCCGCGCGCGCGGCATCATGCGCGGCACCATGACCCGCGCGATTCAGAATCCGAAGCGGATCGTGTTCCCCGAAGGCGACGAACCCAAGATCATCAGGGCCGCGCGCACACTGGTGGACGAAGGAATTGCGCACCCCATCCTGCTCGGTAATCGAGAGGCCGTCGAAGCGACCGCAGCCGCCCATGGGATATCTCTCAGCGAGATCGTCATCGAAGATCCCGCGACTTCTCCGCGGCGGGAGCAATACGCTCACTATCTGTGGCAGCGCCGCCAGCGCAAAGGGTTGAGTCATGGCGAGTCGCACCAGCGCCTGTTCAACGGCAACTATTTCGGGTCCGTCATGGTCGCGCTCGAGGATGCCGACGCCCTGGTCTCCGGCGTCAACATGCACTATCCGGAAACCGTGCGTCCCGCGCTCGAAGTAATCGGGGCCCATCCCAAGGCAGGCGTCGTCAGCGGACTGTACATGCTCGTTTTCGACAAGCACGTTATTTTCTGTGGTGACACAACGGTGAACATCGACCCGTCGGCGGAGCAGCTTGCGCGAATCGCGCATTCTGCCGGCAGGATCGTTCGGACGTTCGGGATCACTCCACGGATCGCGCTGCTGTCGTTCTCGAATTTTGGATCGGTCCGGCACCCGGAGGCGGAGAAGATGGCCCGGGCGGTGGCGCTCCTGCGCGAGCGCGACCCTGCCTTGATGGTCGACGGCGAGATGCAAGCGGACACCGCGCTGGACGAGACGATCCTGGCCAATTCTTACCCGTTCAGCACGCTCAAGGAGCGGGCCAACGTCCTGATTTTTCCGAATCTGAGCGCCGGCAACATAGCTTACAAGCTGCTCAATCATCTGGGCGGCGCGACGGCGATCGGACCGATTCTGGTTGGCATGAATCGCCCGGTACACGTGCTGGAGCAGGGCGCGGACGTTCAGGAGATCATCAACATGGCGGCCGTCGCCGTGATCGATGCGCAGGAGCGCACTGGCCACGGCAGGCTGAGACGTGCAGACACCGACGATGCGGCTGGCGCAAGCGCCTGACGCCGGAGAAATAGAGAGAATGGCTACCGAGATGAAACCACAGGCGCTATCCGGACAGGGATTGCATCCCGCCGGAGATGTGCACTGGAATCTCATTGGCGCCGAGCTGATGCTGGCCGCTGCCAGACGCGGCGAAGGCGAATTCGCCGAGATGGGACCGTTCGTCGCCCGCACCGCTCCCCACACCGGTCGGTCGCCGAACGACAAGTTCGTGGTCCGCGACCCGGCCTCGGAGAAGGACGTCGACTGGGGCAAGGTCAACCAGCCGATCACGCCTAATCATTTCGCGGCGCTGCTCGCGGACGTGCGGAAGTACCTCGACGCGGCGCCCGAGCTGTTCGTGCAGGACCTGCACTGCGGCGCCGATCCCGCGTACCAGCTCTCGGTGCGCTACGTGTCGCCGAACGCCTGGCACATGGCGTTCGTGCGCAACATGTTCATCCGCCCCGAGGCAGAGGCCCTCGCCGG
>JBPCJJ010000111.1:0-12987 GCA_051005405.1 Gemmatimonadaceae bacterium | reverse complement strand
CGCCTTCGCGCACAAAGTCCGACGCGCCAGCATCGAGCGCGATCTCCAGCACCTTGTCTTCATCGAGTTTGTCGGCGCCGAGGTAGATCTGCCCCCGCCGATCGAACATCCACGCGACGGAGTTGGTGGCGCCGAGGTTGCCGCCGCCACGTGAGAGCTTGAGGCGAACGTCGGCGACGGTGCGGGTCGGATTATCCGTGAGCGCCGATATCATGAGCGCCACACCTCCGGGCGCGTACCCTTCGTAGGTGACCTCCGAGTACTCGACGCCCTCCAGCTCGCCCGTCCCTTTCTTGACCGCGCGCTCGATGTTTTCCTTCGGCATCGACGCCGCCTTCGCGGTGTCGATCGCGGTGCGCAGGCGCGGATTACCGGCCGGGTCGCCCCCACCCAGCTTCGCGGCCATCGTGATCTCGCGGATCAGCTTGGTGAAATGAGCGGCGCGCTTGTTGTCCGTGATGGCTTTGTAGCGCTTGATCTGCTTCCACTTGCTGTGACCAGCCATGGGACCTCAAAGAGCGCTGTTGGCTATCTGTTTCCGTAGCGCTCTCAATATACGATTCAGACGGCGATCAACCGCCTAGTCTCATGGCCAGCGAATCCAGCTCCTGTCCTGAGGCGCCGTCGAGGTGCTTGGCGGCTTGACCCCGAAGTGCGCGTATGGCCGCGGAGATCACCGAGCGCTCGGCGGACGCGGTGGATTCCGCTGCCGCGAGTAGCGGGGCCCGGATCGTTGTCGGCAGCGCCTGGGATGTCAGCCATGCGCGACAAGCTTCCGCGCGCTTCTCGCGTAGCTCGGTCGGAAGAGCGTACGGGGGCAGGAGGCCAGCGGCCAGCCGCGCGACCACGAAGCACGCGTTCGCAACTTCCCGGTCACCACCCAGCGCCGCCCTGCCTACGTGTGCGGCCAGCCCCGGGAGGGGGAAAGGGTTGGACGCGAGAGCGTAGGGGGGAGCGTTCACAGTCACACGACAGAATCTAGGCCCGCTGGCTCACGCCGGGAACAGCTTTCTCCCGCGCCGGACTTAGATTGAGCCCACAATGTCGCATGCTCCGAAATCGGTGCTTTGGGTCGACGATGAGAGCGAGCTGCTCGAATCGCACCGCATTTTCCTGCGCTCCAAAGGCTACGAGGTCGAGTGGGCGAGCAACGCCGACGACGCCGTCGAGCTGCTCCGCCGCCGGCCCTTCGACATCCTGCTCCTCGACGAGCAGATGCCAGGCAAGCGCGGGCTCGAAGCGTACCGCGAGGTGCGCGAGCTGGCGCCCAATCTCCCGGTCGTCATGGTCACCAAGAGCGAGGAGGATTCCACGCTCCGCGAAGCGATCGGCGTCAACATCCTCGACTATTTGATCAAGCCGATCAATCCGCGTCAGGTCCTTTCGGTCATCACCCGAATTCTCGACGGACCCAAGATCAGGCAGCAGGCCGTGAGCCGCTCATTCGTGGACCGGTTCCGGCACCTTGAGGCCGAGCGCGAGCGCGACCTCGACTGGCGCGGCTGGATCGAGCGGTTCGATGAGTTCATGCGCTGGGACGTGGACCTCGCGGCCTCGGGTGAGATGGGGTTATACGACTCGCTCCGCGGCCTGTATCCCAACATGCACCGCGAGTTCGCGCACTACATGAAGGACGCGTACCCGGCATGGCTCGCGGACCTCGGGGGGAACCGGCCGCCGCTCTCAGTGGACATCGTCACGGAGTTCCTGCTGCCGATCCTGCAGCGAGAGAAAGCGGCGGTGTTCATCGTCGTGGACTGCCTTCGGTTGGACCAGTGGCGCGTGCTCGAGCCGCTGCTCGCTCCGCACTTCGACGTCGAGACGACGCACTACTACGCGGTGCTGCCAACTGCGACGCCGTACTCCCGCAACTCGCTGTTCAGCGGGCTGTTCCCGGGAGAGATCGCGAGCCGCTTTCCGGACTGGTGGGGCAGCCCGGAGCGCGAGGACGAATCGCTCAACGCGCACGAGCGCCAGCTTCTGGAAAAGCACCTGGCCGACCTTGGCGGCGGCGGCGGGGTTCGTTATACCAAGGTTTCCACTGCTTCCAACTCGGACGAGCTCGAGCGCCACATGGGACAGGCGATCTCGCCTGCCGGTGTCAGCGCGTTCGTGTTCAACTTCGTGGACCTGCTCACGCACGGCCGCAGCGAATCGCAGATCCTGTACGAGGTCGCGCGCGACGAGATCGCGCTCAGGCAGATAACGCGGCAGTGGTTCCAGCGGTCCGCGCTGTTCAGCCTTCTCAAGGAAGCGTCGCGCCGGAAAGTCTCCGTGCTGCTTACGACCGACCACGGCTCGATCCACTGCAACACGCCGGCGACGGTTTTTGCCAAGCGAGATGCGACCCTCAATCTCCGCTACAAGTTCGGCGAGGATCTGCGCGCAGAGCGTCCGGAGCAGGCGCTGCTCTTTCCGAGTGAGGAGGCCGTGAAGCTGCCGAAGAAAGGCCACGGCTCAAACACGCTGCTTGCCACCGGCGACTGCTTCTTCGTATACCCGACGAAGCTGCGGGAATACCAGAGCAGGTATCGCGGATCGTTCCTGCACGGCGGCGTTACGCCCGAAGAAGTCATCCTTCCGCTGGCGCTGCTCACACCGCGACCCTGACGCCAGTGTACCGCCGCCTGCTGCCGTACCTGCGACCGCACGCGTGGCGGATGGGCGCCACGATGGTGTGCAACGTCGCGGCGGCCCTGCTCGACGCTTTCTCGCTGGCTCTGCTGATTCCGTTTCTCAACATTTTGTTCGAGCAGCCGCCGCTGTCGCTCAAAGCCGGCTGGGTAAGCGATCTGCTGAACGCCACGGTCGGCGCGCTGCTCGATCCGAACGACAAGATGGGCTCGCTGCGGCAGGTAATCCTGCTCGTGGTCGCGTCGATGCTCGTGAAGAATCTGCTCATGTGGATCAGCGCTTCGCTTGGGGCGAGTCTTCAGGAGTACGTCACGCGCGACTTGCGCAACGCGCTGTACCGGCACCTGGTGAAGCTCCCGCTCGGCTATTTCACGCGAATGAAGAGCGGGCAGATCCTCTCGCGCGTGATCAACGACACAGCCGAGACGCGGCTGGTGTTGACGCACCTGATGACGCACTCGCTCCAGAGCGTCGCGATGATCGTCGCGTACATCGCGTTCCTGGTGGGAATCTCGTGGAAGCTCACGCTGATCGCGCTGTTCGTGGCGCCGGTTCTGATCGGCGCGATGCAGCCGATGCTCCGGAAGCTCCGGAAAGGGGCGCGGCGACGAGGGAACGTCCACGGGGAGATGACCAGCGTGGTCCAGGAGACGGTTGGCGGGATACGCCTGGTCAAGTCTTTCGGCGCCGAGGCATACGAGGAAGGGCGATTCCACGAGTCCAGCGGGAAGTACGCGGCCAGCACCATCAAGCTGACCCGCCTCGCTTACCTCGCCCCTCCACTGGCCGAGGTCGTCGGGACCGTGATGGCGCTGTTCCTGCTATGGATCGGCGCTCAGGAAGTACTCCTGCACCGGACGATGTCCGGCGCCGACCTGATCGCATTTCTAATGTTCGTACTCCGGCTGCTGCATCCTTTGAAGCAGCTCTCCCAGGCTCCGACCATCGCCCAATCTTCGCTGGCATCCGCCGAACGGCTGTTCGACGTGCTCGACGCCCCCGCCGAGCCTCAGCTCGATAAGGGGACGGCCATAGCCGCGAAGTTCGATAGGGAGATCGCGTTCGATGGGGTGTCATTCGCGTACGACGGTCAGCCGGTGATCCAGAACGTGAGCTTCAATGCGCCCAAGGGATCGGTCGTCGCGCTGGTGGGGCCCAGCGGCGCAGGGAAAACCACGATGGTCGATCTGATTCCCCGCTTCTACCAGCCGGATCGCGGGCGCATCACGATCGACGGCGTCGACACGCGGGAAATACGGCTCGACGCGCTCCGCAAACTGATGGGGATCGTGGGGCAGGACACCGTTCTGTTCAACGATACGGTCCAGAGCAACATCGCGTATGGCGCGCCGGACCGATTCTCCGCCGAGCGCATCCAGGAAGCCGCGAAGGCAGCGAATGCGCACGATTTTATCACAGAGCTGCCGGAAGGGTACGACACGTTGCTGGGCGAGCGCGGGACCAGGCTGTCAGGCGGTCAGCGGCAGAGAATCGCGATCGCGCGGGCGCTGCTGCACGATCCGCCGATCCTGATTCTGGACGAGGCGACTTCCGCGCTCGATACTGAATCGGAACGGCTGGTTCAGGAGGCCATCGAGCGGCTGCTCGAGGGCCGCACGGTGTTTGTGATAGCGCACAGATTATCTACGATCGTGCATGCGGATATCATCCTTGTCATGGATAGAGGCGTAGTCGTCGAGCGGGGCAACCACACCGAGCTTATGGCCAAGAAAGGCGTTTACAACAGGCTGTATTCCCTGCAGTTCCGTGATCCCGAGGCGATTGCCGCCGTGATCGGGGCGGAGGCCTGATGCGCGCGGTCTTCTTCTATACCGGGGTGGACTGGTCAGGCTCGGCCCGGGCGTTCTCAGTGGCGGCCCGGGCGTTCGCGGAGGCCGGCGACCCCGTGACATTCGTAGTCGATCCCGAGGCGCACGTGAAGGAGCATGTGCCGGGCGCCAGTTTCGAGATCGCGGAGCTGGACGCGAGCGGCGGATGGCTGAACGCCGCGCTGGGGCTAAGAAAGATCGTGCGGCAGAAGAACCCGGACGTCGTGTTCGTGCACACGGATCGCGAGCAATTGATCGCGGCCGTCGCCTGCTGGCTCGCGCGGCGCGCGGGCATTGTGCGGCGGACGCCCGCCGGGACGAGACTGAACCTCGGCACCGGCGCGCGGTTCGCGACCCGGTTGCGGCGCACCGTATTTCTGTTCACCCACGAGGCGGATGTCCGCGCGGCCGTGCTTCCGCGCGGCGCCACGACGATCGTCGCCGAGCTCGGAGTCGAACCTTCGCGTTATGCCGTCGATCCCACGACCGACGAGCTCGCGCAGGCGGACGAGGCGACGCTGGATCGAGACAAGGGATCGCACTTTCTCTGCATATACGATCTGCACGCGCGCGGCCGTGCCGCGATGGCGATCCGCACTCTGGCGATGCTCGCGCAGCGGCACCCGGCGGTCCACCTGTTCGTCGTCGGCCCGGGCTCCGACTACGAAGACGTTCGCATGCACATCGCCGCGGTGAACCTGCTGCCGCGGGTGAGCCTGCTCGGTGAGCGGGACGACGTCGCGGCGCTTATCGGCGCGGCTGACCTGGGATGGGTAGCGTGCGAAGGTGATGAAGCAGCATTCGCGATGCTCGACATGATGGCGCTCGGCGTGCCGGTGGTGACTGCGGAAGACGCCATCGCGCGGAGATATGTCGCCGACGGCATCACTGGCCTGGTGGTTCCGTGGGGAGATGCGGCGCTCGCGGCCGGGATGGTCGCTGGACTGCTCGCCAACCCGGAGCGAATCGAGGCGATGGGAGAAGCGGCGCGAGCGCGAGTGGCCCGCGATTTCGGCGAGCGCTCGATGGTCCAGGGCTTCGACAGCGCGGCAACGCAGGCACGCGCTCGAAAGTAACGACGAGCTCGCCGGCTCAGACGTGAACGGCCGCACGGCTCCAGGATGAACCACCTGTTCGTCACGCAGGACTACGGCCCCGACCTCGGCGGCATGGCAAGGCGGCACGTGGAGATATGTCGGCGCCTCGCGCCTGACCAGGTAGAGGTTTCGACGGTCGCCGCGAGCGATGGCGGCGCCTTCGACATGGGCGAGGGATATCCGATCCGGCGCCAGCGGTTCGGCTTCCGGCAGGCGAACAGAGTTGGCAACCGCATTCGCTGGGCGCGCGATCTCGCCGCAATGGCGCGTGATTTCGACATCGTTCACGCCGGCAACATCCGCGCTTCTGGTTACGCCGCGTGGTGGGCGGCGCGGCGCGCGCAGATCCCCTACCTCGTTTACGTGAACGGCGGCGACCTGCTTCGGGAAAAGCGCAAGGCAAAGAGCCTTCCGCGGCGGCTCGGAGCGCGCCGGATATTCTCGTCCGCCGCCGGAGTCGTCGCGACTTCTCGCTGGGCGGCGGATCTGTCCGCCAAAGTGATGAATATCGTGGGCGTGCGCGCGCCGCCGCCGATCAGGGCGTTCGATCTCGGAACCGATCCCGCCTGGTTTCACCCGCGTGCCGACACGGGCGCGCTGCGCGCGCGGTGGCAGATCGGCGCAGCGCCGGTGGTCGTCACAGTCGCGCGGCTTGTCCCGCACAAGGGGCAGGATGTCGGGATCCGGGCGCTCGCGGCGCTCAACGAGGAATTCCCCGAGCTTCGTTACGTGCTGGTCGGAGGAGGTCCCGAGGAGTGCCGGCTGCGTGATCTCGCCGGGAATCTCGGGGTTGGGGATCGCGTGGTGTTCGCGGGCGTGTTAAAGGACGCCGAGCTGCCGGAGGCATACTCGACCGCGAGCGTTTACCTCGGCGCTTCGCGGGTGGACCGGGAGGTCGACGTCGAGGGGTTCGGCATCTCGTTCATCGAGGCCGCGGCGTGCGGCCTTCCGTCGGTGGCCGGCGATTCAGGTGGCATCCGGTCCGCGGTCCGTGACGGCGAAACGGGAGTCGTTGTGTCGCCGTCCGACGTGCGGGCCGTTGCGCACGCTCTGGCGACTTTCCTCCGCGACGATGATCTGCGTCGCCGGATGGGGAGCGCAGGCCGTGCGGCGGTCGAAGAGCACTACAACTGGGATCGGGTTGCGCGTGACACGCGCGAGTTCGCGCGCGAGGTTACAGGACGATGAAATCATTGCAACATCGCGCCGAGTACGGCGCTCTGCGCGGACTCGTACGGGCGCTCGGCGCGGTGCCATGGGATCAGGCCGGCCGGATCGGAGCCAGGGTCGGGGCCGCGGGGTTCCGGCCCCTTGGCGTGCGCAGGCGGGTGGTCGAGCGGCAGATCGCGGCTGCTTTCCCCGATCTGTCGCAGGAAGAAGTCGCCGGGATGGCTCTCAAGTCGTACGAGCACCTCGGGCGATCCGCCATCGAGACTGCGCTGCTGCCCGGGCTCGGTCAGGCAGGTGTTTTGCGACTGGTGACCGAAGTCGAGAGCTGGGACGTGGTCGAGAGGGCGCAGGCGGCGGGGAAGGGGATAATCATCGTCGCCGGCCACCTCGGAAACTGGGAGCTGGCCGGCGCCTTTCTCGCGGCACGCGGAGTGCCCATCGACGTGATCGTTCGCAAGATGGGGAACCCTTTCTTCGAGAAGTATTTGAACCAGACGCGCGCGCAGGTTGGCATGAACGTGGTCCACGATGCCCAGGCGGTGCGGCACACGCCGCGCGCGCTCCGGGACGGTCGCGCGGTCGCGTTCGTGGCGGACCAGGGCGTTCGCGGGCTGGCCTCCACCTTCGTGCCTTTCTTTGGCCGGCCGGCGAAGACCCCTCGCGGTGCGGGAGTATTCGCGCTTCGCTTCGGCGCGCCAGTCGTTTTCATCGCTGCGCTTCGGAAGCCCGACGGGAGCTATCTCGTCGGATTCGAGGAGATTCCGGTCATCGATACGGGCGATCGCGAGGCCGATGTGGACGGCATAGTGCTTCGCTTCACGCAGGTTCTGGAAAAGTGGGTGCGGCGCGCGCCGGAGCAGTACTTCTGGCAGCACCGCAGGTGGCGCCGCCAGCCCCCGGACACCCCGCCGGAGCTGCGTGATCCCGCCGCGGAGCCAACCTAAGCGATGCTCGATCCGAAACAGAGAAAGCGGCTGATGCGCGATCGGCGCGCGCAGATCGGGCTCGTGATCGTGGCGATGATCATCGGAGCCGCGATCTTCGCGCCGCTCCTCGCCATGCACGACCCTATCGGAATCGATCTCGCCGGGATGCTCGAAGGCCCGTCCACCGACCACTGGATGGGCACCGACATCCAGGGTCGTGACGTATGGTCACGCCTTGTTTATGGCGCCAGGGTATCCATCGCGGTCGGCGTGATCTCGCAGGGGATCGCGCTCTTTCTTGGCGTACTGCTTGGCTTGATCGCGGGGTATTACGGCGGCTGGATAGACGAGCTGGTGATGCGCCTCGCGGACGTGACGCTCGCGTTCCCGACGCTGTTGCTGCTGATTGCGATGGTGGCGGCGCTGCAACCGTCGATGATCGTGGTGTTCGCGACCATCGGAGTTGTGGGGTGGGCGGGGATGGCGCGGCTCGTTCGCGGGCAGGTGCTGGTGGTTCGGCAGCTCGAGTATGTGCAGGCCATTCGGGCCCTCGGCGCGCGCGACCGGACGATCATCATGAAGCACGTGCTTCCAAACGTCATCGCGCCTGTGGTCATCGCCGCGACGCTCGGCGTCGCCGGCGCGATCATGGCGGAGGCGGCGCTGTCGTTTCTCGGGCTTGGTATCCAGCCTCCGACCCCGAGCTGGGGGTCGATGATCGCGGACGGCCGCGATCTCGATCAGCTCCGAAACGCGCCGTGGACATCGGTATTTCCCGGAGTCGCTATTGGCGCGTCGGTGCTCGGCTTCAACCTGCTGGGGGACGCTTTGCGTGACGCGCTGGACCCGCGGTACGTCGAGAACAGGATGCCGAGCGATTCACAAATGCAAAAGGAATCCGGATTGCCGAACGAGGCCGAGCTGGCGACCGCGGCCGCGCCTCAATCGGGGACACTGCCATGAGGAATGTCGCCATGAAGATCGCCGCGTTCTTGCTGGCGTTGAGCTGCTCCGGAAACGGAGGACCCGGCGATCCGGCGGTCATCCCCACGCCCAACGTGGATCTCGCATTGCAGCCCGTAGCGAGCGGACTCAGCTCCCCGGTGCATCTCGCTTCGCCGCCGAACGACAACCGGTTGTTCGTGGTCGAACAGCCTGGTCGCATTCGAATCATCCAGAACGGCGCGTTGATCCCGGCTCCCTTCCTGGACATCGACGCGAAGGTGCTGAGCGGCGGCGAGCAGGGGCTGCTCAGCGTTGCCTTTCATCCCTCGTACTCGACCAATCGCCACTTTTTCGTCTACTACACAGACAACAACGGTGACATCCAGGTCGAGCGGTACACGGCGTCGGCGACGTCGCCGAATACCGCCGACGCGGCGTCCGCGCGACCTATCCTCAACGTTCCGCACCCGGGCAACTCCAATCACAATGGCGGGCAGCTCGCGTTCGGTCCGGACGGGTTCCTCTATATCGGGACGGGCGACGGCGGATCGGGGGGAGATCCGCCGAACAACGCGCAGAATCGCAACGTGCTGCTCGGCAAGATCCTGCGGCTGGACGTAAATCCGTCGGGCAGCGGCGCGTACACGGTTCCGGCTTCGAATCCGTTCGTCGGTGTGGCGAATGTTCGCCCCGAGATATGGGCCTACGGCCTTCGGAATCCATGGCGTTTTTCGTTCGACCGCGCGGGCGCCGTGCTGTACATCGGTGACGTGGGTCAGAACCGCAGGGAAGAGATCGACGCCGTGGCGCTCACGCCGAGCGGCGTGAACTTCGGCTGGCGAATCATGGAGGGCACGGGTTGCCACAATCCCGCGATGCTTTGCGACCAGGCGGGGCTGACGTTGCCGGTGCACGAGTACGACACCTCCGGCGGCAATTGCGCCGTCACCGGCGGCTTTGTGTACCGGGGCACCGCGATCCCGCAGGTCGCGGGACTCTATTTCTTCTCGGACTATTGCAAGGGCGGCCTGAGAAGCTTTCGCCTGGTGAACGGCGCCGCTACGGACGTTCGGGAGTGGAACGCCGGCGTCGGCGCGACCATCACCTCGTTCGGCGAGGACCGGAACGGCGAGCTGTACGTTCTGTCCCACGGCGGAACCGTAGGGAAGCTCATCGCGGCGCCATGACCGCTGCCGCGCGGCTGCGTCCGGCGACGCGCGACGACATCCCGCTGATCACCAGCCTCATCCGTGAGCTGGCCGAGTACGAGAAGCTCGCTCATACATGCGTCGCCGATGACGCGTCGGTGGGCGAGAATCTTTTCGGCGAACGCCCTGCCGCCGAAGTGGTGCTCGCGTTTGTCGAGGACGAGGCAGCGGGCTTCGCGCTGTTCTATGAGAACTATTCAACCCATCTGAGCCGGCGCGGGATGCACCTCGAGGACCTGTACGTGCGGGAACATCTGCGAGGGAAAGGGATCGGGCGGATGCTGCTGTCGCGGCTCGCGTCGATCACCATCGAGCGGGGCTACGGGCGGATGGAGTGGGTGGTTCTGCGTTGGAATGAGAGCGCGATCAAGGTTTACGACGCGATCGGGGCGGAGCCGCTCAGCGGGTGGCTGCCATACCGACTGAGCGGAGAAGGGCTGAGCCAGGTGGCATCAGGCTGAAGACGAGCGGGTTGCAAGCGGCTCACGATTCACGTCTCTCAACCCACAGCTTGCAACCCGGTAGGATTATCCCCGGAGCTTCAGCAACGCGTACTGTCTAGCCCCTTTGCGAAGCAGCAGATGCTTCCCGGGTAACGGATTCACCGAGGCAACGTCGAGGTCCGCCCCCGCGCGCACGCCGTTGACGTAAACCCCGCCCTGTTCGAGCAGTCGTCGCGCCGCTCCCTTCGAAGGCGCCAGCCCGCAAACAGTCATCAGGTCCGCGATCGAGGGCGTCTCCCCCGGGCCGATCTCCGAGAAGGGGATCTCTCTCGACAATGCCTGAATCACCGGCAGCGTCAGCTCGGTCACGTCGCGCTTGCCGAACAGCACCGCCGACACTTCCTCGGCGATCCGCGATGCTTCTGCGCCGTGCACCCTCGTGGTGACTTCCGCTGCCAGCGCTCGCTGCGCTTCGCGCTTTTCCGGGTGCGCCGCGAGCTCTGACTCCAGCTCCTCGATCTCTGCGCGCGGGAGCAGCGTGAACATGCGCATGTATGCCGCGGCGTCGCCGTCCCCGGCGTTGATCCAGAACTGATAAAACTGGTACGGGCTGGTGCGCGCGGCGTCGAGCCAGACCGTTCCCGCTTCCGTCTTGCCGAACTTCGTTCCAGCGGCGGTGCTGATGAGCGGAAGCGTGAGTCCGTGAGCTTCGCCACCCGTGGCCCGCCGGATCAGCTCGATTCCCGCCGTGATGTTACCCCATTGATCGCTGCCCCCGAGCTGGAGCGTCACGCCACGGCGTCGATTGAGCTCGAGAAAGTCGAACGCCTGGAGGATCATGTAAGCGAATTCAGTGAACGAGATCCCTGTTTCGATTCTGGACTTCACCGATTCCTTCGCCAGCATGTAGTTCACCGTGAAATGCTTGCCCGTATCACGCAGAAACGGCAGTATCTCCAGATCGCGCAGCCACTCGGCGTTGTCGGCCATTACGGCGGCGTGAGGACCGGAAAAATCGAGGAAGTGCTCGAGCTGTGCGCGGATACCAGCGCTGTTCGCCGTTACGGCCGCTTCGTCGATCAGGGGCCGCTCACCCGGCTTCCCGCTGGGATCGCCGACGAGCGCGGTGCCGCCGCCGACGAGGGCGACCGGCATGTGGCCGGCCCGCTGCAGATGCACGAGCCCCATTATCGGCACGAGGCTGCCTACGTGCAGGCTCGCCGCCGTGGGATCGAAGCCTACGTAGCCCGACACGCTTCGCGCGGAGAGCGCGGTGGCCGTGCCATCCGTCTGCTGGTACAGCAGCCCCCGCCACGAGAGCTCCTCGATTAAATCCACGCCTTTGGCCATGCGACAAAGGTAGGAACCGCGTTAGCCGCTGTTAAGGATGTACTTTTCAGCATGTCACCCCCTGCCCCCCGAAACCAGTCACGGGGAAAGCCGCGCGGACGGCTCGCGTCGTTCAGAAAGGACCACCCGGTACTGATCCGCGCGACCGCTCTGGGGCTGACACTGGCATTCTCTTTCATGGTGGGCCTGCTGTACGCGTCCTGGGCCCTGGTCTGCCGCGGAGGCCAGTGCCCCGCGATCGAAGAGCTGGACGAGTATACGCCGAACCAGACGTCGAAGCTGTACGCTGCTGACGGCCGGTTCATCGCGGAGATCGGGCTCGAGCGCCGGACGTTGGTGACGCTGGACGAGATCCCGCAGGTGGTGAAGGACGCGTTCGTCGTCACCGAGGATAAACGCTTCTATTCGCACGCCGGCATCGACTGGTACCGGGTGTTTGGCGCAGCGTTCTACAACGTGATCAGTGGCGGCTGGGGCCAGGGTTTCTCGACGATCACGATGCAGCTTGCGCGCAACATTTTCCCGGAGACGATCTCCCGCGAGAAGACGCTCGTGCGAAAGATCAAGGAAGGAAAAGTTTCGCGCGCGATTGAGAACCGGTACAGCAAGGAAAAGATCCTCGAGCTGTATCTGAACCAGATCGATCTCGGCAGCGGATCGTACGGAGTCGAGACGGCGTCGCAGCGCTACTTCGGCAAGTCGGTCAGGGATCTGAATCTCGCTGAAGCCGCCATACTCGCGGCTCTGCCGAAAGCGCCGTCCAGGTACAACCCGCGGCGCTATCCCGAGCGCGCTGTTCAGCGGCGAAACACCGTCATCGAGCTGATGCGGCAGGAGGAAGTCGTCAGCGATGCCGATGCCAGCCTGGCTAAGGCGTATCCGCTGCGTCTCGCCGAGCGCACGGAGTCGGGCGACATCGCGCCGTACTACGTGGAGTGGGTGCGCCAGCAGCTCGACGCCCAGTTCGGCCGGCAGCTCTACGAGCAGGGGCTCAAGGTTTACACGACGCTCGATCTCGACATGCAATCGGCGGCCGAGCGCGCGCTGGAGCAGCAGCTCCGCGCGATCGAGAGCGGAAGATTCGGCGCGTTCGGAAAGGAGAGCTACGAGCGGTACATAGCCAGAAAAATCGCCGGCGACGAGACCACGCCCGGCACCTCGCCGTATCTGCAGGGCGCGTTCGTGGCGCTCGAGCCCCAGAGCGGCGCGGTGCGCGCCATGGTGGGGGGGCGCGATTTCGACGACTCGAAGTTCAATCGCGCGGTGCAGGCGACGCGGCAACCGGGATCGACGTTCAAGCCGTTCGTGTATGCGACCGCGATCAAGAACGGCCGCCCGCCGTCCTACATCGTGATGGATACGTCGATCAATCTGGCGAACATGGG
>JBPCJJ010000110.1:0-6204 GCA_051005405.1 Gemmatimonadaceae bacterium | reverse complement strand
ATCCGGTGCGCGACCGCGAAGTGATCGAGTTCGAGCTTGCGCTCGCCGACCTGGGCACCGTGGAGAAGCGGCTCGATCGAACCGCCCGCTCGGCGAAGTCGGGCGACAAGGAAGCGGTCGCGGAGCTCCCTGCGCTCAAGCGCGCGTTCGAGTTCCTGAAAGACGGTCGCGGGCTGTGGGAAGCCAACCTCTCGGCCGAAGAGCGCGCAACGCTGGCCCCGCTCACTCTCCTGACCGCGAAGCCGGTGCTGTACGCGGCGAACGTCACCGACCACGAGCTGTCGGGCGACGAAGGTCCGCATCTCAAAGCATTGCGCGAAGCGATCGTGCAGAGCGGCGAGCACGCGCAGGTAGTCCCCTTCTCCGCCCGCATCGAGGCCGAGCTCGCGCAGCTCGCGTCCGATGACCGGGCCGAGTTTCTCCAGTCGCTCGGGCTGCACTCGGCGGGACTCGACCGCCTGATCCAAGCGGGCTACGAGCTGCTCGGTCTCCAGACATACTTCACGGCCGGGGAGCAGGAAGTGCGCGCCTGGACTATCCATCGCGGGGATACGGCCCCGAAAGCCGCCGGCGCGATCCACACTGATTTCGAGCGCGGATTCATCCGGGCCGAGACCGTGGGGCTCGCCGATTTCCTCGCCAGCGGCGGGCTCAAGGAGGCAAAAGACCGGGGTCTCGTGCGCTCCGAGGGCAAGGAGTACGTTGTGCAGGACGGGGACGTGATGCTTTTTCGCTTCAACGTTTAGCGCCCGGCCGCCGTAACCATGGATGCGGATTAAACCACCTGACATGAAAACACGTTCGATCATTCTCCGCGCCGCCGTCGCGCTATCCACTGCACTCGCGATGATACCTGCAGGCGCTCAACAGCCGGCCGCCGCGGACAGCGCCGCAACTGGCAAGCCCAGGGTGTTCATCGACTGCGAGCGGTGCGATCTGGATTTCCTGCGTGACGACATCGCGTGGATAGACCACGTCCGGGACCGCGCGGTAGCCGACGTCCACGTGCTGGTGACGGCCCAGCGAACCGGCTCCGGAGGAACCGAGTACACGGCGAACTTCATCGGGTTGCGCCAGTTCAGCGGCAAGCAGGACACCCTGTCGTATTTCTCCCGTGTCGCGGAATCGGCAGACCAGACGCGACGCGGCATTTCGGCCGTTCTCAAGCTGGGCCTCGTCCGGTACGCCGCGCGGTCGCCCGTGGCCTCGACGTTAACGATCAGCGGGCGGGCTGAGGGCCCGGGTGCGGCCGCGCTCCCGGTACGCGATCGCTGGAATCTCTGGGTATTCCGAACCTCGGCGCGCGGATTCTTCAACGGCGAAAAAACGAGCCAAGCGGGCAATCTGTTCGGCAGCGTTTCGGCCAACAGGATCTCACCAGCATGGAAGACGAACTTCGGCGTGAACATCAACTACAGCGAGAACAAGTTCACTTTTAACGACGGCCGCAAGTTCAACAACTACAGCCGCGGGTACGGCGCCACGAGCCTGATCGTCAAGAGTCTCGGTCCCCAATGGTCCGTCGGGCAGCGCGCGTCGGTCTCGTCGTCCACCTTTCTCAATCAGGAGCTGGCCGCGCGCGTGGCTCCGGCAATCGAATACAACTTCTTCCCGTATTCGGAATCGACACGACGGCAGCTTACGCTTCAGTACTCGGCAGGGCTCAATCACTTTCGGTACGAAGACATCACCATCTACGACGAGAGTCGGGAAACCCGGGGGGACCAGGCGTTGATTGCCTCGCTCGACGTCAAGCAGCCATGGGGATCGGTCAGTACCTCGCTCGAAGCCGCGGCATTCATGCACGACTTCTCCAAGCAGCGTCTCGTGTTTTTCACCAACCTCGACTGGAGACTCATCAAGGGCCTGTCGGTCAGCCTGTCGGGCAATGCGTCGCTGGTTCGGGACCAGCTGTACATTGCCGCCGGAGAGTTGAGCGACGAGCAGGTCCTCCTGCGACGACGCCAACTTGCCACGTCGTACCGGTACTTTGTGTCCGCCGGCCTGAGCTATTCGTTCGGCTCCATCTACAGCAACGTCGTCAACTCCCGCTTTGGTGGCACCAGCGGGGGAACCGTATTTTTCTTTTGATCCGCCACCCTCTTCCATGACGACTACTACCCACCATTCCGAACCCGCTGGCCTGATCGCACTGGAGGATCAGTGGGGCGCGCACAACTACCATCCCCTCGACATCGTCATCGAGCGAGGCGAAGGCGCGTGGGTGTACGACGTCGAAGGCAAGAAGTATCTGGACTGTCTCAGCGCGTACTCGGCCGTCAATCAGGGACACTGCCACCCGCGCATCCTGGAGACGATGCTGGAGCAGGCTCGCAAGGTGACGCTTACCTCGCGGGCATTCCGCAATGATCAGCTCCCGCTCTTCTGCAAGGAGCTGGCGGAGTTCTGCGGAATGGAAGCTGTGCTGCCGATGAACACCGGGGCCGAAGCCGTCGAAACGGCTATCAAGACCGCCCGGCGGTGGGGATATCGCACCAAGGGAATCCCAGACGGTAAGGCCGAGATCATCGTGTGCGAGAACAACTTTCACGGACGCACGACGACGATCGTGGGCTTTTCATCCGAGAAGGCTTACCGGGACGGATTCGGGCCGTTCACGCCCGGGTTCATGCAGGTTCCGTTCGGCGACATCGCCGCACTCGAGAAGGCGATCACACCGAACACGTGCGCGTTTCTGGTCGAGCCAATCCAGGCCGAAGCCGGCATTCTCATCCCTCCCGCCGGCTATCTCAAAGCCGCTGCGGAGCTGTGCAGAAAGAACAAGGTGCTGTTTCTCCTTGATGAGATTCAGACAGGCCTCGGGCGCACCGGACGCAAGTTCGCCTGCGACCACGAGGACGTTCGGCCGGATCTTTTTATCCTCGGCAAGGCGCTCTCGGGTGGCTTCTATCCGGTATCGGCGGTCGTATCGAGCCGCGAGTTGCTCAGCGTGTTCGAGCCCGGGAGCCACGGCAGCACGTTCGGCGGCAATCCCCTCGCATGCGCCATCGCCCGCACGGCGCTATGGGTTCTCGGCGACGAGCAGCTCGCCCAGCGCTCGGACGAGCTCGGCAGCTGGTTCCTGGGCGAGATCGCCAACATCAAGCATCCGGAAATCCGGGAAGTGCGCGGCCGCGGGCTGCTGATAGGGATGGAGCTGACGGTCCCCGCGCGAAAATACTGCGAAGCGCTCAAGGATCTCGGCATGCTGTGCAAGGAGACGCACGACAAGGTCATCCGCATCGCGCCGCCGCTCGTGATCGATCGCGACGATCTGGCGTGGGCGGTCGGGAAGCTGCGCGAGGTGTTCGCGGGGTAGTCCTCGGTCGGCGAAGCACTGTGCGAGTCCGCCACCGCCCGGGAGGCGGATGGGTGAGCGGGACGTTTACGCCCCGCTGGTCGTGGCCGAGGGCCGGCTCCATCTGTTCCTATTCGCGGAGGACTGGTATAATTTCCGCCGACTTGCAACCGCCCTCCGGCAATAGGCAACCAATGAACGGCGAAATGTGGCGCTGCGAATGATCGACCTTCAGCTATTGGGCGGTCTCGATTTCGTCGGCCCGGATCCTTCCGTCAGTGCGCGCTCGCGCCGACGCCATCCGATGATGCTGCTCGCCCTTGTCGCGGCCGCGGCACCGAAGGCCATCGGCCGTGACAAGATCATGGCATTCCTCTGGCCGGAGAGCGAATCCGAGCGCGCGAGCAACAGTCTGCGTCAGGCGCTCCACTGCCTCCGCCGGGAACTGGGCGAAGACCTGTTTCTTCCGGAAAGCGCCAGTGGAATCCGGCTCGACCGCACGCAAGTAAGCGTCGACTTGTGGGTCTTTCGCGAAGCTATCGCGCGACGCGCGCCTGGCGATGCGGTAGCCGTTTACCGGGGACCGTTCCTCGATGGCTTCCAGATGGCGGGGGTTCCCGAATTCTCCCGCTGGATGGACGCCGAGCGCGAGCGGGTAGAGCGTGAGCACGGCGCCGCGCTCGAAGCGCTCGCGCGTCAAGCCGAAGGTGCGCAGCGGTACGACGAGGCGGTAACCTGGCGCCGACGGCAGGCAGCAGCCGATCCGTTCAGCTCGCGCGTAGCGATCGGCCTCCTCAAGTCACTCAGCGCCGCTGGGGATCGCGCCGGGGCGCTCGAGTATGCCGCCGTGTACGAGGGGCTCGTCCGGGCGCACCTGGAGGTCGGCACTGACCCCGCGGTCACGGAGTTCGTCGCCTCGCTCCGCCGCCTGCCAGCAAAGGAGTCCCGTCCGCGATCAGATCATCGTTCCATGGAGGACGCGGCACCGGCGCAGGAAGCCGCGACGCCCGCATCGCCTGCCGCATCGCCTGCCGCATCGCCGGTCGCATCGCCGGTCGCATCGCCTGTCACCGCGATGTCTGCGACGTCGCCCGCGCTAACCGCGCCGCGTAGGCGACGCAACGTCGGCCGAATACGTTGGCTTCTTGCTACGGGTGCGATCAGCCTCGTCCTTGTCGGGGCCGTTGGTGCGACGATGGCTGCCAAGCCGCCCCCGGAGACGGTCATCGTTCTCGCGACGGGGGCATCACCTGCGGCCGGCCGGGACGCCACCAATCGGCTTGTCGCGTGCGAGGGACCGGCCTGCCCCAGCGGCGCTCTGCCGAAGGACGCGTACGTGGTCCCAACTCATATCGCCCATACCAAACCCGCGACTGGCACGCGCTTCATCGCGCCCGCGTCCAGCGGCACCACCGTCCCGGCGCCGGGCTACCGCTGCTGTTCGACAGCAGTCTTCGAGAATGAGTTCACCCTGCCCCCGAACGCGGGGTCTGCGACGATCTCCATTACCCTGCTGGCCGACAACCAGGCCATCGTCGCGATCAACGGTGTGGAGTTCGGCCGCCAGGTCGAGCGGTTGGCGCCGTGGAACCACGGCGGTCCCCCCGCCACCTTCGCCACGGCATTTTCGCCGGACCCGAGCGGCGTTAATCGGCTGCGTGTGACTTTGTGGGACGGCGGCGGCGCGTCGGCCCTCAATTACCGCGCGTTCATTACGCATGACAAGGGATGGGAGACCGACAGCGGCGGGAACTGATGTTTCACGTTCGATCGTGATGTTGGGCGGCAGGAGTTAACGCCGCGATAACAGGGCGTTCATGCGTTCGAGATACCTTCGGCGCTCGTTCAGCACGCGTCACGCGTGATCAGTGGCTTTAGCCCACTCGCCCCTCCCCGACCTCGAGAGAACAATGACCCCCAGCCGCTCGGCAGTAGTCCAGTTGAACCCGGGATCTTCCCGCTTGAAGCGCCGGTTCTTGGCCGTCGTCGCTCTAATCGCGCTCGCCGCTTGCGGCGAGGCACCCACTGAGCCGATGGCTTTGGCCAGCGCGGCGGCGGCGTCGTTCACCCACGACGCGCAGCACCAGGTTTACACCTCGGGATCGAACGTCACGACATGGGACGCGATTCTTCCCGCGACCGCTGATCCCAACTGGACAACGACCGTCTGTGGAGCCGTTCCCGGGGTTGGTCCCAACGCGAACTGGGTGAACCCGCACCCCGCCTATGTGCTCACGGGTCACCCGTGGGCCAGTTTGTATTTCAGCGCGCCGTGGATCAACGCCTGGAACGATCTCGCTTCCATTGGCCCGGGTGGACACAACTGGACCAGGTACCAGACCAACGTTTCAGGAAACGGCTCGTTCGTGGTCAAGCTCCTGGCTGACAACTGTTCCTGGGTTTACCTCGATGGCTTCCTCGTCGGTCGTCAGCCCGCGGGTCACAACTCCACGAACACACAGTACGGGCTGACCCTTAACGGAGCGCACACCCTCGAATTCATCATCTTCGACGGTGGCGGCGCCGCGGGCGGCAAGTTCATTCTGGAAACGACGACGACCCCGCCACCCCCTCTGAACCCGGACTTGGACGGCGACGGCTGTCTTAACGAAGTGGACGCCTTCCCGCTTGACCCCACGCGGTGCGCCACGGACAACACACCGCCTTCCATCATCCCGAACGTGTCCGGGACGCTTGGAGTCGACGGGTGGTACACGTCCGACATCGCCGTGTCGTGGACCGTGGCTGATGCAGAATCGGCGATCACCTCGCCTGAATGCACGGCTTCCACGGTAACTTCCAACACTAATGGCGTCACATTCACCTGCAGCGCCACATCGGAGGGTGGTAGCGCCAGCCAGTCGGTCACAGTGAAGCGGGACGCTTCAACTCCAACAGTAACGCCG
>JBPCJJ010000109.1:0-18792 GCA_051005405.1 Gemmatimonadaceae bacterium | reverse complement strand
AATCTGGTCACGGGCGGGTTGCGGGAGCTGTCGGCAACGCCGCGCGGCCTCAACCTCACGCCGGTCTACACTCCGGACGGTCGCTCGGTGGTGTACGCGCACGCCCGGGATGCGGGCGCGGATCTGGTGATCGCAAACTTGGAGGAGCCCGCTCCCGCGCGCCGTCTTTCGAGCCTGGAGTTGTACGACAGGTCGTCACCTTCGTTCAGTCCGGACGGGCGCCGGCTCGCGTTTATATCCCCGCGCTCATGGGAGGGAACGCGGATGACCCCCCAGCTGTTCACGATGAACCTGGACGGCAGCGAGGAGAATCAGCTCACTCCCAGCGCCAAGGGAGTCCGCAGCTACCGGACGAGCCCGGACTGGTCGCCCGACGGACTGCGAGTCGCGTACATGCAGCAGAACGGCGACTTCCAGGTGTGGCTGATCGACGTTCGCACGGGGGCGATGAAGCGTCTGACGACATTCGCCGAGAACGAAGACCCCACCTGGGCGCCCGATAGCCGGCATATCGCGATCACGTCGACCCGCGGCGGGACCAAGGAGATATGGGTGTTGGATGTCGAGAGCGGCAGGGCCCGGCAGTTGACGAACGCCCCGGGGGCGCGATTGTCGGCGTGGTCGCCGGTGATTCGGCCTGATGCGGCGATTCCGGTCGCTGTGGCTGGCAGAGGAGAGACCGGGGGCAACTAAAAGAAGCAGCCGCTTTCTACCAGCCCAGCACCAGGGCGAATATGAGTGGCGCTACGATGCTTGCATCCGACTCGATCACGTGCTTTGGCGTATCCTTGCCAAGCTTCCCCCACGTGATCTTTTCGTTCGGCACGGCGCCCGAGTATGATCCGTAGCTCGTCGTCGAGTCGCTGATCTGGCAGAAGTAGCCCCACAGCGGCACGCTGTCGCGCTTGAGATCCTGGTGCAGCATCGGTACCACGCAGATCGGAAAGTCGCCGGCGATGCCCCCGCCGATCTGGAAGAAGCCCACCGATCTTTCTGGCGCGGTCGCCGTATACCACTCGGCGAGCTGCGCCATGTACTCGATCCCCGTGCGAACTGTGTGCACGTTCTTCACGTCCCCGGCAATCACATGCCCCGCGTACATGTTCCCAAGCGTGGAATCCTCCCATCCCGGAACGATCATCGGGAGATTCTTCTTCGCGGCAGCCATCAGCCATGAATCGTCGGGATCGATCTGATAGCTCGACTCGAGCTGCCCGCTGAGCAGAATCCTGTACATGAACTCGTGCGGGAAGTAACGCTCGCCCTTCCTGTCGGCGGCGACCCACTCTGCGAGCACCTCATTCTCGATCCGCCGCATCGCCTCCATTTCGGGGATGCAGGTGTCGGTGACCCTGTTCATGTGACGGCTCAGGAGCTCCTCCTCCTGCTCTGCCGTCAACGACCTGTAGTGCGGGACGCGCTCGTAGTGATCGTGCGCGACGAGATTGAAGACGTCCTCCTCGAGGTTCGCGCCCGTGCACGAGATGGCGTGCACCTTGTCCTGCCTGATCATCTCCGCGAGCGACAGCCCGAGCTCGGCGGTGCTCATCGCGCCCGCGAGAGTCACCAGCATCCGGCCTCCGCCGTCGAGATGCGCGATGTAATCGTCGGAAGCGTCGATCAGCGCCGCCGCGTTGAAGTGGCGGAAGTGGTGACGCGCGAACGCGCTGACGGGAGTTCCGGAAGACGCTGACTTTGGTGGCATGTTGGCGGCCGGTGACTAGTTGCTGGCAGGCGTGCCCTGCAGCCCAAGCGATTCAGCTGCGGATTGCATCGCCGCGATAACGAACTGTATGTGCTCGTCGAGATCGACGCCCAGCTCCTCGGCGCCGAGCACGACGTCCTCGCGGCTCACTCCGCGTGCGAACGCCTTGTCCTTCATCTTCTTCCGGACGGAGCGCGCATCCACATCGTGCACGCTGCGCGAGGGCTTGACGAGCGCGGTGGCCGTGATCAGGCCGGTGAGCTCGTCCACAGCGAAGAGCGCCCTGGCCATCGGGGTATCGCGCGGCGCCCCCGTATAGTGCGCATGCCCGAGAATCGCCTCGAGAACGTCATCCGGGTAACCCTTCTCGCGCAATACTCCCACGCCATGAGCCGGGTGCTCCTCCGTCGCAGAGCGGGCGTCGTTTGGGAAACGCTCGTAATCGAAGTCGTGCATCAGCCCCGCCAGTCCCCACCGCTCCGCGTCCTCACCCAGCCGCGACGCGTAGGCGCGCATGGCCGCCTCGACGGAAAGCATGTGCTTGCGCAGCGATTCGCTGGCTGTGTACTCCTGCATCAGCGCCAGTGCGCTGTCGCGGGTCGGGAGCTCGGTATCGTTCATTGCGTATACGTGTCGAGGTATTTGACGCCCGCTGCGGTATTGAAGATAACGACACTTTCGCTTGCTTTGATCGCTTCCTCGCTGACCAGCCGTCGCACGGCGGGAACGCACGCGCCCCCTTCGGGACAAGCAAAGATTCCCTCGGTCCGCGCGATGTCGCGCGCGCCCTGAATCAGCTCTGCATCGCTCACCGCGATGGCGGCGCCGCCAGATTCACGCAGCGCGTCGAGAATCAGAAAATCACCGATCGCCTTCGGAACGCGGAGCCCGGACGCGATCGTGGCAGCGTTCGAAAACTCCTGAGCGAACCGCTCACCCTTCGCGAACGCGCTCACGATCGGCGCGCATCCCTCCGCCTGCACCGAGATCATCCGCGGCCGCTCGGACCCGATCCAGCCGAGCTCCTCCATCTCGGCGAACGCCTTCCACATTCCGATGAGCCCGGTGCCGCCGCCTGTCGGATACACGATGACGTCCGGAAGCCGCCAGTCGAGCTGCTCGGCGATCTCGTAACCGAGCGTCTTCTTGCCCTCGACGCGGTACGGCTCCTTCAGCGTGGAAACGTCGAACCATCCTTCTGCTTCCTTGCCGCGCGCGACCTCGGCGCCGCAATCGGTGATCAGCCCGTCCACGAGACGGACGTGCGCGCCGGTGAACGATGTCTCGATGATGTTCGCACGGGGCGTGTCCCGCGGCATGAAGAGAAACGCTTCGATTCCCGCGCGCGCTGCGTACGCGGAGAGCGCGCCCGCGGCGTTGCCAGCGGAGGGCGCCGCGACTTTCGTCACGCCGAGCTCCTTAGCCATTGAAACCGCGAGCGCCATGCCGCGCGCCTTGAAGCTCTGCGTCGGATTGCCTGCCTCGTCCTTGATGTACAGCGTGCCGCAGCCGAGCTCCGCGCCGAGCCGCGCGGCGCGCACGAGGGGGGTGGATCCTTCGCCGAGCGAAACGATGTTCTCCTTGTTTCGCACGGGCAGGACTTCGGCGTAGCGCCAGAGATCGTTCCGGCGCGCGTGCAGCAGTTCGCGCGTCAGCGTCCTTCGCGCGGCCGCAAGATCATATCGCGCGAGCAGCGGCTTACCGCAGCTGGCGCAGAGATTGTTGACTTCTCCGGCATCGTGTTCCGCGCCGCATGCGGAGCATTCGAGATGCGTAAGGCAGGAACCGGTCATCTGATGCCGAGCATCTTGTGCGTTTGCAGGCTCAGCCGCCAGCGGGGATGGGCGAGGCAATAGTCGAGTGCGAGCCGGGTGTTGCGCTCGATGTCCGGGCCGTCCATGGGCTGCAGGAAGAAATGCTCGAACGCCAGCGACTCGAACCGCTCCGGCGGCGCCTCCTCCTGGGGGAAGACGAGCTTGAGCTCGTTACCGGCGACCAGAACCAGATCGGTTGCCGCCTTGGGGCTCACGCATATCCAGTCGAGGCCGGGAGGCGCGGCCTGAGTGCCGTTGGTCTCGACCGCGACTTCGAAGCCCAGAGCGTGCAGCGCGTCGACGGCCGTGGAATCGAGCTGAAGCAGCGGCTCGCCGCCCGTGCAAACCACAAACGGCCTCCCGTCCGCCGCCGGCCACCGGAATGCAACCGCCGACGCCAGCTCGTCCGCCGTGGCGAACTTTCCGCCGTCCGGGCCGACGCCCACGAAATCGGTGTCGCAGAAAGTGCACGTCGCCGAATCGCGATCCTGCTCGCGGCCAGTCCACAGGTTGCAGCCAGCGAATCTGCAGAAGACCGCGGCCCTTCCCGCGTGCGCACCCTCGCCCTGCAGCGTGTAGAAAATCTCCTTGACCGTGTACATGCTGGTCAGCGGCGCGCGTAGCGAATCGGATCGTCGAGTCCCGCTTCCGCGAATCCGCGGAGCCGGAGCTGACAGGAATCGCATTCGCCGCACGCTCGACCTTCGGCGTCCGGATCGTAGCAGCTCGCCGTGCTCGCGTAGTTCACGCCCAGCTCGGTTCCCAGCCGGATGATGTCGGCCTTGGAGAGATCGATGAGCGGTGCGTGGATCGTGAACGCGCCTCCGGTCGTTCCGGCTTTCGTCGCCACGTTGGCGAGCCTCTCGAATTCCCTGATGAATTCGGGACGGCAGTCAGGGTAGCCGCTGTAATCGAGCGCGTTCACGCCGATGAAGATGTCGAACGCGCCAACGACCTCGGCCCATCCCAGCGCGAGCGAGAGCAGTAGCGTGTTGCGTGCCGGCACGTAGGTGACCGGGATTCGATCGGCGGCTGGATCGTCGTTCTTAGGGACATCGACCTCCGCGGTTAGCGCTGATCCTCCGATCGTGCGGAGGTCGACGCGCACTACGACGTGATGAGTCGCCTGAAGCTCGGCTGCAACGGTTCGCGCCGCGTCGAGCTCCGCGGCATGGCGCTGGCCATAGTCGACGCTGAGAGCGTGCAGGTCGAAGCCGTCCCGCATCGCTACGGCCGCGGTCGTCGCCGAGTCGAGTCCGCCACTGAGGAGCACAACTGCCTTGCCGGAGGTTTTCATTTGTCTCATGAAAAGCTATCCGGGTCGAGCATCATGACGCACGCGACAATGCCGGCCGCATCCCAGCCTGTACCTGTTGCGCGCGAACCACCGGTAGCCACGCTCGGCGAGGCGGCGAACCAGGGGCACGGCGAACATCCATGAAATCCACCTGCCGCGAGGCAGAGCTCCGAGCAGCTGCTCAACTCCCGCCGCGCCCTGCCATGTCGCCCGGTCCGACGCGCGGACGACCTGCATCGACTCCGCCATCGCGCCCGCCGGGATCCAGGGAAACCGCGTGCGGACGTCCACGGCCTGCGCGGGAAGGATCTCCAGCTTGCCCTCGTGATCCCACTTGGCGAGCAGCGCTACGAGCTTCCCGCATACGGCGCAGTCGCCGTCGTATATGACCGTGTAGGCGCGAGGGGACATGGCGGCGGACACGCTACCGCCCGTGGAGAGCGCGGCCGTGTGCCCGGGGCTGTTGTTGCGTCAGGCAGTGGATAGTGCCGAGTCCCCAGACGAGGTCCGTGGCGTGAATCCCGACCACGCTCCTGCCAGGGAAGAGATCGGCCAGCGTTTGCAGCGCGATTCGGTCCGCGGGGTCGTTGAAGGTCGGCACTAGCACCGCGGTGTTGCTGATGTAGAAGTTGGCGTAGCTCGCCGGCAGCCGTTCGCCGCGCATCATCACCGGCTCGGGAAATGGGAGCTTGACGACGTTCAGCGGGCGGTCGCGCGAGGCGTGCTCCAACCGCCGCAGATTGTCTTGCGAGCGCGCATGGTTCTCATCCGATGGATCGGCTTCGTAAGCGAGCGCGACGGTATCGACGGAAGTGAACCGCGCGATGTCATCGATGTGGCCGTGCGTGTCATCCCCCACGCACCCCTCACCCAGCCAGATGGTGCGGGAAATTCCGAGATACTTCGAGAACGCGGTCTCGTACTGCTCGCGCGTCATTCCGGGATTGCGCACCTGCACGTCCGAGAGGAGCCACTCTTCGGTAACCAGCAGCGCTCCGTTCCCGTTCGTTTCGATGCCGCCGCCTTCGAGGACCAGAGGGCCGGCTCCGTCTGGCCGCTCTGCGCGGACCATCGGGCAGCCGCTGATGTCGCGCACCGCGTCTGGAACGAGCGCGTCGTGCGAGTAGTTGTCATACTTGGCCCAGCCGTTGAAGCTCCACCGCACCCACTCGAGGGAGCCGGCGGTCACGACGCCCGTGGGGGCGGAGTCGCGCAGCCAAACCCGGTCGGTGGGCACGGAATGCAATCGGTACCGCGACGGATCGACGTGGTGCGACGCAAGCTGGACGACTGCCGCCTCGCGCGAGCTCTCGTCGTTGCACAGGATCTCGACCGGCTCGGACCGAGCCAGCGCGCGCACGATCTCGGCGTACACCCAGGTGATCGCCTCGAGCTTGCCGGGCCAATCCGGCTCGTGGTGCGGCCAGGCGATCCACGTCGCCGAATGCGGCTCCCACTCGGCGGGCATTCTCGGCGGAGTCACCTACCTGCCGATGTACCGGTTCAGAATCTGTGCGTAGGCGTCGATGCGGCGGTCGCGCAGGAACGGCCAGCTACGACGCGTGCTCTCGATGACCGCCGGGTCACACTCGACCACAAGCACGTCGGGCTCGGTGCCCGATTCGGCGAGCATGCGGCCGAACGGATCGGCCACGAAAGAATGCCCGAAAAATTCCAGGCCCTTGGTGCCGGGCTCGTCTTCATGACCGCACCGGTTCGGCGAGGCCACGTACACGCCGTTGGCTATGGCGTGCGCGCGCTGCGCGGTCTGCCACGCTTCGACCTGCGCCACGCCGAACTCGTCCTTCTCGGACGGGTGCCAGCCAATCGCGGTCGGATAGAAGATGATCTCGGCGCCGAGGAGCGCCGTGATGCGCGCGGCTTCCGGATACCACTGGTCCCAGCAGATCAGGACCCCGATCGTCGCGTAGCGAGTCTTCCACACCGCGAAGCCGGCCGCGGCGTTGGATGGCGTCTGGGCGTCGCCAGGCGTGAAATAGAACTTCTCGTTGTACAGTGGATCGTCAGGGATGTGCATCTTGCGGTACACGCCCAGCAGCTCGCCGTCCGCGTCGATCACTGCCGCGGAGTTGCGGTACATGCCTGCCGCCTGGCGCTCGAATAGCGGCACGACGATCACGACCTCGAGCTCTCTGGCCACTGCCGCCAGGCGCTCGGTCGTGGGGCCCGGCACGGGTTCGGCGAGATCGAATCGCTCGACCTGTTGCGACTTGCAGAAATACGGCGCGTTGAACAGCTCCTGGAGGCAGACGATCTGCGCGCCGCGGCTGGCCGCTTCGCGTACGCGCTCGATCGCGCGGTCGACGTTGGCTGCGGTGTCGTCCGTGACTTTCTCCTGAACGATGCCGACGGTGAACGGCTTTCCGGTCATTCGATAATCTCCGCCGCGCTCAACGGACGAGCTGCCGCAGCACGTACGGAAGGATCCCGCCGTGGCGGTAGTAGCTCAACTCTTCGGGCGTGTCGATTCTGACGCGCGCCTTGAAGGTTTTGGAGCCGGCTCCGGTCGCAGTGGCGCGCACCGTCAGCATCGATCGGGGCTGAAGGCTTTCGTCGAGCGCCTCGATGTCGAAGCTTTCGAACCCGGTCAACCCCAGAGTCTCGCGTGTCTGCTCGTCAACGAACTCGAGCGGGAGAACGCCCATGCCCACGAGGTTCGAACGATGAATTCGCTCGAACGATTCCGCGATCACCGCGCGAACGCCCAGCAGCGCGGTGCCCTTCGCGGCCCAGTCACGGGACGAGCCGGTGCCGTATTCCTTGCCGGCGATCACGAGGAGCGGCGTGTGCGTGCTCTGGTAGCTCATCGATGCGTCGTACAGCGATATCGGATCGCCGCCCAGCGTGAGCGCCGTCCACCACCCTTCCATGCCGGGCGCGAGCTCGTTGCGAAGGCGAATGTTGGCGAAAGTGCCGCGCATCATGACTTCGTGGTTGCCGCGCCGCGAGCCATATGAGTTGAACTCCGAAGTTTTTACGCCCTGATCGATTAGCCATTTGCCGGCCGGGCTCGCCGCTGGGATCGATCCCGCTGGCGAGATGTGGTCAGTCGTGATGGAGTCGCCGAACTTCCCGAGAACGCGGGCTCCGCGGATCGGCCGCACGCCGGGCGGCTCCACAGTCATGCCCTCGAAGAACGGAGGATTCTTGACGTACGTGGACTTCTCGTCCCACTCGTACAGGTCGCCTGTCGGCGTCGGAAGCGAGCGCCAGTTGTCGTCGCCGTCGAAGACGTTGGCGTACTGAGTCGTGAACATCTCCGCCTTCACCGACCGAAGCACTTCGTCTTCGACTTCCTTCGGGGCGGGCCAGATGTCGCGCAGATATACGGGACCGTCCTTCCCCGTTCCGACCGGCTCCGTGTTGAAGTCGATGTCCATATGTCCCGCGAGCGCGTACGCCACGACGAGCGGAGGCGAAGCGAGGTAGTTGAACCGCGTGTGCGGATTGATCCGCCCTTCGAAGTTGCGGTTGCCCGAGAGCACGGCCGCGACAACGAGCTTGTTCTCCTCGATCGCCGCTGAGATCGGCTCGGGAAGCGGGCCGGAGTTTCCGATGCACGTGGTGCAGCCGTAGCCCACGGTGTGAAATCGTAGCGCGTCGAGCGCATCGGTCACGCCGGCTTTGGCGAAATAATCGGTAACGACCTTGGAGCCGGGCGCGAGACTCGTCTTGACCCACGGCTTGGTCGTCAGTCCCTTGGCGACCGCGTTGCGCGCGAGCAGCCCGGCGGCGAGCATCACGCTCGGATTGGAAGTGTTCGTGCAGCTCGTGATCGCGGCGATGACGACCGATCCGTGGCGCAGGGGGAAGGTGACGCCGTTCATCTCGACCGGGGCGGTGCCGTGCATATCCTGCTGCTCTGCTTCGGTTGCGGCGACGACGTTCGGAGAGAGCCCGGGGGACGCCGAGACTTTGGTGGCTTCGCGCACGGTCGCGACGGCCTGCAGGGTGCCCGCTTTCGCCAACTCGCCGGCCAGCGATTCGCGGAAGAGCTGCTTCGCCATCTTGAGCGGCACCCGGTCCTGCGGACGTTTTGGGCCGGCGAGGCTGGCTTCCACGGTGCTCAAGTCGAGATCGACGGTGGAGTTGAAGGAAGGGTCCGGGCTGGCGTCGGTCCGGAAAATTCCCTGCTCCTTGCAGTACCGCTCCACGAGTTCGACCTGCCCCGGATCGCGTCCGGTGAGGCGGAGATAGCGAAGCGTCTCGTCGTCGACCGGGAAGAACCCCATCGTAGCGCCGTATTCGGGGGCCATGTTGGCGATGGTCGCGCGGTCCGCGAGCGAGAGATTCGAGAGTCCGGAGCCGTAGAACTCCACGAACTTCCCGACGACCTTCTCGTGCCGCAGGATCTGCGTTACGGTGAGGACCAGATCGGTGGCAGTCGTTCCGGGGGGCAGCTCGCCGTGGAGCTTGAAGCCCACGACCTCCGGGATGAGCATCGAGACCGGCTGGCCCAGCATCGCCGCCTCGGCCTCGATGCCGCCGACCCCCCAACCCAGAACGCCGAGGCCGTTGATCATCGTTGTGTGCGAGTCGGTGCCGACGAGGGAATCCGGGTACGCATGGAGCTCGTCGCCCTGCGCGCGCGAGAACACCACGCTCGCCAGGTACTCGAGGTTGATCTGGTGGACGATCCCGGTGTCCGGCGGCACGACGCGGAAGTTCTCTAGCGCGTCCTGGCCCCATCGAAGGAACGCGTACCGCTCCTGGTTTCGCTCGAACTCATGGTTGGCGTTGATGAGAAACGCGGCGTCGGAGCCATACTCGTCCACCTGAACCGAGTGATCGATTACAAGATCCACGGGCTGAAGCGGATTGATCCGCTTGGGATCTCCCCCCAGCCGGGCGAGCGCGTCGCGCATCGCGGCGAGGTCCACGACCGCGGGCACTCCCGTGAAATCCTGGAGCAGCACCCGAGCCGTGCGGAACGCGATCTCTTTTTGCGCGTACGGCGCCAGCGCCCACTTCGCGAGCGTTTCCACGTCGGCGGGACGCACAAACGCGCCGTCCTCGTTCCTCAGCAGATTCTCGAGGAGGATCTTGAGGCTGACCGGCAGCTTTTCGGCCGTCGTCCCGGCAACGCGGGAGAGGCAGTCGAGCCGGAAGATCGTGTAGTCCTTGCCCCCGGCCGCGAGGCGGGCGCGAGCGCCAAACGAGTTCGGATGACTCATTTGGGACAATCTAGCAACGTATCTAGCCGGACACCGACTCGTTCGCCTGGGTGCCTTCCAGTGCACTAGCCGGGTCGGCGCCCGCGCGCTCCGCGGAAATCGCAAGCGTGGGGCAGTGGTGCACGAAATCGCCGTCGGCGGGGGACCAGCTCACCACCTGCTCACGCACGAACGCCTTGCCATCCGCCCCCATTCCCATGAGGTCCGGAGCGAGCGCGACGCACAGCCCGCAGCCGATGCACTTTTTCTTGTCCACGTCCACATGCATGTCGCGCCGGGGGAAGACGCCGCCGGGCTGCTCGAAGCACTCGTCGTAGAAGTCGAGCGCTTCGCCCGCCGCCTCGTATCCGGCCGCGATCAGCTCCGACGTGTGCGCGAAGCTGAACCACCCCACGTGCGAGACTTTGGGCCGGATGAGGAGCATCGGGGGGCCGGTCCAGTGCGTCAGAGGAACCAGCTGCAGGGCATGCATCATGGACGACGCCGCGCGCATGTAGATCGAGCCGAACCCGTGAGCCGTGACGTCCTCGCGGCGGATTACCTCGGCGCTGCCGACATCCACCGCGATGACCGCGTCCATGCCGCGCGCCGCGATCGTCACCGGCAGGTTGTCGATGATTCCGCCGTCGGAGCAGACGCGGCCGTCGACGATTCCCGGCGGAAAGAATCCGGGAAGAGCACAGGACGCGTAGACCGCGTCGGGCACGTTGACATCGCGGAGTCCGGGCAACCCCCACACCACCTGTGACGCCTGCTCGAGATCCACCGTGTTCACGAGCACCGGTATGTCGAGCTCGGCGAACGACGCCGTGGGCGCCACGGTCTCGCAAAGCTCCCGGAGCGGATCCTCGAGATAGATGGAAATCGCCCGCTGCCGGTCGCGGATCATCCCGAGGCGGTTCAGGCGGAAGACATCGCGGCGCCTCAGGGCAAGCGCCCGCTCTTCCATTGTTGCGATGGTGGTCCCGCCCGCCGCCGCAGCCGCGATGAGCGCGCCGATGCTCGTTCCCGCGAGAAGGCTCGGAACGATGCCGCGCTCCTCGAGGGCGCGCAGCACGCCGATGTGCGCAAACCCCTTGAGTCCTCCGCCACCCAGCACCAGCGCGATCCGTTTCGGAAGCAGTGCGGTCATCCTGCAAGCGTAATCAGGAGAGTGATGCCTGGCATCGTCCAGCCGTATATTGGATTCGAAACCTCCGACCCAGACCTCTGCCATGTCCAGACCACGCTCGATCCTGTCCCTTTCCGTGTGCCTCGCGTTGCTTGGTGCCCTCCCGCTTTCCGCGCAAAGCCATGCCGAGCACGCCGCGACGCCCGCCGCCAGGGACCAGGGCCGGGGGCACGTGGTCACACCCCACGAGATAGATGCGCACCTGCGCTTTCTGTCCTCGGATCTTCTCGAAGGAAGGGCGCCAGCGACGCGGGGCGGGCGGATTGCCGCCGAGTACATCGCGTCGCAGCTGAGGCTGTTCGGCGTGGAGCCGGGCGCTGCGAACGGCTCGTACTTCCAGGAGTTCCCGATAGAGGTGGTCGGCGCGGACCGGTCGAGTCTGACGGCAACGGCGAGCGGCCGGGCGACGTCGCGATTGCGTTACCCTGAGGACGTGGTCGTCTGGGCTGGCTCGGCCGGCACGCGGAGCCAGGCGGCGGGCGAGCTGGTGTTCGTGGGATACGGGACAACCGCGCCGGAGTTCCGCTGGGATGACTTCAAGGGCGTGGACGTTCGGGGCAAGATTCTCCTCGTTCTCGTGAACGACGCGCCGGCGACGACGGCAGAGCCGAATCTTTTCGGCGGGCGCGCGATGACGTACTACGGCCGGTGGACGTACAAGTTCGAGGAGGCGGAGCGGCGTGGCGCGGCGGGGATGCTCATCGTGCACACCACTGAGCGCGCGGGCTATCCGTGGCATACCGTCGTCGGCTCGTGGGCGAAGGAGCAGCGGATGCTGCCACGTCCGACGACGGGGCCGGCGCCGATCGGCGTTCGCGGCTGGATCACCGACAGCGCCGCGACCGCACTGCTGGCGCAAGCGGGAGTAGATCTGCCGCAGCTGATCCGAGCCGCCGGGTCGCGGGATTTCCGTCCCGTGCCCACGGGAATCAACGTGGCGATCTCGTTCTCGAATTCCGTGCAGAGACTGCAGGCGGTGAACGTCGTCGGCATGGTGCGCGGCACGGATGCGGCGAAGAGCGAGGAGTACGTCGCGTACAGCGCGCACTTCGACCACCTCGGGATCGGTCCGCCGGTGAATGGCGACTCCATTTACAACGGCGCGCTCGATAACGCCTCGGGGGTGGCTGTCATGCTCGGGGTCGCGCACACTGCGGCGCATTCGCCGCGCCCGGCGAGGTCCCAGCTGTTCGTCTTCGTGGATGCGGAGGAGTCCGGCCTGCTCGGTTCCGAGTACTTCGCTGCCCACCCGACAGTGCCGATCGCGAAGATCGTGGCCAACCTCAACGTGGACGGGGGCAATCTCCTCGGCCGGGTTTCGACTCTGCGCGTGCTCGGAGATACCAAGAGCTCGCTCGGGCCCATGCTCGCAGCGATGGTGCGCGCCGACACCCTCACGATCGCGCCCGACACGCACCCGGAGCGCGGCTACTTCTACCGCTCCGATCATTTCTCCTTTGCCAAAGTCGGCGTCCCGTCGGCTTCGATCGCCGCGGGGGTGGAATTCGTCGGACGTCCGGCGGGTTGGGGAACGCAGCAAGAGGAGCGATACACTTCGCAGAACTATCACCAGCCTTCGGACGAGTATCGGCCCGACTTCGACCTGACGGGCGCGGCGCAGCTGGCGGCGATCGTGTCCCGATTCGGGAAGTGGCTCGCCGATTCACCCGTCGTGCCGACGTGGAACCCGGACGCGGAGTTCCGCTCGTTGCGGCCGGGAGGGCGGTGACCGCACTGGACCCGCTGCTGGAATTCCGCGCGGAGTTCCCGATTCTGGATCGCACCACCTACCTGGTTTCCAACTCACTCGGTCCGATGCCCCGGGCGGTGCCCGAACGCCTCGCAGAGTATGCTGCCGCGTGGGCTGAGCAGGGCGTCGGCGCATGGAACGGCGGTTGGTGGGAGATGCCCCTCAAGGCCGGAAACGCGATCGCGCCGCTGATCGGCGCGGGCGACGACGAACTGGTAATGATGCCGAACGTGAGCATCGCGCAGGCGGCCGTCTTCTCCGCGCTGGACTTCCCGCCGGAGCGAAACCGGATCGTGATGACCGATCTCGATTTTCCGTCGATTCGCTACGGCACTCACGAGATGGCCCGGACTGCGGGCGCTCAGGTGATCAGCGTGCCATCGGACGACGGCATAGGGATAGACATCGACAGGCTGCTGGAAGCGATCGACGAGCGTACGCGCCTCGTTGCGGTTTCGCACGTACTGTTCAAGTCGGCGTTCGTGATGGATGCCGGACGGATCTGTAGGCGGGCCCACGAGGTCGGGGCGCTCGTGTGCCTGGACGCTTTCCACTCCGTGGGAGTGATGCCGGTCGATGTGAAAGAGATGGGCGTGGATTTCCTGACCGGCGGCGTGCTCAAGTGGCTGTGCGGCGGACCGGGCGGATGCTTCCTTTACGTGTCTCCCGCCGTGCGCGATCGCCTGTCGCCAACGCTCACCGGCTGGCAGGCTCACGAAGCGCCGTTCGCGTTCGCCCCCGAGATGACGTTCGCGAAGGGGATCGCTCGGTGGCTGAACGGGACCCCCGTGATCCCCGCGCTGTACGCCGCGGTCGAGGGTCCGAAGATCGTTCATCGGGCGGGCGCGGCGGCGATCAGGCAGAAGAGCGTTCGCCAGACGGCGCGGCTCGTCGCGCTCGCCGACGAGCGAGGGTACGATGTGCGCGCGCCCAGGGATCCGGAGCGCCGCGGAGGAACCGTGGCGGTGGACGTCCCCAACGCCGCCGCCGTCGCACAGGACCTGCTGTTACAGCGCATCCTGATCGATTTCCGGGTTGGCGCCGGGATCCGGATCGCGCCGCACTTCTTTACCGAGGACGCGGAGCTCGAGGCCGTATTCGCGGCGATCGACTCCTCGCTCGCGACGGAGAGCTGGAAGAAGTTCGCGAGCTCGACACCGGTCGTCACCTGAAGCCGAAGCTCGCATCTGAGGGCGGCGGGGTGCATGTGACGGCCATGGTCGCGGACGCCTTGGCGGCCGGTCGACCCGTGGTCGCCCTGGAAAGCTCGGTGCTGGCTCAAGGGCTACCTGTGCCCGCGAACCGCGAGGCATGCGAGAGAATGATGCAAGCGATCATGCGCCAGGGCGCCGTCCCCGCGATCACGGCGGTCGTGCGCGGCCGGCCTGTGGTAGGGCTCGAGGGCGAGGACCTGGAGCGCTTTCTCCGCCGCGACGGGATCATCAAAGTGGCGGCACGCGACCTGTCGGCTGCGGCCGCGCTCGGTTTCGATGGCGCGACGACCGTGAGCGCGAGCCTGGCGCTGGCTGCGCTTGCGGGCATCAGCGTGTTCGCTACAGGCGGGATCGGCGGGGTCCATCGAAACGCGCCGTTCGACGAATCGGCAGACCTGACCGAGCTGTCGCGGGTGCGGGTCATCTGCGTGTGTGCGGGCGCCAAGGCAATCCTGGACTTGCGCGCGACCGCCGAGCGACTGGAGACGCTGAGCATCCCGGTAGTCGGCTTCGGAACCGACTGGTTCCCGGAGTTTTATGCTCCCGGTTCCACGATTCGCGCCAGTTGCCGCGTGGAGTCGCCAGATCAGGTCGCGCGGCTGTTCGAGCGCCACGTCGGGCTTGGGATGCCCGGCGCCCTCCTGGTCGGCAACCCTCCGCCGGAAGGAACCCGGCTTTCGCCTGACTTGATCGGCGCCGCCGTGCGCGCCGCGCTGGAGGAGGTCGAGGCGGCAGGGGTGGAAGGGAAGAACGTGACCCCCGCGCTGCTCGCCTCGGTGGAGCGCGCCACGGGTGGCAAGTCCGTCGCGACCAACATCGCGCTGCTCGAGAGCAACTCCGAGCTGGCTGCGCGGATATCTGTAGCACTTGTCGCTGGAGAAAAAAACCGTTGAACTAACACGCGCATAAGTGGTACAATTTCAACAAGTTCTCTCGCGCCGGAGGAATGCACCAAAATGGCTACCCCTTTCCTTAGTTCTGAAGAGTACGACGAGCGTGCGCATCAGTTCTACAACGAGGGGAGGTACGACGACGCAGTAGAGACGTTGCGCGAAGGGCTCGACGTGTACCCCAATTCCGTCGAGCTGCACATCGGCCTTGGCTACGCCTTTCATGCGCGGGAGGAATTCGCGTGGGCCCGCCGCAGCTTCGAGGAAGCTCTCATCCTCGACTCGGAGCATGAGGACGCGCTCGCCGGCTTCGGCGAGACGCTTCTCAAGTTTGGACAGCGCCCCGCGGCGCTGCGATCATTCCGCCGCATCCTGGAGCTGGGATACAGCGATGACCTCGAGCTGATGCTGCAGGTCGGGCGCGCGCTCTTCCGCGAAGGGTTGATCGAGGACTCCAAGCAGTTCTTCGAGGTCGCCGTCGAGCAGGCCCCGGAATCGGCCGAAGCCATCGCGTGCGTGGGTTACGCGCAGCACCGGCTCGGAGACAACGACGGCGCAGTGACGACGCTGCGGCACGCGCTCCAGCTCGACAGCGACCACAGCGAGGCGCGCGTCTATCTGGGGAACATCCTGTACGACCGGGGCGACTACGAGGCTGCGCTGTATCATCTCGATCGCTCGTCGCCGGACGATCACTGGGACGAGCTCGGCATCTGGCGGATCATCGAGCTGAAGAAGACGGTCTACCGGCTTCGTGACAACGACGCCGAGCTGAAGCCATGGCAGGATCGTCTCAAGGATCTCGCTGGCGAGCCGGACGACATCGATGAGATGCTGGCCGAGATCGAAGCCAGGGTCGTGGAATCGGATCAGGAAAATGCGCGCGGGCAGCTCGAGCTCTTCGGCGCGTTGCTTACTTCGCTGGCCGGTCGCGAGGACCCGGACTTGCACACGATCGCCCTCGATGAGCGCCGCCAGCTCGAAGGGACATGGGACGAGATCGTGCGGCAGATGCACAGGGCCAGCGGCTCGGCTCGGACCGGAACTCTAGAGGAATACATGGCAACCGAGGCACGGCGCGCGTTTTCGCTGACCGGTACGGCGGTGTCCACATCGGACGCCGAGAGCTTCGTCCGCGCGATCGCGCACGCAGGGCTCGTCCGGATCGTAAAATGACGGGCGCTTACGGCGGCGGCGCGGATCCCGCGCTGGACCAGATCCGCCCCGTCGTAGCCAGATTGGATGCGACCCGCAGCGCCGAGGACCTCGCCGCTGATTTGATCGAGATCTGGAGCGGGCTGGAAACGGTGCTGCGCCGGATGATGGGCGGATCGTCGTTGAGCGGCCAGGCGCTCGTGCGCGAGGTGCGGCAGCGCGAGATGATCACGTTGACGCAGGCGCACGCGCTGCTCGAGTTTCTAGCGTCGCGCGAGCGGTGCGACAGCGTGAGCTACCAGCCGACCGGTGCGGACGTTGCGTCCGCCAGAGACGCGTTCGCGCAGGTGGACAACGCGTCCGGCGTACCGGGCCGCGACGCCGCGACCGTCGGTGCCGCTTCGGCAATGGCCGGCGCGCCCGCGGCCGGCACGGGCTTCAGCTCAGCGCAGCGCGCTGCCGCCGAGCCTCCGGAAGCTGCGGTTGTTGCGCCCGACCCCGGCCTGAAGCCGCTCATGCGCGACAGGGCCGCCAGCTTGCCAACGTGGGGGTGGATCGCGATCGCGGTCGTCGCGCTCGCGTTCGCCGGAGTGGCCGCGTACATGGCGATGCAGAATCGCGGCGACGACATGGACAGAGCGGTGCGCATGATGGCGGACGGAAAGCGCGAGGCAGCCCGCGGCGAGTTCACCCGTATCGCGCGGGAGAATCCGCAGGTTGCCGCGCCTCACGTCTTCCTCGCGAGGATCGCGCGCGACGAGGGTGACCTGGCGGCCGCGCGCCGCGAGCTGGACACCGCGATCCGGCTGGAGCCGGAGAGCGCGGTGGCGCAGAGAGAAATGGGCACGCTGCTGCTGTCGCAGGGGCAGTACGAGCTGGCGCGCAGCTTCTTCATCCGCGCGGTTCGCATCAACCCAGTTGATTCCGCGGCGCAGGGGCTGCTCGGATGCTCCCTCATCCGCCTCGGACGGCGTGATGAAGGATTGAAGTTCATCAGCCGTGCCGGACAAGGATCGTGGTCGGCCTGCGCCCGATAACAGAAAGACTGTACCTCTCAAAGCGCCGCCTGGTACCGCGAATAGGCTCCGAGCAAGGGACGGGGAATCCAGGTTCGGAGTGCACCAGTGATGGGTCGACCAGGTCCGAGTCACTTCCGACTGGGCCACTCGCTACTGGTGCACTCCGAACTTGGATTCCCCCGCGGCTACTTCGGGACTTTCGTGCGATGGCGTGATTGAGTTCTCGCACGTCGGCAAGACGTACCGCTCGATCACGGGCAAGAGCGTCCGCGCTGTCGATGACTTCTCGCTCGAGATCCCGCGCGGCGAAGTTTTCGGAATAGCGGGGCCCAACGGCGCTGGGAAGAGCACGCTGATCGGTGTCCTGCTCGGGTTTCTGCATCCGTCGGATGGGAGCGTGTGCGTTAACGGGATGCGGCCGCGGGCCTACATCGAGCGGAACGGGATCGGGTATCTGTCGGAGCTCGTGACGATCAACAAGCGCTGGCGGACCGATGCGGCCCTGACCCGATACGCCATTCTCGCGGGCGTTCCGCGCGAACGAGTGGCCGAGTCGGTCGAGAAGATGATCGCCACCCTCGGCCTTGCCGAGCACCGTCGAAAGCGCGTGAAGGCACTGTCGAAAGGCAATCTGCAGCGGCTCGGCCTGGCGCAGGCGCTGCTGCGCGATGAGGAGCTACTTATCCTCGACGAGCCGACTCATGGGCTGGACCCGGTATGGACGCAGCGGTTCCGCGACATCGTGAACGGATTGCGGGATCCCGGCCGGACGATGATCATCGCCTCCCACAATCTCGACGAGCTGCAGCGGCTCACCGACCGCGTCGCGATCATCGACCACGGGAGGCTGCAGCGCGTGGTCGGCACCGGCTCGCTCGATCAGAGTCCGAGCGGAACGCTGACGTACCGAATCTCCCTGGCGTCGGGGGCGGACCATTTTGCGAAGGCATTTCCCGGGGCCGTGTCCACGGGGCGCGGCGAGTTCGAGGTGGTGGTGGCGGACCTGGCCGGGCTCAACCGGAAGCTGGGCGAGCTTATGTCCGAGGGGGCCGTAGTTACGGCGGTCGTGCCCGCGCGATCGGTGCTCGAGCAGCAGTTCCGGGAAGCGGTAGGAGAGTCGTCATGAAGCGAAGCCAGATCATCGCCTATATGCCATGGCAGCTCTGGGATTTCGCCCTCGACCGGGGAATCGCCGTTCTGTTCACGGCCGGGTTGTTGGCCATGTCGATCGTGTGGCCGGGGCATGTCGCGCTCAGCGCGATGATGCCGCCCGAAGCCGTGACCCTGGAGCTGCTCAAGGTCGCGGTGGCGCAGACGGTCTCCATTCTGGTCGTCGTCGCAGCCAGTGGAATGGTCGCCAACGACCGCCTCGGCGGCTTCTACAGGTTCCTTTTCTCGAAGCCTGTGCGGCAACCCGTGTATTACGGAATGCAGTTCTTCGTCACGCTTGTGGGCGTGTTGGCCATTGGACTGATCCTGTTGTCCGTTTTCTGGCTCCTTGTCGGCTGGGCCTCCCCCGCGGTTCCGCTCGCGATGATCGTAGTGACGTACCTCGCGCTTGGCGGCACGATCTTCTTTTTCT
>JBPCJJ010000108.1:0-7097 GCA_051005405.1 Gemmatimonadaceae bacterium | reverse complement strand
CGACCAGCTCGATCTCGGCCCCAGGGGGACGGATGCCGAGCACGACCTTCACCTTCTCCTCCACCTCGGCGAGCATCGGCGGGTTGTCCTTGAGGAACATCTTGGCGTTCTCTCGCCCCTGCCCGATACGCTGGCCGTTGTAGCTGTACCATGCGCCGGACTTGTCGATGATCCCGGACTCGGACGCGATGTCGAGCACGAGCGAGGCGTGGCTGATCCCTTCCGCGTACATGATGTCGAACTCAGCCTGCTTGAACGGCGGCGCGACCTTGTTCTTGACGACCTTTACGCGGCAGTGCGAGCCGGTGACCTCTTCCTTGTCCTTGACCGCCGCGATCCGGCGGATATCGAGCCGCACGGACGCGTAGAACTTGAGCGCCTTGCCGCCGGTCGTGGTCTCGGGGTTGCCGAACATCACGCCGATCTTCTCGCGCAGCTGGTTGATGAAAACCACCGACGTCCGCGACCGCGCGATCGCGCCGGTGAGCTTCCGGAGCGCCTGGCTCATCAGCCGCGCCTGGAGGCCGACGTGTGAGTCGCCCATATCGCCTTCGATCTCGGCTTTCGGAACGAGCGCCGCGACGGAATCGATCACCACGACGTCCACGGCGCCGGAGCGCACGAGGATCTCGCAGATCTCGAGCGCCTGTTCGCCGGTGTCGGGCTGCGAAACCAGAAGGTTCTCGACATCCACGCCGAGCTTGGCGGCGTAGTCAGTATCGAGCGCATGCTCGGCGTCGATGTATGCGGCCACGCCGCCCGCCTTCTGCGCGTTGGCGACGACGTGCAGGCAGAGAGTCGTCTTGCCGCTCGACTCGGGGCCGTATATCTCCGTAATCCGCCCCCGCGGGATACCGCCGACGCCGATAGCGGCGTCGAGGTTGATCGCGCCGGTCGGAATGGCGTCCACCCGCACCCGGGAGTCGGAGCCCATCTTCATGATGGAGCCCTTGCCGTGGGCCTTCTCGATCTGCGCTATGGCCAGGCCGAGGGCTTTCTTCTTCTCTTCCTGCATTGCCGGTGAAGCCATTTGGAGATTCCTCTGGAGATGGTGTTTAGCCCTTTTTCCTGACCCCGAACAAAATACGAAAGCTCTCGAAGATTAGCAAATGGAATCTCCGGCGTCGAACGCGTTGATTACGTGCTTGACCTTGACGCCGTCGCCCGTTCTGAGAACCCCTATTACGTCGAAGCGGTAGTCCTCACCCGGGAGGCCGTGGCGGGGGATCCATGCCTGCGCGGAGTGGCGAAGCTCGCGCTGCTTGCGCCAGTCGACTGCCTCGACGGGGTCGCCGAACTGGAGCCCGGCGCGGGCCTTCACTTCCACGAATACCACGGTCCGCTTTTGCTGGGCCACGATGTCGATGTCGCGGTGGCCGTTCCGGTACCGCCGCGCGCGAATCCACCACCCTTTGCTTGCCAGCCAGCGCGCCGCAACGCGCTCACCCAGCTCCCCTAGTGCCCGCTTTGCTGTCGTCATGCCCCCAACGGTGCGGCATGACGGAGCTTAGCGCGTCATCAATCCGTTCGCACAATCATCGATAGCCGTCGGGCGCTACCTGGATTCCAGAGTGAGCGTGTCACGGATTGGTTCAGGCCGATGGTTCCCGCGCCGAAAGGTCCGCTAACGCAGCGAGTCGATTCGGAGGATGTAATCGCCCGTTGGACGCCGCGGAGAAAGCGAATTCGCCCGAATCGCGTATTCACCGGTAAACGGGAGCGTGATCTCGAGCCGCGAGTGGGTGCCACCCGCGCCGTCGTCCGCGGACCGTATCGGGGTAAAGACGCCGTTGGACAGGGTGCCGATGGAAAGAAACGCGTCGAAATCGTCCGACCGGAGGGTAATGCGAAGGTGCTCCCCGGCGCGACCCACGTACGTCCAGATCTCATACGGCGTTCCGTCGTGCATCTTGGGGTCGGAGTCGTCGAGATCACCAAGCACTGCGGAATTGGGCGCGATGACGCGATCCCCCTCGGCCCGCATGCCGAACCGGAACGGGGTCGCGCTGGACCGGAATCCGAGCGTGTATGAACCGCTCCTCCCGGGCTGCCGTCGCTCGGCGCGCACCACGTACTCGCCATCCGCCGGAAATCTGTACACGATGCGCGAGTTGAAGCCCCCGCCTCCGTTGTCGTCTTGCGCGACGCGCGCGACCGTCTGCCCGTCGAGGGAGTACAGCGTGAGGAAGGAATCGAACTCGCTGGATCGCATATCGAGCGTAACGGTCTCACCCCGTCGCCCGGAATAATGCCAATCGCCCTCGGCCGTGCCGAGCGGACCTCGCGGGGCGGAGCCGAGGGTGCCGGTAAACGTTCTCCCCGGCACGAGGAGCCTGACATTCGGAAGGCCCGGCTTGCCCTCGACCCGCGGCTTCTCCGCGGCCCTGGATGCCGGATTCGCGGGAACAGGCCTGGGTGCCTGGGCGATGGTTCTGTTCGACTGCACGCCAAGCCTGTAAGCGCCCATCCCGCCCCGCTCGGCGGTCGTGACGGTGATCAGGTAATCGTCGGTGTCCGGCAGGGTGAGCTCGACGCGGGCATCGCTACCGCTTCCGCTGTCATCGTCACGCGCGAGCAAGGGGCTGGACCCGCCCGGGTATCGCTGCACCATCACGAACGCGTCGAACTGAATCGAGCGCAGAGTCACTACGATCTTCTCGCCGCGCACGCCCTGATACACCCACAGGTCAAAGCGCGACCCGTTGGCCATCCGGCTGTCCCCTGCCGTGAGGGCGCCGCTCGCGGTCTCCCCTGCGGATATCCGCGTCTGTGCCGGCGCCACGGTCGCGCAGACCAGTGCGGCGGCCAGGCCCGCGACAGCAAGTAATCGGGTCATGCGCCCCCGTGTTGCGAACTTCAGGCCAAGAGCATGGCTTTCGGTCGGGGCGGTGGCCAGGTAGCCGTCCAGTGGGTCGGGTGCTGGAGCTAGCTGCCTGACCCGCAGATCCGGTCTAGCTCGTCGAGGCCCACGAGCACGTCGCGGGGTTTGGACCCGTCGGGCGGCCCGAGCACGCCGGCCGAGTGCAGTTGGTCGATGATTCGAGCCGCGCGACCATAGCCCACCTTCAGCCGGCGCTGTAGGAGCGACGTCGAGCCCTGTTGATGCTGAATGACCGTCTCGGCGGCTTCCCGAAACAGCTTGTCCCGGTCATCGTCGCCGCCGTCTTCGCCCTCGGCGCCTCCCTGCTCGGCGATCTCCTGCTGCCGCACGAACTCGAGGATGTCCTCCTCGGAAGCAATCGATCCGGACATGAGCGCCTCCCTTCGCGCCACATTGCGCTCCTCGAACCACTCGGTCAGCCGCTCGGTGTCCTCGTTCGAGATGAACGCCCCCTGAATTCGCGACGGCTCGGCCTTGCCTGGCGGGATGAACAGCATGTCGCCGTTGCCGAGGAGCGACTCCGCGCCGATCCCATCCAGGATCGTACGGCTGTCCACCTGGGACGCAACGCGGAAGGCGATTCGACTCGGGAAATTCGCCTTGATCAACCCCGTAATGACGTTTACGCTCGGCCGCTGCGTCGCGAGAATGAGGTGTATGCCGATCGCGCGCGCCTTCTGGGCGAGCATGGCGAGAGGGCGCTCGACCTCTCCCTGGACCGTCATCATCAGATCGGCGAGCTCGTCGATGACGAGCACGATGTACGGAAGAATCCCGCCTGTGTACTCGAGATTCTCGAACGCGACGTCGGGGCGCTTCGGCTTGGAGAGCTTCGAGCCTTCCTGAACCTTGCGATTGAAATCCTGGATGTTGCGCGCGCCGTTCGCGGCGAGCAGCTGGTAGCGGTCCCCCATCTCGAGCACCGCCCACTTGAGCACGGACGCAGCGTCGCGGTTGTCGGTTACCACCTTGTGTCGCAAGTGCGGCAGGACATTGTACACGCTGAGCTCGACCATCTTCGGATCGACGAGCAGGAAGCGCAATGTGTGCGGTGTATGGCGATACACCAGGCTCGTGATGAGCGTGTTGATGCACACCGATTTTCCCGATCCGGTGGCGCCAGCAATCAGGAGATGCGGCATCTTCGCCAAGTCCGCGATGACGGGATTTCCTTCGAGGTCTTTCCCGAGGATCATCGGCAGCGCGGCGCGGGCGCTCTGAAAATCCTTGTGGTCGAGGAGCTCCCGGAACCCGACCATTTCTGCGGTGGGATTCGGAACCTCCACTCCCACCGCGCCGCGCCCCGGGATCGGCGCGACGATCCGAATGCTGGCTGCGCGCATCGCAAGAGCGAGATCGTTGGCGAGGTTGGCTATCTGCCTCACCTTCACGCCCGCGGCCGGGGCGACTTCGAACTGCGTGACGGTAGGGCCCGTCGTCCGCGCGAGCAGCTCGCCCTCCACCTTGAACGTGCGGAGCGCGTCCATCAGCTGGACACCCATCGCATCGAGCTCCCGCTTGCCGAGATCGGCGTTGCGCGGAGGCAAAGCGGCGATCAGCTCCGGCGGCGGGAGCTCGTCATCCGCTTCGTCGCGGACGAACGGCGCGGGCGCGGCTGACGATGACGCCGACCCGTTGCCGGCAGCGGCCTGAGCGACGGAAGGAGTGGGCCGGGGCTTCCGCTCGCGGGGCGCGCGCGCCGCGGGTGGGGCACTCTCCGTCGCCACGGCAGGCGAATCCTCCAGCAGCGTCATGTCCAGTGCCGGCATCTCTTCCGGGGACGGCTCGAGGGCGCGGGCGAGCAAGGGATCAGGCTCCTTTTTTAAGCCCCGCCGGCGTTGGCTCGGAGGGAATGCCTCGTCCGGGTTCGTCGGCTCCGCGCCGTCGAGCGCCCTCACCCTCCGGCCGACCAGAACGCGAACCGGATTCCATGCGAGCGTCGCGGCCATGAGGGCGCTCAAGGCCAGCAGCCAGATGATCCACGCCCCTGCCGTGCCCGCGAACCGCAGCAGGTAGTACGCGGCGAATGCGCCCCACATTCCCGTCAGCGCGTTCTGGTCCGCGACGCCGCCAAGGGAAAAGCCGAAGGCGATTGGAAGGAGCACCACCATTCCGAGGAGGAACACGAGCCACGAGCGGTCGGTGCCTCGGTCGAGCCGGCCGAACAGCGTAAGCGCATGGGCGGCGGGAGCGATCGGTATCAGCACGGCCGCCGGCCAGCCGAAGAGCGAGGTGATAGGCGCGGCGAGAGCCGCGCCGAGCGCGCCGAAGCTGCCGCGCAGGTCGGCCTGGCCGTCGGGACTCGCCGTCAGCAGCGCGTAGCCGTGCACTGCGAGCGCGCCGCCTATGAAGATCGCGAACAGCAGTAGCGCGATCGCGGCTACTTCGCGGCGCACCTCGTCAGATCGGGAGAAGACTTCCTCCGCGCCGGTGCTAAGGTCGCCCTGTTCCGAGCGGGACGATCTGCCGGTCGTGGTAAACGGGGACCACAGCGAACGAATCCACCGTGGCACAGAAGGCGACGTCGTCGCCGAATCCCGCGCTGATGAGCGCTTGCCCGTGCTGCGAGTTTTGGAGGAGCTTCGCGATGTTCTCGCCATACTTCCTGTCGATGAGGGCGCACGCGGTAGCGCCGTCGTTGGTCGCGACCCCGTTGAGACCCTTCTGAATAGCGCGAACATAACGTCCCGCGCAACCCGCATCTTCGAGCGTGAACCGCCGCTCGTGCCCGGAGCAGAGAACGACGACGTCGGTCTCGCTCCTCACCGCAGCCCGAAGCATGGCCGCGACCGCCGAGAAATTGACGTACGACGCGACGACGATGTCACGCGCGCCCTGCGCCGCGAGGACGGCCCCGCTCCCGTTGGTGGTCGTGAGGAGCACGGTCTTCCCCTGCACTTTCTCCGAAGTGAACTCGCCCGGCGAGTTGCCGAGGTCGAACCCCGGGATCGGGAGCATCTTCTGCTCCCCCGCGAGCAGGACGTCCTCGCGACCCAGCTGCTTGGACTGGGCGACCGCGTCGTCCGAAGTGAGGAACGGCACGACCGCGCGGGCCCCGTTCGCCAGCGCGGCGGCGATCGTCGTGGAGGCGCGCAGCACGTCCACCACCGCCACGACCCGCCCGCTCACGTCGGCGGTGGTGAGCTGCTGGTACCCGAAGAAGACGTCGACCCTCACGCGGCGGGTTCCTTGGCGACGTCCTTCATGAGATTCGGCTCGCGCTCCAGAAACTTCGTGTCCACGTTGCCGGACTGAAACAGCGGGTTCTCCATCACGCGCGCGAGGAACGGGATCGTCGTGGTGACGCCTTCGATGATGAAGCTCTCGAGCGCCATGTGCATGCGCCGGATCGCCTCCTGCCGGTCGCGGCCCTGGCAGATGACCTTCGCGAGCAGAGAATCGTAATACGGCGGGACCGTGTAACCGGCGTACACGTGCGTGTCGAGTCGCACCCCCGGCCCGCCCGGCGGGTGGAACGTGTCTATGCGACCCGGCGAAGGCTGGAAGTTCTTCGCGGGATCCTCGGCATTCACCCGGCACTCGATCACGTGACCGCGCAGCGTCGGCAGCGACTTGAAGGAGAGCTTCTCTCCGGCGGCGACACGGATCTGCTCCTTCACGAGATCGATGCCCGTGAGCATCTCGGTGACCGGGTGCTCGACCTGTATCCGCGTGTTCATCTCCATGAAGTAGAACGAGCGATCCTCGTTCAGCAGCATCTCGATCGTCCCGACTCCGACGTAGTCGATAGCCTTGGCGCCGCGCACGGCGGCGTCACCCATCTGCGCGCGCAGCTCGGGATTGAGCGCAGGGCTCGGCGCCTCCTCGATGAGCTTCTGATGCCGCCGCTGGACCGAGCAGTCGCGCTCGCCGAGGTGGACGACGTTGCCATGCCGGTCGCCGACGACCTGAAACTCGATGTGCCGAGGGCGCTCGAGGTACTTCTCGACGTATACGTCGGCATTGGCGAACGCGGACAGGGCCTCGGACCGCGCGAGCTGGAATGAGCGCGCGAAGTCGTCTGGATCCTTGGCGACTCGCATACCCTTTCCACCGCCGCCCGCGGAGGCCTTGATGATCACCGGGAAGCCGATCTTCGCCGCGTACTCCAACGCCTCGTCCACGTCCTCGACGGGCCCAGGCGAGCCGGGGATGATCGGAACTCCGACTTTTTCCATGGCGCGTCGCGCGGACGCCTTGTCGCCCATGACCCTGA
>JBPCJJ010000107.1:0-7231 GCA_051005405.1 Gemmatimonadaceae bacterium | reverse complement strand
AGGTTCATGAGCGTGGACTTGCCCGAGCCCGACGGTCCCATGATGGCGACGTACTCGTTGCGGCGGATCGCGATGTCCACGCCCCGGAGCGCGCGCACGATCTCGCCGCCCATGTCGTACTCGCGCGTGAGCCCGCGTGCGACGATGACCCAATCCTTGTCGGGCGCGCCGCCGGCGTCGCCGATGACGATCTTCCGCTCGGCGGTCGTGCTGAGGCCCGGATCGCCCGGGCCGGAAATTCCAGTGGCTCCGGGCGTCACGACTTCTTCTCGTCCTTCTTTTTTTCTTCCTTGACGATCCCACCGTCCTTCAGGTCGCGAATGGCCTGATACGTACCGCCCACGATGCGCTCTTTCTCCCGCAGCCCCGAGAGCACCTCGAAGTGTCTCTCGCCCGCGATTCCCACCCGGACCGGGCGGAACGTGACCTTGTTGTCCGCGCCCACGACGAACACGCCTTCGATGTCCCGCTTTCCTACCTGCACCTTGGGCTGCGGGCGGCCAAGCGTCATCACGGTGTCAGCGGTGCGATCGGTAGTGTCTTCGCGCACGGTCAGCGCTACAATCGGTATGGCGATCGCCTTGGACCGGGTTTCCGTGACGATCTTCGCTGTGGCCGAAAAATCCGGCCGGGTCGTCGGAGGAGCGTTCAGCAGCTCGACCGTGACCTCGTAATCGATCGCCTGATCCGCCGAGCCGGGCGACCCTCCACCAGGCGCGCGCAGCGAGCTGTTCGATATCTTGACCACGCGTCCTCTGAACGTGGTGTCCACGAACGCGTCGATCTGCACGATGGCTGAGTCGCCGAGCGAGATGGTGGAGACGTCCGTCTCGTCGACCTTCACCTTCACCTCGAGCACGCTCATGTCGGCGATGGTGAGCAGCGTTGCCGCATCCTTGTTCAGCGTTCCCTGGATCGCGGTCTCGCCTTCCTCGACGACCAGCCGGGTGATCTGTCCGCTCATGGGCGCGACGATGCTCGTCTTGGCCAGCCGGCTGCGCGCATCGCGCAGCGCCGCCGCGGCCTGAGCAACGGCGTGCGACGCGGCCTGCGCTGTAGCTTCCGAAACCTCGACCTGCGTCCGGAGCTGCTCGACCTGCTCGTCCGAGATCAGCGTCGGATTGGCCCGCTTGAGATCCGCCATGCGCTGGTAGTTGCGCTGCGCCTGGCCGAGCGTGGTCCGCACCTGGCGCAGATTCGCCTGGCTGCTCGCGACCGCCGCGGCCGAGCGCTCAGACTCGGCGATGTAGTTGGCCGGGTCGATCTCCAGAAGGAACTGGCCCTTGGTAACGCGGTCGCCCTCGCGAACCGCCAGGCGCACGATCCGTCCGGTGATGTCCGCGCTGAGGTCCACCTTGCTGCGCGGCTGAACCTGCCCGCTCGCGGTGACCGACGCCACCAGATCGTGGCGCTGGACCGATTCGATGCGGACTTCGGTAGCCTTGTCGCCGCTGGATGCGGCGGCAATGCCGCCGATGGCGACGACCAGCACGCCCGCGCCGCCGAGCATCCACTTTCTCTTTTTAGTCATTTATCGCTCCGTCAGCGAAGAGGCCGGCCGACCGCGCTCTCGAGCGCGGCGAAGGCCTTGTGATAGTCATAGATCGCGGTGATGCGCTCGCTCTCGGCGCGCTCGAATGCGTCGCGCGATTCGGTCAGGTCGATGAAGCCCGCCATGCCGATGCGGTACCTGTCCTGCGACAGCTTCATTTCGTCACGTGCCATCGCCGCGTTTCGTTCCTGCAGCGCGACAGTTCGCAGAGCCGTCTGCAGCGTGAGGTACGCCCCTGTCACATCCGTCGTTACCGCCAGCTCGCGGGCGCGAACCGCGTGGCGCGCGTCGTCGCTCGCAGCGATGGCTTCCTGGCGCCGCAGCGCCCGCGAGAATCCATCGAATAGCGGAACCGACAGCGTCGCCGAGATCGAGCGCGGGCTGCTCGTGAAGCCGAAAGGGAATTGGCTGTTCTGCCGCCGGAGCGCGGCGGCCTGCGCGTCAGTGAACGTTACGGAACCGCATCCCGCGAGCTGGTTGGGCAATCCCACCGCCGCGAACCGCTGCTCCCGCTCCACGCACGCCGCCTGCTGCGACATGACCTGACCGCTCGCCTGCCGCACGAGAAATTCCGGGTTCGTGTATTCGTAGGTGTAGCCCGCCAGCCCCGTGCTCATCGTCAGGGTCGGCAGGTACTCGCCGCGCTGGCGCTTTACGCCGAGGTCGGCCACGCGCTCGCGCTGGCGCGTCGCGAGAAGGACGGGATTCTGCTCTCGGGCGAGCGCGAGCAGCTGTTCCAGCCGGAGATCGAACGGCTCGACCGCGAACGTCGTCGATAGCTCGACATCCGTGCGCGGCTCGACGCCCATCTCCTGAAAGAGGCGAAGCTCCTCGATGTCAATCTGGTTGCGCTCGCGTATCTGCTGCACCTGGATCTGCCCGCGGGCTATCTCGGCGCGACGCACATCCAGCTCGGTTCCCGAGCCCACGATTTCCCGCGCCTTGGCCAGCACGACCTGCGCTTCGGCCGCGATGGCAAGCGTGTCCTGGAGGTCCGCGCGAGCGTTCGCGGCGAGAACGTTCAGATACTGCTGCGTGACGTTGGAGCGGACGACGGATTCGACTCCGTTGATGTCGGCCTCGACGCCCGCTCGATTCGCCTTCTGCAGCGACGGATTGATGAACGTCGCGGCGTTGAGCCTGTAGTTGACCCCGAGTCGATAGGCCGACTGCATCGCGTCCGACCCCGCGCCGAGGCTGGCCCCGCTGAAGATCTGACGGCCGCCCTGCTGGAATTCCGAGCTGAGGGCCGCGTCCACTGATGGAAGGAACCCGCCGTATGCTGCGCGCACCGCTGCGTCCGCGCCGCGCAGGTCGTTGGATACCTGGCGCAGCGATGGGTTGTACCGGGTGGCGAGATCCAGCGCCTCCTGCAACGTCAGGACACGATCGACCGAGTCTGGCCGGATCGGGCTCTGTGCGAGCAGGGGGGTCGCGATCAATTGGATTACGAGAAACAGCGACAGTCGCATTGGCGATACGTGTGTGAGTTGTCGTCCCTACGCTCGCATGGTAGCGAAGTTTCGGCGCGAATCGCGCAGGACTCTTGCGCTCAGACTTCGAGCGAGGGCGCCAGGAATATCCTGTCGCTTATGCGCGCCCTGATCCGCTCGTACAACAGGCGGCCTTTTTCCGCCGTGGCCAGTGATGGCCGGCCTATCGAAGCGCCGCTGCCGGCGGGGAGCTTGAGGTTGCCGCGGCGATAACGGCGCAGCCGTTCGCGGTCCATCATATTGTCGCGCACGAGGTTCATGTTCACGAGCTCGGGCGCCAGGTACAGGAGAATCGACGTGTCCACCTCATCGCCATGCATCGGCTCCACCTGCCCTTCGAGAAGGTCGGAAACGTTGACTCCAAAGGCGTCCACCACGCGAACCCGGGCCTGCGCGGTTATCACGGTGGCGAGAGCCTCTTGATGAGGGTCGTGGCCGTGAGCGGTCAGGAGGATGAATTCACGAACGCCGGAAGCTTCCCACGTATCGAGCAGATCGTTGAGCATCCGGTGGAGCGTTTTGCGTCTGAGCGACCCGTTGCCGGCGAGCCCTCGCTCGGTGTCCACGTTCACGCCGTACTCAACCGTAGGCGCGCGAAGGACGCCGTACTCCTTTGACAGATCGTCCGCGAGGTGCTCTATGATCAGCGTGGCTACGCCTATCGGGAGGTGCGGACCATGCTGCTCGCAGGTTCCAACCGGAACTATCAGCCGCGGATCCTCCCGCAGGACCGCGGCTATCTGCGATGGCAGCATCTCCTTTATGCGAAGAGGCCTGGCTCCGGCGGCAGGCGCTGGCCTGTCTGATGCGGCGTTGAAAGGCTGAATGGGCACGGAAGACACAGAAGGCTCCGGAGTTCGAGCTGGCCGCGCCGCCAACGGCGCGCGGACGCTCCGCTGGCTCATGATGCTGGGCGTCGGCGCGTTGGCGCTGGCCACGTGGAGCAGGTATCCGATCGGTTCCAAGTTAGCGTTTACGCCGGGCGGGGGCGAACAATTTGTCGAGCCGGCGGAAATAAGAGCGCGCGCTGCCGCCGACCTGCGGGCCAGGCTCGACCGCGAGATATCCCGCGTACGGGGCGTCGCGGCCGCCGCGCTAGACGCCCCACGCGCGCAGGATGCAGCGTTCGACGCGATTCACGGCCGAGGGACCGGGGATCCGGCGTGGGGCGTAATCCTGTACCAAGGCGGCGAGCGGTTCGCCTGGACGGGCCGGCTCAGGATCGCGACCGACGCGGTTACAGCGCCGCTCAGCGTTACCGCGGACCGCTTCTTCACTACCGTGAACGCCGTTGCGATCCGCGGGGACCGGCGCGCGGTCGCCTCTTTCGTGCTACACGCCGAGCCGCCGGGCGACAGGCTATCGACTGCTTTGGACGAGCAGGTGGTCGCCAGCCACCCCATAGCGGGGTTCTCGTACGCGTTCGGCGACTCGCTGGCGGGCGGGGAGGTCCTGCTCCTCGATTCGTCGGGCAACGCGCTGGTCAGTGCGCAGGCGCGCGCACTCTCCCCCGGCGAGATCGGGCTGGAGGCGGCGTCCGCCGCGCGCGCGCGCATAGCCGCGGCGCTGGCCTTCGCGCTCGTTGCGCTCCTGTGGGTGGCATTTCACAGCCGGCGGATAGCGCACCGCGCGCTCGCTCTCGGCGTTTCGGCAGCATGCGTGGCCATCGTGCCGCTGAACACCTTCTCCAATGCGGCGCGGTGGTTCAATCCGTCGTACTACTATTCGGCGGCCGGCGGGCGGTGGACTGCGAGCGCCGCTGCCTTGACGCTTGCGGCGGTCCTGCTGCTTCTGGCCGTGTACGCACTGATACGGGCAGGCGCGCGCTTCCCGTCACGTGTCATATCCGCGGTTGTCGCGATCGCCGCGGCAGGCACCGGGATATATCTGCTCGGCGCGCTTGCGGCGGGGATCGGCCAGCCGCCTCGCGGCAGCACGGCCACACTCTGGCTCATGTGGCAGCTTCCGCTCTTCCTTGTGTGCTTTGCGTTTCTTCTGCTCGGAGCCTGGCTGGCATCGGGGGTATTGCCGCGCCGGAGGAAGCTGCGCAGCTCGCACGCGGCGGTCATCGCCATCGCGGCCGGTGTTCTTGCGGCAACAGTGGTGTGGCGAACAACGACGCAGCAGCGGATCACGCTCGCGGAGGCCGACGTCACTTCGCTCAAGGTCGGCGACGATTACGCCGCGGCGCTGCTCGACCGCATGCGACAACAGCTCTCCGGGGGGCGACCGCCAGTCTCGAAGGCGGACCTGCTCCAGCGATACGTCGTCAGCGAGCTCGCGACCGCCGGGTATCCGCTTTCACTGGGGTCGTGGAATTCCGCGGCGCAGACGCTTGCCGCATTCGACGCGGCGCGAGTCACGCTGGATACGGCGGCGATAGCGACCGCGGTTGCCGAAGCGATCAGCAACAGTGCCCCCCTCGTGCGGCGGATACTGTCGGCGGCTGGCGCGCAGGACCTGCTCGTGGTCCCGCACGACAGCGGCGCGACTTCCGTGGCGGTGTTGCCGCGAACGCGCCTGATCACACCGGACCCGTTTGGTCCGCTGCAGGGGCTCCCCGCACCCATAGCCGAGAACCCGCCGTATGCGATGTATCTGGCGGACCGTCCGGCCCCCGGCTCGTCCACAGACGCGGGCGGGATCGCCTGGCGCAAGGACGGTGACGAGCTGCACGCGGACGACGCGATTCAGACTGTATCCGGCCCGGCCCGGGTCCATCTGGAAGTTGACACACGCTCGCGGTGGGCGCTGTTCCAGCGGCTCGTCCTCGTGGTGCTGCTCGATGTCCTCGTCGCAGGGGTCGTGTGGATTCTCGCGGTGGGAGCCGAGGGCGGCGCTGCGACGCGCGCGCGCGTGCGCGTCCGGCACTGGTGGCGGAGCTATCGCGCACGGCTGACGCTCGCGCTGTTCGTGTTCTTTCTCGCCCCGGCCGTGGCATTCTCGATCTGGTCCCATCGCCGGCTGGGGAGCGATTTCCGCCAGACGCGACAGCTGGTGGTTCGCGAGACGCTGAACGCCGTCATCGCGGCCGGTGCGGAGAGCAACATAGGCGCGGTTGGCGCGCGGTTCGGGCTTCCCCTGTTCCTGTACAGGGCCGGTGAGCTGTCAGAGACGAGCGATTCACTGTACTGGGCGCTTTCACCCGTCGGCAGAGCGCTTCACCCCAGCGTGTTCAGGACGCTGGACCTCGGCGACGAAATCACCGCCAGCCGCGGTCACAGCGTCGGGGGTGTCGAAGTCCTGCTCGGATACCGCGCGTCGGTCGGCTCTTCCGGCGAGCGGTTCGTGATCGCGGCTCCGGCGCGCGGCGACGACGAAGCACTGGCGCGACGGCGCAACGATCTGGGCGTTCTGCTGCTGTTTTCGACGGCTCTGGGCGCCCTGGCGGCGCTCTGGCTGAGCGGAATAGCGGCGCGTCAGTTCGCGGCTCCGATCGACGCGCTCAGGCGCTCAGTGCGGGCTATCGCACGCGGCGAGGAAGATCTGCCTCTCCCGGTCAAGCCACCCACCGAATTCTCGCAGGCGTTCACCGCGGTGCGCCGGATGGCGGACGATCTCGACGCGAGTCGAAAAGAGCTCGCGCGCGCCGAGCGTGTGCTGGCGTGGGGGGAGATGGCCAGGCAGGTGGCGCACGAAATCAAGAATCCGCTCACGCCGATGCGGTTGGGCGTTCAGCATCTACAGCGGGCGCGTAGCGACCCAAGGGTGGATTTCGACAAGGTTTTCGACGCCAACATGAAGCGGATGCTGGAGGAGATCGATCGGCTGGACAACATCGCACGCGCGTTCAGCAGGTACGGCACCGCCCAGCCCGATCTTCCGGCAGCGGAGCCGGTGGATGTGTCGGGGATTCTCAAGGACGTGGTAGAGCTCGAGCGCATGGCGGGGGCCGATGTGCAGTGGCATCTGGCGGGCGCGGACGCGGAGATCATCGCCCTGGCTCGGGGCGCGGAGCTTCGGGAGGTCGTGCTCAACGTGCTGGAGAACGCGCGCCACGCCGGGGCTGGCAAGGTCAGGGTTGCGGTTGAAGTTGGGCAGGGCCGCGTCAGCGTGGCAGTCTCGGACGACGGGGCCGGGATCACGCCAGCCGCTCTTTCGCGGGTGTTCGAGCCTCATTTTTCGACGCGAACGACCGGGAGCGGGCTGGGCTTGGCGATCAGCCGGCGGCTGGTCGAGGCGTGGG
>JBPCJJ010000106.1:0-5087 GCA_051005405.1 Gemmatimonadaceae bacterium | reverse complement strand
TTCGTGCAGGCCGGCGGCCTGGACGAGCTCGGTTGGGGCTCGGATGAATTGGCTGTCGCCTGCGGCTCGCACGGCGGCGAGCCCGAGCACGTTGCGATCGTAGAGAGGATGCTGCGCGACGTCGGGCGCGAAGAGGGCGATCTCGCTTGCGGCGCGCACGAGCCGCTTTCTCCACGCGGAGCAAAGCTCGCGCGTGAGTGCGGCAAGACCTTGACGCGGCTGCACAACAACTGCTCCGGCAAGCACGCCGCGATGCTCGCGCGCGCCGAGATCACCGGGTGGCCGACGCATAGCTACGATCGCCTCGAGCACCCGGTGCAGCAGGCAATTCTTGCGTACATGACGCGCTGGACGGACCTCGCGCAGCCCGAGATGCTGCTCGCGGTGGACGGATGCGGAGTCGTGGTCTTCGGCGGACCGATCGAGTGTATGGCGCGCGCGGACGCGCGCCTCGGCAAGGCCGCGCGCGCCGGTGAAGAGATCCCGGCGCGGATCGTTTCGTCCATGATCGAACACCCGTTCCTCGTCGGCGGCACCGATCGCTTCGATACCGTCCTCATGGAGGAGACCGGCGGTGCCGTGTTGTCCAAGACAGGTGCTGAGGGCGTGCACTCGCTCGCGGTTCCCGAGCTCGGCGTCGGCATCACGATCAAGGTCGAAGACGGCGCACAGCGCGCCCTCTTTCCGCCTCTCTTGAGAATCCTCCAGAATCTCAAGGTTCTTCCCACCACACTCCCGCCCCGTTTGGCGGAGTACCTCCACAAGCCCCTCAAGAACTCGCGCGGCGAACACGTGGGCCAGGTCATGCTCGCCGCCGACTTTGCGTAGTCTGGTTCGCGCGACAGTGGCAGACATCGGGGTCGTTCGCGGGGGCTACGCGAGCAAACTGCGCTCGCTAAGACGCCCCCTTTGAACGACCCCAATGCCTGCCACTGCCCGACATTCAGTTCAACGCAATTCGTGCGGGGAGCAGACTGCTAGGCAGCGCGCACTAGAAACCGGGACCTGGTGGCCCGTGGTTAGACGAACAGCCGTGATGCCGAAATCGTTTTCGTTTTTCGGTTCGCCGTAAAGGCTCGGGGCGGGTCGGAGTCCGGCGGAGGGCCCGTTTTAGCTCGCGTAGTTTGCTCGCGTAGCCCCCGCGAACGACCCCAATGCCTGCCACTGTCGCGCGAAGCAGACTACGCAGAGTCGGCGGCGAGCATGATCTGGCCCACGTGTTCCCCGCGCGAGTTCTTGAGGGGCTTGTGGAGGTAGTCGGCAAGGCGGGGTGGAAGCGCAGATGGGAGAACCTTCAGGTTCTGCAGTATGCGCAGCAGCGGAGGGTACAGGGCGCGCTGCGCGCCGTCCTCGACCTTGATCGTCACCCCCACGCCGATCTCCGGGATGGCGAGCGAGTGCACGCCCTCCGCGCCGGTCTTGGAGAGCACGGCGCCGCCGGTTTCCTCCATGAGGACGGAATCGAACCGGTCGGTGCCCCCCACGAGGAATGGATGCTCCGTCATCGCCGACACGATGAGCTTGGGAATCTCCTCGCCATCTCGCGCGGCCGCGCCGAGGCGCGCGTAGGCCCGCGCCATCCGCTCGATGGGGCCGCCGAACACCACCACGCCGCAGCCGTCCACCGCGAGAAGCATCTCCGGCGGAGCAAGGTCGGTCCACCGGCTCATGTAAGCCAGGATCGCCTGCTGCACCGGGTGCTCGAGACGGTCGTAGCTGTGGGTGGGCCAGCCGGTGATCTCCGCGCGCGCGAGCATGGCGGCGTGCTTGCCCGAGCAGTTGTTGTGCAGCCGGGTGAGTGTCTTGCCGCAGTCGCGCACCAGCTTCGCGCCGCGGGGGGAAAGCGGCTCGTGCGGCCCACAGGCGAGATCGCCTTCCTCGCGGCCAACGTCGCGCAGCATCCTCTCCACGATCGCGACGTGCTCGGGCTCTCCGCCGTGCGACCCGCACGCAACCGCAACCTCGTCCGACCCCCAGCCGAGCTCATCGAGCCCGCCAGCCTGGATGAAAGGAATTATCTGGAACGGCTTGGTGCACGATCGCCAGAAGGTGATTTCCTGCGGGTTCCGAGCTCCTCCTATGAGCTGGTCGTCGTCGGCGACGATCGCGGCGTGCACGCGGTGGCAGGATTCAACCTGGCCTCCGCGGACGGCGACTACGTCGAGCTCATGGGAGTAATCCACCTTCGGAAAATAGGCACGGCACCACGGGAAGTGGGAACCGCAACGTGTGGAGCTGCGCCGCTACTCTCCCTTCCTAAAAGACCTTTATCGCGCCCTTCATATACCGGCTCGGATCTCTCCGAATGTCCGCCAGTATCGCATTGAGATCAGTCACCGTCTTCACCAGCTGGTCATACAGCTGGGGATCGTTGATCAGCCTTGCCGCCGTTCCCTCCCCTTGCGACAACGCCCGAACCATCTGGTCCGCTCCGGTCACCGTGCTCACGAGCGCGTTGTACAGGCTGTCGTCCCGCATGAGCTTGCCCAGCGTGCCTTCGGACGAGTTGACCGTCACGAGCAGCGTATCCAGCGAAACAAGCATTCGCGTCATGTTCCGGTACAAGGCGGGATCGTCGATCAACCGCCCGAACGTACCGTTCGGATTCTGCAGCCTGGCCATGAGAGTGCTCGCGCGGCTGAGCGTCGCGTTGAACTGATCATACAGCTCGCGGTTGGTCAGCAACTGCCCCACGGTCCCCTCGCCGCGCGCGATGCCGGAGGTGATCACCCGGAGATCGCGCGTCAGCACGACGACGTCGGTGACCGCTCCCGACGCCTGCGCGAGTATCGCTTCGTAATCTGCCGACGGCGCTATCTGGATCGTGTCGTTGTCGCGCAGCACGGGAAATCTGGGCGTGCCCGGCGCGATGTCGAACACCTTGTCGCCCAGCAGCCCGAGCGTGCGGATCTTGGCCCTGGAGTCACCGCGCACCTGTGACCGCAGCTTCTCCTCCACGGAGATGACGATGCGCAGATTTCGGGTCGTGTCGGCGTCCACAGGGAGGAACTCAATCGACTGGATCACGCCGGCCTGCTGCCCGGCGACCGTCACGCCGCCACCCTCGACCAGCCCGTTCGCGGACGGGAGGAAGGCGATGAGGTTGTATCGCTTGGCGAATAGCCCGGTCGTCTGGCCCAGCTTCACAACCGCGACGGCCATCAAGCCGAGCGCGACCAGAATGACGAGGCCGACCTTGAGCTGGTCCCACGTGATGAACGTCGAGCGTTTCATATGTCAGTACCCGCCCAGGAATTTGCGGATGTATTGGTCGTCCTGCTTGCGCATGTCTTCCGGCGTTCCAAAATAGACAATTCGCTTCTCAGCCAGCAGTGCGATCTTCGTACCCATCCTGAAAGATGACCGTATGTCGTGCGAAACCACTATGCTCGTGACCTGAAGCTCCTTCTGGAGCTTCATGATCAGATGCGTAATGGTGGCCGTGGTCAGAGGGTCAAGGCCGGACGTCGGCTCGTCATACAGCATGATCTTGGGATTGTTCGCCATCCCCCGCGCGATGCCCACACGCTTGCGCATGCCGCCCGACAGCTCGGCTGGCATCTGCGGCATGACCTTGTCGGGCTCGAGGTCCACGAATTCAAGCTTCTCGCGCACGCGGGCGTCGATGTCGTCGTCGCTCAGCTCCGTGTGCTCGCGCAGCGGATAGGCGACGTTCTCGAAGACGGTGAGCGAGTCGAACAACGCCGCCGACTGGAAGATCATCCCCATCTTCTGCCGGACCTCGAGCACCTCGTTGAAGCTCAGCTCCGTGATGTCGTCGCCGTCGATGAGGACGCGTCCCTTGTCCGGAACCAGCAGGCGGAGAATGAGCTTGAGGATCGTGGACTTTCCCGTTCCCGATTCGCCGACGACGACGATCGTTTCTCCTTCGTTGGCCTGAAAGGAAACGTCTTCGAGAATCGGCTCCTCGAATGCCAGCGATGCGCCTTCGACCTGCACGATCGGGGTGGCTTCCGGATGCGGCTTTTGCGCGGCACCGCGCTCGAGCTTCCTGCGTTCGTCGCCGGACGGTTCCGGAACGCGGGCGCGCTCCCGGTCGCTCGCCTCAAGCTCTCCGGTGGACGCTTCGGGAACCACCGCCGGTTCCGGCTCTGGGGGGTTCCCTGTCATAGCACCGCGAGGAGTATCTGCGTGATGAAGTAGTCGATGATCAGGATCGAGATGCTCGAGACCACCACCGTGCGCGTCGTTGCGATACCGACGCCCTCGGTCCCGCCCTTGGTGTTCAAGCCGAAGTAGCAGGCCACGGTTACGATGATCCCGCCGAAAACGAACGGCTTCACCAGCCCGTGCACGAAATCGATCGGGATGTATTGCAGGGTGAATCCGCCGTCTGCGATCTGCTCCCACACCGTGCGCCAGTATAGCGACGGCGGAAGCCCCAGGTACGTGCTGGCGATCACGTTTCCGCCGACGATACCCGCCACGTCGCCGATGACGGTGAGGATAGGCACCATGATGAGCGCCGCGAGCACGCGCGGAGTCACCAGCTTCTTGATCGGATCGGTGCCGAGCGTGTTGAGCGCGTCGATCTGCTCGGTCACACGCATGGAGCCGAGCTGCGCGGCGATCCCAGATCCCACGCGACCCGCCACCATGAGCCCAGCCAGCACCGGTCCGAGCTCGCGAATCATCGACGCCGTGACCAGCCGCCCGACGTACATCGTCGCGCCGAACGTCGCCAGCTGCACGGACGTCTGCAGCGCCAGCACCATCCCTGTGAAAAAGCCCGTGAGAAGGATGATGGTGAGCGACTGAACGCCGATCGCGTCCATCTGCTGCACCAGGTCCGTGGTGTAGAACGGGCGGCGGAAGATGAAGCCGATCGACTTCGCCGACAGGACGAAATACTCCTGCAGCGAGAGGACCCTCTGTTTTGCTGCTTCGTTAAAGCCGGAAAGGCGCAATGTGATGCTGGTTAAGGCAAAGCGTATGCCGATGTCGGGCAGCTTTCAGCGGGAGAGTCTAGCTCTCGCCCGCGTTGGAAGTGGGGGGGGTGGGATGGCGGAGGTCCGCTCCCCCCCGGACGCCCCCCCAGGAACCCACCCCCACCCCCACACCCCCCG
>JBPCJJ010000105.1:0-14622 GCA_051005405.1 Gemmatimonadaceae bacterium | reverse complement strand
CTGATCGATGGTAAAGCATCGATTTTTCACGCTGGACGTCTTCACGGACGTTCCATTTGCTGGCAACCAGCTCGCGGTCTTTCCTGACGCGCAGGGGATGCCCGAGAATCAGCTTCAGGCGATTGCCCGGGAGTTCAATCTTTCGGAGACGGTGTTCGTGTATCCCCCGGCCGATCCGGCCAATACCGCGCGCGTGCGCATCTTTACGCCCGCGGCGGAGCTGCCCTTCGCCGGGCATCCGACCATCGGTACGGCGGTATTGCTCGCCTCGTTGCGTCGAGTAAAAAGACGAGGCGGAAAAGCGCAGGTCGTTCTCGAAGAAGGAGTCGGTGCCGTGCCCGTGGAAGTGGGATTCTCCGGTGGCGTTCCGACGTGGGCACAATTGACGGTGGCGAAGCTCCCGGAAGGCGGACCGCCGCCGCCAGGCTCTGTGGAGCTGGCAGCCGCCATTTCGCTCGAGCCTGCCGATCTGGACGCCGCCATGCAGCCGGCCGGCTTTTCGTGCGGCGTACCCTTTCTATTCGTGCCGCTCCGGGATCGCGTCGCGCTAGCGTCGGCGAGCCCCGAAATGGGCGCATGGAGAGCCGCCCTCGCGGATTTCTGGGCGCCGGACCTGTTTCTCTTTACGCGTGACGTCGAGTTGCCCGGCTCTCACTTTCACGCGCGCATGTTCGCGCCCCTACTCGGCGTCCCCGAGGATCCTGCGACTGGCAGCGCTGTCGCCGCGCTTGCCGGCTATCTGGCTGCGAGCGAGCGGCTTGCCGACGGACGCCATAGCTGGCGAATCGAGCAGGGATTCGACATGGGCCGCCCGAGTATTCTCGAGCTCGAGAGCGATGTGCGGGACGGGATCGTCTACACCGTTCGCGTGGGCGGTAATGCGGTGATCGTGAGCGAGGGCGAGCTGCGACTGAGCTGAACCTCGCGCGTCGTGGTCAGTCTAGCGGCTCGATCCGAAGCGGGATCCCGTACTTGCTGGCGATGGACTGAAACATCGGTCTGGATCGAATCCAGTCGTATGTAGGGTAATTCACTTCCGCGCCCTGATCCGCAAGCCGGGAGTAGGCCAGGTCGATCAAACGAAGCGTTTCGTTTTCGTCCCGGAGGACGCTGAACATTCCGGCGAGCGTCATTTCCCGTCCCGGAGGCGGGTTGCGAATGTACGGCTGCGCGTGCTCAAGCGCCCGGGCTCTATCCCCGCGTACCGCCGCAGCAATGGCCCGGAAAAGATCCGCCTGGACCTTCGAGTCTGCGACAGCGGAAACGCGGCTCATTTCCGCGATGGAGTCGATCGCTTCCGCGTCTCGGAGTAGCACGTATGCATGATCGGCGTTGCTATGAAGAGACAGAAGATTCGGTGCGAGCTCGAGCGCCGGACGACGTGCTGCCAGAGCCTCGCGCGGGCGGTTTCCCATCGTGTAAGCGCGAATGAGCCCGACGAACAGTTGGGGATTGAGTGGTTCGAGCTCGGTCGCCTTACGCGCCGCTGCCAGTGACGGTGCCGGTCGTCCCTGCCGATTGAGACAGAACGCATGGAAGTAATGCAACCGGCCGGATCGTGGATCGATCGAGATGGCTTGGTTAAAGAGGGATTCGGCCTCCGCAAACTTGCCCCGCACGCATCGCACGGTCCCGAGCACGATATAGGCGTCAGTCGAGGCAGGGTCGAGCTCCAACGCGCGTCGCGCGTTCGATTCCGCCTTGGTAACGGCTTCGAAGGCAGTTCCGTACCCCCATGTCGATGCGACGTAAATCGTCTCGGCGAGGCCCGCGTAGGCCGCGGCGAACCTGCCATCCCGGGCGATCGCCCGCTCGAAATGCTCGCGCGCGGGAACGAGCGACGCGCCTCGTTGAGTCAGGAGATATCTGCCCCTAAGATACAGCTCGTACGCTTCTGGATCGGCCGTTCCGCGTTTGACGATCGGCGTGCCGCTCGCCGAGGACGCCAGCCGAATCTCGAGCGCGTCCACGATGGCGCGCGAAATATCTTCCTGTAGCCCGAACACATCCGTCATCTCGCGGTCGTACGTATCCGACCAGAGGTTGTATCCGGTGGATACGTTCGTGAGCTGCGCCGAGACGCGCAGGCGGTTCCCCGCGCGGCGCACGCTGCCCCCGAGCACCGCAGACACGCCGAGCTTGGTGCCGACCGAGCGGACGTCCTCGTTCTTTCCCTTGAACGAGAAGGACGAGCTCCTTGCCGCCACCTGCAATCCCTCGACTTTGGATAAGGCTCCTATCAGCTCCTCGCTCAGGCCGTCGCTCAGGTACTCATTGTCGGCTGAGCCGCCGATGTTCGCGAACGGCAATACAGCTATGGACTTCAGCGCTTCGTGGTTTGTGGCCGGCGCATCACCGTTACGACTCGTGAACCACGCGGCGACCAACCCGGCGGCGCTGAGGGCGATGAATCCGTACACGAGAGCGCGGCGCGTGAGCCTGGCCCGCGTCGAGCGCACGGATGGAAGCACGGTGGTCGGCGCCAGGCCGCCCGTCGGTGTGTTCATGCTCTCCAACTCGTGCAGCGCCTCGTCCGCGCTCCGGGGACGGTCAGCTGGCCGCTTCTCCAGCAGACGCATCACCAGCGCGGCCAGAACCGGCGGAACGCTCGGGCGCCGCTTGTCGACCGGCTCGGGACTCTCCGTCGCTTGCGCCGCAAGCATCGCTGCCGGAGAACGCGCCGAAAACATTTTTTGTCCGGTCAACATCTCGTACGCGACGGCGCCTACCGCGTACAGGTCCGCGCGACTGTCTACGGCGGGATCGGCTGCGGCCTGTTCAGGCGCCATGTATGCCGGTGTGCCGAGCGCCACGCCGAGCGAGGTGAGTCCGCTAGACCCTGAACTGGTAGAAGCGGATAATGCTTTCGCTACTCCGAAATCGGCTATTACCGCGTGATGCTTGGAGAGTAGCACGTTCTCCGGCTTGATGTCGCGGTGAACGAGCCCCTGCTCGTGCGCGTGCGACAGCGCTTCGAGCATGTCGCGCGTGTACCGTATGGCCTCTGCCAGCGGCAACTCGCCTTCGCGATCCAACCGCGCGCGAAGCGATTCACCTTCCACGAAGGGCATCGTGAAGTACGGCAGGCCGTCCGCGGTCCCGGCGGCCAGCACGGGCACGATGCAGGAATGCTGCAACTGAGCGGCCATCTGGATTTCGCGCTTGAACCTGTCCGCGTTGACCGACGCTGCGAGCTCTGGCGGCAAGACTTTGAGCACGACCTTCCTGCCTAGCGCCGTCTCACGCGCGAGGAACACCCGCGACATTCCCCCGCCGCCCAGCTCCCTCTCGATCTCGTACGTCGAGCCAAGACCGTCCTGCAACCTGGCGCGCAGATCCGGAGAAGGTTCGGTCATGCGCGGACGCCCATTACTGGATGTACCTGAGGATGTCGTACAGGTACTTCACCCCGAACCCGATGTTCTCGAGCGAGATCCGTTCGTTGTTACCGTGTACTCCCATCCGGTCTTCGGCCACGTCCACGAGAAACGGGTCCACCGCGTAGGTCAGGATTCCGGCCGCCTGGTAGGTCGGCCTGTCCGTCGCGCCGTTGAGCAAAGGCGTCGTCACGAACAGGTCGGGCCTCCGCTCCAGCGCGGCGCGCTCGATCGCGCGCACTACCGGGCTTTCGAGCGGGCTCTCCAGAGGAGCCTTGGGCTCGATTAGTGTAGTGAAATGAACCGCCGTATCGTTGACTACCCGCTTGAGCATCGCAAGGACGGTATCGCGATTGTGATGCGGCAGTATCCGCACATCCACCTCGGCGCTCGCCTCAGGCGGTATCACATTCGTTTTGTTCGAGCCGGCCAGGACCGTCGGCGCGATGGTGATGCGGAGGTACGCGTTCCAAGTCGAATTGTCGAGTATCCACGCGCGCGCTGTGGAATCGTCCAACGCCCGGCGCACGTCCGAAAGCCAACTCCGCTGAGGCTCGTCGTACGTTCGCGCGATGTCGCGGAAGTATCGCTCCACTCCCGGCGTGACTTCGAGCGGCGTTTCAAACGTGCCGAGACGGTGCACCGCTGCGACGAGCCGCGGTACGGGGTTCTGTTTGGTGGGCATCGAGCCGTGGGACGGTACTCCTTGAACCGTCAGCCTCTGCCAGAAGGTGCGCTTCTCGGCGACGCCGATGCTGAAGTGCACCAACTTGCCGTCGCGAACGTCGTTCAGAGTTTTCTCGGTCAGGAGGTACTCAACGTCGCGGATCAACTCCGGATGATCACGGACGAATACCACGGCGCCAGTTGACCCGAGCTCCTCGTCCGCATTGCCGATGAAGACGATGTCGCGGTTGAGCGGCACGCCGCTGCGCTTCAGCGCGATCATCGCCATGAGCTGGGCGATCCCATGGCCCTTCATGTCCAGCGCGCCACGCCCCCAGAGGAATCCGTCACGGATCTCCCCAGAAAACGGCGGCACGGTCCAGAACGACGGGGTTGCCGGCACTACATCTATGTGATGGACCAGCGCGATCGCTTTTTTCGACCCGTTCCCCTTGATCCGCGCGTAGATGTTCGCACGGCCAGTGCCGAGCGCTGCGGTGTCCAGAATCTGCGCTTCGATCCCTTCGCGCTCGAGGACGTCCTTCAGGTAGAGCGCGCCCGCGAGCTCGTTGCCGGGCAAGTTGCTCGTGTCAATTTTGAGGTACCCGGCCATGATCCGCGTTGTCTCTTCGGCCAGGGCGGGCCAGTCGATGGGCCGCACTCCGACGGGGGCGGGCGCTGGGGTAGTTCGCTGAGCGGGCAGTGGCGCCCACGCTAGCGCTAGAAGTGAAAAGCAGGCGATGAGCGAGCGAAGGAGAGGAATCATTTCCGGAATCATGAGGTAGTCGGGCGATTGAACTACCCGGAAAGGTATGAAATCGCCGACGGTTTGGGGGAAAGGCGCGCTCGCCGTCAGAGCGCTCCGCCGTCATATCCGCACAGGGCGTCAAGAGGTATCATTTCCGCCACCATGCCGACCTCTACTGTAGACCCCACCACGGGAAGGATCGAAGGGGAGCCGTACATGCATGCGGTGTCGCCCAGGGCCCGCATCGACTCCGTGGACCTGCTCCGCGGCATCGTGATGGTCATCATGTTGCTGGACCACACGCGCGACTTCACGCATTGGGCGGTCTTCCAGTTCGATCCGACCGACCTGGCGCGCACCAGCCCGGCGCTCTTCCTCACCCGGTGGATTACGCATTTCTGCGCGCCCATCTTTGTTTTCCTCGCGGGCACCGGCGCCTACTTCCAGCTGTCGCGCGGAAAGACGAAGGCGGAGCTATCGCGCTTCTTATGGACGCGCGGCCTCTGGCTGATCCTACTCGAGTTCACGGTGATCCGCTTCGCCGTTCTCCTGAATCTGGACTACACCTTCCTCGGCGCGGTGCAGGTGATCTGGGCCCTCGGCTGGTCCATGATCGCTCTCGCCGCGCTTATCCACCTGCCACTGAAAGCCGTTGGCGCCTTCGGTGTCTTGATGATCGTGCTGCATAACTTGCTGGACGCGGTAGATGTTCAGCAGTGGCAGGGGCCGGGGTCGCCAGTGCCGAGTGCGGCCGCCAAGCTGTTTATGGTGCTGCACGAGTCCGGCGCGTTCCCGGTGGGGGACTTTCCCTCGCCCGTGATCTTCGTCCTGTATCCGCTAATACCGTGGATCGGGGTAATGGCTGCGGGCTACGCCTTCGGCGCGGTGTATCAGCTGGAGCCGGAGAGGCGGCGCCGGATCCTGCTTCGGGTCGGGCTCGCCATAACCGCAGCGTTCATCGCAGTTCGCGCGTTGAACTTCTATGGTGATCCTTCGAGATGGTCCGTCCAGAAGTCCGGCCTGTTCACGGCGCTGTCATTCCTAAACGTCACCAAGTACCCGCCTTCGCTGCTGTTCCTGCTGATGACGCTTGGACCCGCCATGATCGCTCTGTGGTGGTTCGAGCGCCCCATCCGGAACGTTCTCGGCCGCGCACTGATCACCTTCGGGCGGGTTCCGATGTTCTTCTATATCCTTCAGTGGTATACGGCTCACTTCATCGGGATCGGGCTGCATATCGCCCTGAACAAGCCGGTCACGCTCGGCCCGACCTTCGGTCCGCCGCCGACGAACTTTGGGTTCGGCCTTGGTGTCACATATTCGGCCTGGATCGCGGGCACTTTACTTCTTTATCCACTCTGCCGCTGGTTCGCCGGCGTGAAGGCGCGCCGCAGGGACTGGTGGCTGAGCTACTTGTGATTTTGCTTTGATGGAGCAGCAAAAGGCGTCTTTCTCCGGAGAACACAGCACGTGACTCAAAAACGCAGGGACTTTCTCAAGGCGATGTCCGCCGTCGCTGTCGCCAACGGCGCGCTCGGCAAGGGATTCAATCCCGAGACGCTGCTCGCCGGAGTGGCAAAGCCACCGACGCCGAGCGTCGGCGATCCGCTCTTTCGCGAGCTTGCAATGGTCGGGCTCGAAGCGGCAAGAAGCGCCGGCGCCGAATACGCCGATGTCCGCATCTCGAACCGCAACGACCAGGGAATCTTCACGCGCGAGGCGCGTGTCCAGGGGATGCAATCCAGCGAGACCTTCGGGTTCGGCGTTCGCGCTCTCGTGAACGGCGCTTGGGGCTTCGCTGCTAGCAGCCGCCTTACGCGCGATGACGTAGCCTCCGTTGCGCGCCAGGCCGTGGCCCAGGCCCGCGCCAATCGAGTCGCCCAGATCAAGCCCCACGTCCTCGCGCCGGTAACGCCCGCGGGCGACGTGGAGTGGAAGAGCCCGGCCCGCATCGATCCGTTCACTGTGTCGATCGAAGACAAGGCCCAGCTCCTTCTGGCCGCGAACGCTGCTGCGATGAAAGTCCCCAGCGCGCGCTTCGTGAACTCGAGCATGTTCTTCATGAAGGAAGAGAAGACGCTCGCGACGACCGATGGCAGCTTCATCGTGCAGACCATCATTCGCTCGCAGCCGAGCATGACGGTAACCGCCGTCGATATGGCCCGGGGGGATTTCCAGACCCGCAGCTCGGCGGAGATTCAGCCCCACGGCAAGGGGTACGAGCACGTGCTGGACGGCAAGCTCGTCGAGAATGCGCCGAAGTGGGCGGAAGAGGCGGTGCAGAAGCTCACGGCCAAGCCTGTGGAGGTCGGCCGCTACGATCTCCTCCTGCATCCGACCCACCTCTGGCTGACAATTCACGAATCCATCGGTCACCCGACCGAGTTGGATCGCGCCATGGGTTACGAAGCGAATTACGCGGGAACGAGCTTCATCGCTCCGCCGGAGAACTTCCTCGGCAAGTTCAAGTACGGCCCGGAGTTCATGAACGTGCAGGGCGACCGCTCGCAGGAAGGATCGCTCGCGCAGGTGGGCTGGGACGACGAGGGAGTCAAGCCCGAGGACTTCATGATCGTCAAGAACGGCATCTTCAACGACTATCAGACCACGCGCGAACAGGCGATGTGGCTCGACTGGTGGTACAAGCAGAACGGCCAGCAGACGCGTTCGCACGGCTGCTCGTATTCCCAGTCCTGGGCGGACGTGCAGTTCCAGCGGATGCCGAATGTATCGCTGCTGCCGGGCGAGCAGGACCTTTCGTGGGAGGATCTCATCGCCGCGACGGATCGGGGAATAGCGATCATCGGCGAAGGGTCGTTCTCGATCGACCAGCAGCGCTACAACGCGCAGTTCGGCGGACAGGTGTTCTATGAAGTCAGAGGCGGAAAGATCGTGGGCATGCTCAAGGACGTCGCCTACCAGATGCGCACTCCTGAGTTCTGGAACGCGATGGACATGATCGGAGGCAGGGGCTCGTACATCCTCGGCGGGGCCTTCAATGACGGTAAGGGGCAGCCGAGCCAATCGAACGCGGTGAGTCACGGCTGTCCGCCGACCCGCCACAAGCAAATCAACGTCATCAACACCGGGAGGACCGCGTGAGCAAGCCCAGATCACTTTACGCCCCCGCGGGCTTTCTCTCCCGCGAGGAATCCGAAGCCATTGCACGTCGCGCCCTGGCATCGGCAAAGGCCGATGAAACGCGCGTCGTCGTCAGCAGCGGCGCGAGGGCCAACACACGGTTCGCCGAGAACCAGGTGTCGACATCAGGCGACAATTACGACGCGGAGATCACGGTGCGCAGCGTTTTCGGCAAGCGCGTCGCGAACGCGAGCACCAACAAGCTCGACGATGCTTCGCTCGCAGCCGTAGTCGCCCGCGCCGAAGCGCTCGCGCGGCTCGCGCCCGAAGACCCGGAGCTGATGCCGGAGCTGGGACCGCAGGCGTATGAGACTCGTCCCGACCCCGCGCAGATCGAAACGCCGACGCCGGAGCAGCGCGCCGCCGCGGTGCGCGCTGTGTCCGAGCCCGCTCGTGCGGCAGGGCTGGTATCGACCGGCTACATGCAGTCGAACGTAGGATCGTTCGCCATCGCGAACAACAAGGGGCTTTTCGCGTACAGCCGCGGCTCATCAGCCGCGATGTCGACCACTATTCGGACGCCCGATGGAACCGGCTCCGGATGGGCCGGCAGCGCGCATGACGAGTGGAGTGATCTCGACGCGACGGTGCTGGGCACGCGGGCGATCGATAAGGCGGTGAGATCGCGCAACCCGGTCGCGGTCGAGCCTGGCCGCTACACAGTAATCCTGGAGCCGACAGCCGTCGCGAATCTGGTACAACTGATCGTCGGCTCGCTGAGCGCGCGCAGCGCCGACGAGGGAAGATCGTTCTTCTCCAAGCAGGGCGGAGGCACCAAGATCGGCACCAAGGTCGTGGATGAGCGCGTCACGCTCGTCTCCGATCCGATGGACCCGGCCGGACGAGGCGGGCTGTTCACGGGCGAAGGCCTTCCCACGGAGCGGATCGTCTGGCTCGAGAATGGCGTGATCAAGAACCTCAACTACGACCGATTCTGGGCGCAGAAGCAGGGAGTGAGGCCCACCGCCGGCTCGGGCGTTCTCCGTATGAGCGGCGGCGACTCGACGGTCGAGCAGATGATCGCGAGCACCGAGCGCGGCATCCTGGTAACGCGCCTCTGGTACATCCGCGGGGTCGATCCCCGGACGATTCTGTTTACCGGCCTTACGCGGGACGGCACGTTCCTCGTCGAGAACGGCAGAATCACGCAGGCGATCAAGAACTTCCGCTGGAACGAGTCGCCGATCTTCATGCTCAACAACATCGAGGCGATGGGCACGCCGATGCGCGTCAACTCGAGCGAGAGCGGCCAGGGCGGGGGAGTGGTGATCGTGCCGCCGATCAAGGCACGCGACTTCAACTTCACGAGTCTTAGCGACGCGGTTTAAGTAGCCGTTTTGTCGCGCCCGGCTGGAGCAACTCGGCTCGGGTATCTCGTTTCGGCGCTACGCGAGCAAACTACGCTCGCTAAGACGCGCCGGCACGAGACACCCGAGCCGAGTTGCCCACCCGGTACACATCTGGAGTATTGCATATGACAACGCGCCGAGACTTCGTAAAGACACTTTCCGCGGTGACGGTCGGCGGAACGTTGCTCGGCCGCCCTCTGCCGGACTCGCTCTCGCATCGGGCGAAGCCGAGCGCGGGCGATCCGCTATTCCGCGAGCTGGCGATGGTCGCGCTCGATGCGGCCAGAGGTGCCGGCGCGCAGTACGCGGATGTGCGCATTTCCAACAGGCAGTCGCAGGGAATCTCGACGCGCGAGCGGAGGGTGCAGGGGCTGCAGTCGAGCGAGACTTTCGGCTTCGGGGTTCGTGCACTGGTCGACGGAGCATGGGGGTTTGCGGCGAGCAGCCGACTCACGCGCGATGAAGTGGCCACGGTCTCCCGCGCGGCGGTTTCGCAGGCGAAGGCCAACAAGGCCGCCCAGTTGCGACCGCATCAGCTTGCGCCGGTGACGTCGGTGGGCGACGTCGAGTGGCACAGTCCGGCCCGTATCGATCCGTTCACCGTTTCGATTGACGACAAGGTCGGCCTGCTGCTCGCGGCCAACGAAGAGGCGCTCAAAGCCGGCGGACGGTTCGTCACCTCCAACATGCAGTTCGTGAAGGACGAGAAAACGCTCGCTACGACGGACGGCAGCTTCATCGTGCAGACGTTCATTCGGTCGCAGCCGAGCATGACCGTCACGGCCGTGAAGGACGGTGATTTCCAGACGCGGGACTCGACCGAGATCCAGCCCATGGGCCGCGGCTACGAGCACGTCCTCGACGGCAAGCTCGTCGAGACCGCGCCGATGTGGGCGTCGGAAGCGGTGCAGAAGCTGAGCGCCAAGCCGGTCGAGGTAGGCCGCTACGATCTCGTGCTGCATCCGTCGCACCTGATGCTCACCATCCATGAGTCCATCGGACATCCGACCGAGCTCGACCGGGCCATGGGGTACGAAGCCAACTACGCCGGCACCAGCTTCATCGCGCCGCCCGCGGATTTTCTCGGCAAGTTCAGGTACGGCCCGGATTTCATGAACGTGCAGGGCGACCGCTCGCAGGAAGGCTCGCTCGCGCAGTGCGGCTGGGACGACGAGGGCGTCAAGCCCGACGACTTTCTGATCGTGAAGAATGGAATCTTCAACGACTACCAGACCACGCGCGAGCAGGCACTCTGGCTGGACTGGTGGTACAAGCGGAACGGGGAGCCGACGCGGTCGCACGGATGCTCGTTCGCGGAGTCGTGGTCGGACGTCCAGTTCCAGCGCATGCCCAACGTTTCGCTCATGCCCGGCGAGCAGGACCTGACATGGGACGACCTAGTCGCCGCGACCGATCGCGGGATCGGGATCAAGGGACGCGGCTCATTCTCGATCGACCAGCAGCGGTACAACGCCCAGTTCGGCGGGCAGGTGTTCTACGAGATTCGGGGCGGCAAGATCGTCGGCATGCTCAAGGACGTTGCCTACCAGATGCGCACGCCGGAGTTCTGGAACGCGATGGACATGATCGGCGGGAAGCGCGACTACCAGTTGGGGGGCACATTCAACGACGGCAAGGGCCAGCCGAGCCAGTCGAACGCGGTCAGCCATGGGTGCCCGACGACGCGTCACAAGCAGATCAACGTCATCAATACCGGACGGAGCGCATAGGTGACTAGTCACTAGTCACTAGTTTTTGGAAAATAGACCTTGAACGTCGTGCCTGCACCCAGCTTGCTGTGCACCCAGATGTACCCGCGCGCCTGCTTGACGATGCCGTAGACTGTGGCGAGGCCGAGCCCGGTGCCTTTTCCTTTCGGCTTGGTCGTGTAAAACGGTTCGAAGATATGCGACTTGGTCTCCTCCGTCATGCCGTGGCCGGTGTCGCTCACGCTCAGCACCGCGTAATCCCCGATCGGCACATCTACGCCCATGTACCGGCTCGCGTATTCCGCGTCGGGTACTTCCAGGCTTTCCGTGGAAATCGTCAGGACTCCCCCCTGCGGCATTGCATCGACTGCGTTGACCGCGAGGTTCACGAGGATCTGCTCGAGCTGTCCGGGATCGGCCAGCACGTTCAGCGGATCCGGTGAAGGAACGACCGTGAGCTCGACCCGCTCACCCAGCAGGCGCCGCAGCATTTTCTCCGTGTCATGAACGGCGTCGGAGATGTCCACCCGTCCCAGCTGGACGGGCTGCTTGCGACTGAACGCGAGTAGCTGGCTGGTAAGCGCCGCTGCTCGCTCGGCCGCCCGCTGAATTTCCTCCACGTCCTCCCTCCGGGGGTCGCCGTCGGCGATGTCGATGAGCAGGATTTGCGTGTATGAGAGAATCACGGTCAGGAGATTGTTGAAGTCGTGCGCCACCCCGCCGGTGACCCGTCCGATCGCCTCGAGTTTCTGGGAGTGGATGAGCTGCTGCTGGCTTTCTTGCAGCGCCTGCGTCAGGTCCTTGATCTCCGCTTCCGTCATGCGCACGCGATTGACCATCGACAGGTCGCGCGCGACCACGATGCGTACGTTCCTCCCACGCAACGTTCCGCTGCGGCCGCGGATCTCCACGGGAAATCGGGAGCCGTCCTTGCGCATGAATCTGAGCTCCAGTGCGTTGTCGTTGGGCTTGGCGATGCGCTTCATTGCCCTGTCGCGGTCTTCCGGCGCGATGAACGCAACTCCGCTCTGGCCCACGATCTCGTTCTCCTCATAGCCCAGCAGTGCCATAGTGGTCTTGTTCGCGTAGATGATGATTCCGTTCTCGTGAATCAAAACCGCGTCGAGGACGACGTCTGCGACGAGGCGAAACCGCTCTTCGCTTTCCTCGAGCTGCTCCTGCGCGGCGCGGCGCTCCGTGATATCCATCGTAAGTCCGCGGACGAAGACGACTTCCCCGCGTTCGTCCGTCTCGGCGGTGATCGTGTCTTCGACGCATTTCTCGCTGCCGTCGGCGTGGATGATCCGGTACTCGGTTTTGTAACGCCCACCATCACGGGCCACGCGATCGAAATCCGCGATGACGCGGTCGCGGTCGTCGGCGTGGATTCGGCTCGCCCAGAATTCCACGCCCTCCTGCCATTGCTCTGCTGGAAACCCGAACATGGCTTCGACTCGGCTGTTGACGAAGTCGAGCTTCCGGGTGCGGGCGCTCCACTCCCAGACCACGACATCCACGCTGTCGATGATCTGGTTGAAACGGTCGCGGTAAAAATCGTCCCGCCGGGCGTCCGTCAACGTATGCTCCTAGGGCCGAATCGAAAATGGCGTAGGGAACGGCTGCGCGCGATACTACTCATATGGACTACGAATCGAACGTTACCACAGGTTCCCTGATTGTACCTCGCACGGCGCGGTATGCCCGCATGGGCGGCGCGGCCGAGGGGATCAAGCAGGTTTGGCTCGTGTGTCACGGGTATGGCCAGCTGGCGGAACGGTTCATTCGCAGGTTCTCGGTAATCGATGACGGCACACGGCTGATAATCGCGCCCGAGGGACTGTCCAGATTCTATATCTCCCGCCGGTCCGGGCCGCATTCCCCCGAGGAAAGGGTGGGCGCGTCCTGGATGACGCGCGAAGACAGGGACTCCGAGATCGGGGATCAGGTGACTTATCTCGACCGCGTGACGGCAAAGGTTTTCGGAGAGATAGACCGATCCCGGGTTCGGTTCGTGGCGCTCGGCTTTTCGCAGGGTGTGGCCGCGGTGTGTCGGTGGGCTTCCGCAAGCGAGAGCCCGCCAGATGAGATCATCGCATGGGCCGGCGAGATTCCGCGCGATCTCCTCGAAGCCAGGACGCGCGACCGGTTGGCGCGCGCCAAGCTTACGGTGGTAGTTGGCACCCACGATCCAATTGCGGATCCAGCCCGCACAAAAGCCCACAAGATCGAGTTGGACGCAGCTGGCGTACGGTATCGCTTCATCCACTTTGACGGAGGGCACGAGATTGACGGCCAGGTGCTGCGCGAGATCGCCCCTGGCATGTGAGATCTGCATTTGTTCGACGCCGCGTGCGGCAGTTTGAGAGCAGGCGCCTGACTGCGGGCGACCATGCTTCGGGATGCATGCTTGCTTCCTCGGCGGTGGAGGTTCTAACCTATGCACATGGCAATCACGGCCAGACAATGGACGGTGGAGGAGGTCCACGCGATTCCGGACGACGGCAATCGCTACGAGCTCATCGATGGCGAGCTGCTCGTGAGCCCGTCGCCTTCGTGGACCCATCAGAAGGGTGTGCTCGAGCTGGCCGTTCGCCTCAGGGATTACGTCAAGGCCCATCCGGTAGCGGATATCGTCATAGCGCCCGCCGACGTTGTTTACGACAGCCGTACGGTGGTCGAGCCCGATGTGTTCGCCGTGCCGCTGGTGGGAGGCCGTAGGCCTCGCACGTGGGCCGAGGCGGGACGGCTCTTGCTAGCTGTAGAAGTACTGTCACCTGGAACGGCACGCGCCGATCGCACGCTCAAGCGGCGGCTATACCAGCGGCACGACGTTCCGGAGTATTGGATTGTGGATATTGACGGACGGCTCGTAGAACGGTGGCGGCCGGATGACGACCGCCCGGAGCTGCTTACGGAACAGTTGGAGTGGAGGCCCGTAGCCGGCCAGCCATCCCTGGTGATCGCGCTTGACGAGTACTTCGCTGAGGTCGCGGGGAAATAGGGCGGATTCGACTCGCCCGAGCGAAAGGCCAACAGCCTTACGCGCCAGTGCGGAAACAAGCATCATTAGTAGGAGCTTGAACTCGATTGCCGTACATAGAAAACCGGCGGCATCATGTAGCTGAATGCCGCCGTCCTCCTGCAGAATTGAAAGATGCCATTCCCGGCGGTTCGACAAGCCAAAATCCCGGAATCGGCGCCCGTATTCTCTAACGCGGCCGTAAGTCCGGTGGCAGACTTTTGCTTGCGAAGACACTTTCCCGATTCCGGCTATCATCGCGCTCGGAACCGCTCGGCCGGCTTCACGCTGATCGAAGTCGTGATCACGGTCGGAATCCTCGCTGTCCTCGCTTCCGTCGTGTTAGTTACGATGATGCCGCGTATTAATGGCGCCGCGGGGGCCGCGCTGGCGGCTAGTCTCGAATCGGTAGGCACGGCGGTGCGGAACTTCAGGAGTCACGTGGGCCAGTACCCGTCTGAAATGCGCCAACTCGCGCTTCCGCCGGGCACGGTGGTCGCGGGGGAGGCTAACGTTTCCAGCCTCGGCCAGTGCGGCAGCACCCCCGCTCTGACCGCAGCCCAAATTGCTGCCTGGGCGGGGCCCTACCTCGACCAGGCGATCTCGGCCGGGG
>JBPCJJ010000104.1:0-7950 GCA_051005405.1 Gemmatimonadaceae bacterium | reverse complement strand
GGAAGCTGGGGTGTGGGTGTGTGTTGGGTGGGGGGGTCGTGGGGGGGGGCGACTTTTTGCGCCGCTTTCCGCCGCAGGGATAGTTACACGCCATGAACGACAGACCACGGGCCGGGATCGTGTGCATGCCGCGAGAGATGCTGCATCTGCTGCTCGAGCTGACCGGGCAAGCCGACATGGAAACGCTGCGCGCCGCCGGCGACGCGGGGGGACCGGCGCTGCTCCACGCCTTCTCGCACTGGCTCGCTGACGGGGGCACCGACGACGTAGCCGATCTACCCGTGGAAGTCTTTCGCCAGCGGGCCGCGGAGTTTTTTCAATGGTGCGGGTGGGGCGCAACGTCGCTTTCCACGGGCACCAACTCGCTGATCGAAGTGAGCATAAGTGATAGCTGGGAAGCGCGGCGTGATCAGAGTCCCGAATCCGGGTGCCACGTGACTACCGGGCTGCTGCACGGATTTTTCGCGGCGCTCGCGGGTTACGAGGTAGGTGTCATGGAAATCGAGTGCGCGGGGCTGGGCTCGGGGGAAACCTGCCGATTCGTGATCGGGACGCCGGAGATGGTCGACTCGATTTATGCGGGGTTGAGCGCAGGCTCCGCCTACGAGGAGATCGTCGGCTCCGCGGGTTAATCCGCCGCGCTCGTACCCGGCTCATGGATCGCGTCCTGATACAGCGGATTCGGCACGAGCTCCCCTTCGACGAGCACCTCGCGATCCCACGGCAGCACGATCGTGCTCTCCGTGGCGAGCGCATGAAAGTCCGGCACGTAGCTGCCGGTCCTGAAGCTGACCGCGGTTTTCACCTCTGCGGCACCGGCGTTCACGACGGCGCCGACCGCGAGCCGCATCGTATCGCCGGCATCGCACGTCTCGTCCACGATCAGCACGCGTTTTCCGCGCACGGCGGCCGGGGCGGCGGAGAGCACTTCCGGCGTCTCGCGCGCGGAATCGGCGCCGAGCCTCCGGCTGACGACGATGGACCGAAACTCGAGGTGGAGGATGGCAGCTACCACCGCGCCGGGGACCACGCCCGCCGTCGCCACCCCGAGCACGATCTCGGGGTCGTAGCTCCGCGCAACCTTGAGCGCCAGCGCACGGGACAGCTCACCGAACAGCGGCCACTCCACATGGAGAACCCCCTTGGATGGATCGACTGAATAACGACGTGGAGACATTGGCGATCCCCTTCGCGGTGGCGTCCGGGTGAGTCCGATTAAGCTAGCCGAACGGCTCCACACACGATAGCGGATGTCACGGCCCGGCAATAGCTTAAGTCGAATCGTCGTGGCGCCGGCAGGAACGCTGGCGCTACTCCCGTACGCATGCTGTTTTAACCGCACCGATTTGCCATGTCATGGTGGAGCCGCCTAACCGGCGGAGGCTCGAATAGGGGGGCCAAGCCGCAGCGCGTCGACTACCTCGGCGAAGCGCTGGCGCTCGAACGCCAGGGCGACTACGACGCCGCGCTGACGTCGTACCGGCTCGCCCTCCGCGACCAGCCCAACAACTATCGCGCGCTCCAGAACATGGCGATCGCCTTCTCGAAGACGGGGCAGCAGGAAGACGCCATACGCGCTTACAAGCGCGCGCTCGAGATTCAGCCTACGCTTTCCGGCTCGCACTACGGTCTCGCGTTTCTTCTCCTCAAGCGGGGATCGGTCGCTGACGCGGCGTACCATCTCGAGGCCTTTCTGATGGATCCGCCCACGGGCGCGGACGCAGAGCGATGGATCGCGCACGCGCGCGACACGCTCGGCCAGCTCAACGCCACCGATAGTCGCGCGGCAGACGGGACCGAGCCCGGCGGCGCCCCGGCGTCGGAAGCCGAGAACTGAGTGGGTCACGTTTTATCCGTCGTCAGCCAGAAGGGCGGCGTAGGCAAGACGACTACCGCCGTGAATCTCGCTGCCGCGTTCGCGAAGCGGGGATTGAAGACGCTGATCATCGACGTGGATCCGCAGGGATCGGTCAGATACGGCGTCGGATTGCGGCGAGGGCATCCAACGTTCGGGTTCGCGGATTACCTCAACGGCGCGCGGCCGCTTCGTGACGTCATTCTTCCCACAGTGCTGCCGTGGCTGCGCGTGATGCTCGCCGGCACCGTGACCGACGAAGTCGATCATGTGATGTATCAGCAGCTCGTATCGGACACGCGGGTTCTCCCGGAGCTGCTGGAGACCTCGAAGGCGCGCTGCGAGGTCGTGGTCGTTGACAGCCCGCCCGGGCTCGGGCCGGTCACGCGCCGCGTGCTCGAGGGAAGCGATCATGTGATCGTGCCGCTTCAATGCGAGCCGCTCGCGCTGCAGACTACGCCGCAGATACTCCGCGGAATCCAGGACATAGTTCGGGAGAACGAGAAGCTCACGCTCGACGGGCTGTTGCTGACCATGCACGAGCCCGACAACCCCGCGAGCGCGCGTGTCGTGGACTACGTGCGGCGCCACCTGCCGGCGAATCTCGTGTTCGACGTCACCATCCCCCGGACGGCGGCGGCAGCGGACGCGTTTGCCGCCGGACAACCGGTGGTGCTCAGGACTCCGGCGGACCCGGCTGCGCTCGCGTACACGCACCTCGCATCGATTCTCGTGGGGCGATTCGAATGAGCCGGGGACGGTCGGTGCTGGCGGCGCTAGCGGCGCTGGCGATGTCCGTCGCGTGCTCCGACGTGGACACTGCTCCGAACGTCGCGACGTCGATCGAGTTCGACCGGCTGCCATTCCCCGCCATCGTCGTAAGCGACACGCTGCGTGACACGAGCGGGTTTGCGACTCCTCTCCGCGCGATCGTTTTCAACTTCGAGAACGAGGAGATCCTGGACGCGGCCGTGCGCTACATCGCGCTCGATCCCGTGGTGACGATCGACGCGGCGACCGGTTACGTGGTAGCCGGCGCGGTGCCGGACACGTCCGCGCGGATCATCGCGTTCATAGGCGGCTTGCAGAGCGCGCCGCTCCGCCTGAGCGTCGTCCGGCGCCCGGACTCGGTAGCGCGGTCCGGGACGATCGACACCCTCCGGTACTCGGTGATCGACAGCACGCAGAACCTCTCCGGCGAGCTCGCGGTGATCGTGCTGCACCGCGGCGCGGCGGGAAATTCGCCCGTCCGGGACTGGATCGTAACATTCGGGTTGCAGACACCCGCTGACTCCGTGCGCGCGCGAATCGTGAACGAAGCCGGCCGCGCGTCGGGCGCCGACACGACCGCTACAACCGGAATCGCGTCGCGCAGGATCAGGCTCCTGCCTGCCGGCCTTACGACCGCGCGGGACTCGATTGTGGTGCTGGCGCGCGTGCGGTATCGTGGTTCCCATGTCGCGGGGAGCCCGCTCCGGCTGGTGCTCCCCGTGCAACCGCGCGTTCCCTGAGACAAGCGAGCTGACATGAGCCCAGAGACGGAGGCCCGTGGCGGGCCGGGACCCGCGCCAGGCACTCTCAACCGCCTGTTCTTCACGGCGCTCGAGCTTGATTTTCCCGACGCGCTCCGGTTCAAGCGCGACGGCTCGTGGGTTTCCATCTCGCACCGCGAGCTCGGCGAGCGCGTCCGGCACGCGGCGCGCGGACTGCAGTCGCTCGGCGCGTCGGCCGGCGACCGGGTCGCGCTGCTGTCTGAGAACAGACCCGAGTGGGCTATCGCGGATTTCGCGTGCCTCACAGCGCGACTGATCGACGTACCGGTGTATCCCACCCTCCCTGCCGACCAGATAGTCCACGTCCTCCGTGATTCCGGCGCCATCGCGATCTTCGTTTCGACAAAGGCGCAGGCGCGCAAGATCGCGTCGATTCGCGGCGAGCTTCCCGGTCTCAGGACCGTGATCAGCTTCGTTCCGACCGACGGCCATGCGGACATGACGCTGGCCGAGCTTGAGACGCGCGGCCGGACGGGCGAGTCGGAGGCGACGATCGAGGAGTTCAGGGCCAACGCGCTTGCGACGCAGCCGGGCGATCTCGCCACGATCATATACACAGCAGGCACGACCGGACTCCCGAAAGGCGTCATGCTGAGCCACGACAATCTGCATTCGAACGTCATGGCGTCCCGGTCCGTGCTGCCGTTCGTGGGCGAAGATTCATGCCTGAGCCTTCTCCCACTCTCGCACGTGTTCGAGCGAATGGCGGGCCACTACATGATGCTCTCGCTCGGAATCAGGATCGCGTACGCCGAATCGATCGAAGCCGTGCGCGGCAACATGACGGAAGTGCGGCCTACTCTGCTGCTCGCGGTCCCGCGGCTGTACGAGAAAATGTTCGCCTCGATTCGCGACAAGGCGATGACAGGCGGCGCTCACAAGAAGAGGATTTTTGTCTGGGCCCGGCGCGTGGGCGAGCAGTGGGCGGATGAAGTTCTGGCCGGACGCGTCCCGGGGCGCTCGCTCGCCTTTAAATATTCACTGGCGCAGCGCCTCGTTTTCTCGAAGGTGCGCGCAGCCGTGGGAGGGCGCATCCGCTTCTTTGTCTCCGGCGCGGCACCGCTCGACCCAGAGATCAACAAGTTCTTCTTCGCCGCAGGGCTACCAATCCTGGAAGGTTACGGCCTGACTGAGACATCGCCGGTGATCTCGGTGAACGCCCCCGGCCATATCCGCATCGGTACCGTGGGTCGCCCAATCGACGGCGCAGAGGTGCGCATAGCGGAGGACGAGGAGATCCTCGCCCGCGGGCCCAACGTCATGCAGGGCTACTACAACAGGCCCGAAGAAACGCGCGAAGCAGTCACGCCTGATGGCTGGTTTCACACTGGCGACCTCGGCAAGCTCGAGGACGGATTCCTCAGTATTACCGGGCGGAAGAAGGACATCATCGTCACGGCGGGCGGGAAGAACATCGCGCCCGCGCCGATCGAGCATCGGATGAAATCGAGCAAGTACGTGGCGCAGGCGGTGATGCTCGGAGACAAGCGGAAGTTCCCCGTCATGCTGATCGTGCCGAACTACGACAACCTCGAGCCGTGGGCGCGCGAGCAGAAGCTGGCGTGGAGCGGGCACAGCGCGCTGATCGCGCAGAAACCGGTTCAACAACTGTTCGAGCGCGAGATGGCAACGGCTCTCGCGGGGCTCGCGCGTTATGAGATGCCTAAGAAGATCGCGCTGGTCGAGAAGGATTTTTCGATTGACGGCGGCGAGTTCACGCCGAAGCTGAGCATTAAGCGGAACTTCGTCGAGGAGAAGAACAAGGCGGCGATCGATGCATTGTACGCAGGGCCCGTGTCGACTGAATGAAGTTATAAGTCAAAAAACAGGGATGGGTGAACTGGTCGTAGGTTGTGGGCTCTGGTTAACGACGGGTGGCTGGTGAACGGTTGTGGGGTTTTGGGTTGGACCAACAACCGGTGACCGGTGACCGGTCCGGTAACCAGAACCACCACCTACAACACGTTCACCCATCCCTGTTTTTCACTGTCCCTCGCGCGATCTGCACCGGCCCACTCACCCCGCCTCCTCCTCGCACCGCCACCCAGTACCGCTCGTCGCGCGCGAGCTCCGTCAGCCCCGCGGGAACCGCGGCGGCGGCGGGCGCAACCATTCGCGCTCCCGCTTTCAGCGCGCCGGCCCCACTCTCGATCGTCACCGCATCTGTCGAATCCAACGCAACCCCGTCGACCGACTCGCGCGCAAGCGGCAGCATCCCGTCCGACCGTATGCACGACGCGAAGGGTTCACGTGCATTCGGGACATTGAACGCGATGACGGTGTTCCCGAGCGTCGCGATCGCCGTCGAAGCGCTCCCCCACTCTCCCGCGAGCACGACAATGCCCGGCTCAACGAGGTTGAGGTACGCCGCCACCCGCGACCTGTCCTCCGTTGGCGCGCTCCCGCGAGCGGCCGTCTGCCCGGCCGGAACATCGAAGTACGCGACGCCTTTTGTTACCGGGTATCGCGCGCCGCACACCGGACAGCTCAGCATTCCCTCGATGACGACCCTGTCGCGCAGCTCGTGGAAGGTGGCCACGAGCCAGCTTTCTTCGTGGGCGCGGGTACAGCGCAGCAGGTCGATCAGCTCGATGAACATCGGGCGCTACTCTACGATCTCGTGAGGCGTAGCTCGTCGATGTTGATTTCCGGCTCGCGCGTGACTGCGTACAGGATCGCGTCGGCCACGGATTCGGCGGTGAGCATCGCCGATCGCGGCGGAAAGTCGCCTTCGCCCGCGCCGTCCCATAGTGACGTATCCGTCGATCCTGGCGAAACCAGAGTCGCGCGAATGCCGCTCCCTTTCAGCTCCGCGCGCGTTACTTCATGCACCGCCCGGACTCCGAATTTCGTGGCCGAATAAACGCTGTTTCCCTCGAAGATCTTCCTGTCGCTCACCGATCCGATCGTCACGAGGTGACCGCTGCCGCGCTCGCGCATGGCCGGCAGGAATGCGCCCGCGACCAGCAGCGGCGCGACGAGATTCAGCCGCACCGAATCCTCCACCGTGTCCGCGGATAGGGCGCCCACGGAGCCCGTTCGGAAGACCCCCGCGTTGTTCACAAGGATGTCAGGAGCGTCGCCGAGCTCTTTCAAGGCAAGCAGGACCGCCCCGTCGAGGCTCGCGCGGTCGAGCAGGTCGCATGGCACCGCGATACCGCCGATCTCCGCGGCCACCCGGTCCAGATCCGCCTTTGTGCGCGCAAGAAGGACAACCCGCGCACCGTGCGTCGCCAGCGCCCTCGCGGTCGCGGCGCCGATTCCGCGCGACGCGCCCGTGACAACCGCGGTGCGCCCGGCGAGCGATTCCGCCATTCTAGCCGCCGTTGTAGTGCGCGAGGCGGAGAAACTCGTCGCGCGTCTTGTAATCGTCGCGAAACACACCCCGCACGGCCGACGTGATCGTCTTGGAGTTCTGCTTCTGGACACCGCGCATCATCATGCACAGATGGAGCGCTTCGATCACGACGCCTACGCCGCGGGGCTGGAGAATGTCGGTGAGCGCCTGCGCTATCTGCTCGGTCATGCGCTCCTGGACCTGCAGCCGCCGGGCAAATACGTCCACCACCCGCGGCAGCTTGGACAGTCCGATGATCCTGCCGTTGGGGATGTACGCGATGTGCGCCTTGCCGAAGAACGGCAGCATGTGATACTCGCACATCGAGTACAGCTCGATGTCGCGGACCATGATCATGTTGTCGTGCTGCTCCTCGAAGATCGCGTCGCCGATCACATCCGCGACGTCGAGATCGTACCCCCGGGTAAGCCATTTGAGCGAGCTGGCCACGCGCGCGGGAGTCTTGAGGAGTCCCTCCCGCTCCGGGTTCTCGCCGACGAGCTCGAGCTGCCTGCGAACGAGCGACGCCAGCTCCTCGTCCGGCACGTCCACGACCGCGCTTTGCTGCTTCGATCTGTCAGCCACCGGTGTACTCCACATAATTGTTCTCGGTCTCCCAGAGCACGAGCCGCGACAGCCTTGCCGGCTTCACCCGATCGACCAGCAGCCGCCAGAAAGCGACGATGATGTTCTCGGAAGTGGGGATGACCGCATCCATGAAATCCACGTCGAGGTTGAAATTGCGGTGGTCCACCTTTTCCATGACCTCGCGATCGACCAGCTCCTTGAGGGCCCCCAGGTCGAACACATACCCCGTCCGCTCGTCGATGTCTCCCTCGACGGAGACATCCAGGATATAGTTGTGGCCATGCCAGTTCGGGTTGTTGCATTTCCCGAAGATGGCAGCGTTCTCGCCGTCGGAGAGCGCCGGATTGTGAACTCGATGCGCCGCATTGAACCGCAAGCGGCGCGTGACTGTCACGCGGGGCATGTTGTCCGTAGTATATCAGCGTAAAAGAAACTCCGCCGGACGCGAGTAGCGCCGGCGGAGTTCAAGAACTGGGAACGAAGAGGTTTTTTGAAGCCCAATCGAATGTATGAGGTCCTCATCCATGCCTTCCGTCTTCCCCGCACTGGGGCGTGACGTCAACACAGCTTGTCGAACCCACTCAATGGACTTATCGGCTCAAAAAATGAGCTCTCCG
>JBPCJJ010000103.1:0-5134 GCA_051005405.1 Gemmatimonadaceae bacterium | reverse complement strand
CGGCCCAACGAGGGGGCCCGGACCCGCGATCGTCGCGAAGTGGTGGCCGAATACGATCCACTTGTGCGTCGGGACGAAATCGCAGCCGTCGCTCAGCCGCGTCGCGGGTGTCGGCCGCGCGGGGTCGAGCGCGAAAATTTTGGCCGCTATGAACCGGCTGTAGAACCGGTACGAGACCAGGTAGGTCGATACGGCCGCCACCAGCAGCCATGCAGCGCTGATCGTCTCGCCCCGCGAGAGGGCGAGCCAGGCGAAGGCGACTGCGCCGGCGAGCGCCACGGCGGTCCAGATCACAACGGAGGAAAGCTTGCGCATTTCTTGGATGGAAGCTGACGCCAAATTGAGTCGCGGCTAGTTTTCCCGCAATGCGATCATCGCTCCGAATTCCATCTGCTGCCGCCGTGCTGCTGTGCGTCGCCTGCGCCACGGCGTCGCAGGCGCCCACCGCGGAGGAGCAGGGGAACGTCCGGCTGGGCGGCGATGCGGTGGTCGTCCTGCCGCTGCAGCGGATCTCGCCCGCGGCGACCGCGGCGACAGCGTCGATTCCCGCGGAGCTCGCGTCCCTTCCGTGGCCGGTGTTGCGCGCGAGCTTCAACGACACGCTTCGGACCGCGTTCTCGGCCCGGGCGATCGCCGAGACGTGGGTCTGGCCCGATGCGCTTCGGCAGGCGCACCGCCGGAACCCCGCGATGCTCCCCGACCCGTTCGAGCTTTCCGTTGGATCGCTCAGGGGGATGCGGCTCGAGCCGGACACGGATCTTCCCGAGCGGCTGGGCGGAGAGCTACGGATGCTGCTCGCGATCTCGGAGGGGCGGCGCTACTTCCTGCTTCCGCTCGACCTGATCCTTGCGCACAGCGCGGCCGGCTTCACGGCCAGCGGGCAACTGATTCTGGTGGACGGCCGTCGCCAGCGAGTACACTGGGCGCGGCGCATTACGGGATCGCCCGCGCCGACCGCAGAGGGCGCGCTGTCGGCGTACGCGTCGGCGGTGGCCGTTCTTTTCACGGACAGCGGGCAATAGGGCGGGGACGGGTCGATGACGACGATCTTTCACGTGTCGGATCTCCACTTCGGGCGGCCCGCCGTTCCGGAGCAGATATTCGCGATCGAGGCGATGATCCAGGAGGGGAAGTTCGACGTGGTCGCCGTCTCGGGCGACGTCAGCCAGCGCGCAAAGTCGGGAGAGTTTCAGCGCGCGGCCGTATTCCTGCGCGACGCGCAGAAAGTCAGCCAGACCATCATCGTGCCGGGGAACCACGATGTGAGCTGGTGGCGCGCCCCGATAGGGATAGGGCCGTACCGGAAGATCTTCGACGCCTACAAGAAATGGATCTTCCACGATCTCGAGCCCGTGCTGAGCATTCCGGGCGTCACGCTCGTGGGTCTCAACACGTCGCACGGAGTGACGCACCGCACGCTGACGTGGAACGTGCGCGACATCTCCATCATCGGGTACGTGACGCGTGCACAGCTCTCGACGCTGCGGGAGAAGTTCGACAGGGTTCCGGCGGACGATGTCCGCATCGTCGTCATGCATCACAACCCCGTGAAAGGCGAGCTGTCGCAACGGCACGGGCTCAAGAACACCAGGCGCGTGCTCGACGCGTTCGCCGAAATGGGGGTGGACGTCGTGCTCTCCGGCCACGATCACCAGGAGGCCGTGCATTACATCGAGCACACCAAAAAAGGCACGGTGGTCTCGACCGCCGGCACCGTCTCGAACCGGTCGCGCGGCGGACGGCCGTCCTCGGCGAACCTTATCAGGGTGCTCCCGGCAGCGATCGAAGTGACGACGCTGATCTGGTCGCCGGACAAGGAGACGTTCGTGCCCGGTCCCCACAAGTCGTTCAGCCGCGCGGTGCCCGCGAAGACGGCGTGACCGCCGCGGTACAGCTTGGCCTCGAGCTGCCCGAGGGCGATGACGATCTGACTTCCCGGCTGTACGCGCTCGGCCTCGACCCGAACGTCCGGGTAGCGCTCACGGACAACAGCACCACGATGGTGAGCTTCGGCGAGGGCTGGCTTCGGGTGCATCGCGGGTACGCGGCAGCGGGGGACGAAGTCGTGGGCGCGATCGTCCGGTTCGCGCGGGCGAAGCGGCGGGACAGCCGGTCCGAGGCGAAGCGCGTGCTGTTGGGCTACGCGTCAGTGCTGCCCGGTCGCCGCGCGCGGCTGCGGCGCGAGGTCACGCATCCGGATGACGAGCCGTATGCCGCGCGGCTGACCGAGGCCCATGCAGAGCTGAATGGGCAGTTCTTCGGTGGCGAGCTCACGCCGGTGACGATCGGTGTGTCGCGCAGGATGAAGCGCAAGCTCGGACACTACTCGCTCGCGTCGGCCGAGCGGGGCGCGAGCATCGTGATCGGCCGGCGTCACATCCGGCGTGATTCGTGGGATGACGTCATGCACACGCTGCTGCACGAGATGGTTCACCAGTGGCAGCAGGAGAGAGGGCTGCCAGTGGCGCACGACCGGGCGTTTCGCGCGAAGGCGCGGGAAGTTGGAATAGCGCCGGGCGCCGTAAGAAAGGATTGCTAGGCCAGCAGAAGATCGTTCGCATGCTCGCCAAAGGGTTGAGCTCGTGACGCGAGTCGGCCGACGGGGGTAGATTTGCTCTCTTCGCGCATCGCGCGATCCAACCGTCGCCCCGAGAGCCCGTGAACGATTTCTACGCGATAGACAGCAGCCTTTCCGAAGACGAGCGCGCCGTGCGCGACACCGTCCGCCGGTTCGTGGACGACCGCGTCCTGCCAGTCATCGGCGATTGCTACATCGAGGGCCGGTTTCCCCTGGAGCTGGTGCCGGAGATGGCCGAGCTCGGCGTGTTCGGCGCGAATCTCCCCGAGGAGTACGGCTGCGCGGGGCTCAACAACGTCGCCTACGGGCTCATCATGCAGGAGTTGGAGCGCGGCGACTCGGGCGTGCGCTCGTTCGCCTCGGTTCAGGGCGCGCTCGTGATGTACCCGGTGTTCGCGTTCGGCAGCGAGGAGCAGAAGCGCCACTACCTGCCAAAGATGGCGCAGGGCGAAGTGATCGGCTGCTTCGGGCTCACGGAGCCCGACTTTGGCTCCAACCCGGCGGGAATGATCACGCGGGCGAAAGAGCAGAAGGACGGCAGTTGGGTGCTCAACGGCTCCAAGATGTGGATCACCAACGGCTCGACCGCGCACGTCGCGATAGTCTGGGCCAAGACGGGCGACGCCGACGACGACAAGTCCATTCGCGGGTTCATAGTCCCGCGCGATACGCCTGGCTTTTCCTCGAAGGATCAAAAAGGAAAGCTTTCGCTCCGGGCCTCCGACACGAGTGAGCTCGTTTTCTCGGATGTGCAATTGCCCGCGGACGCGATCCTGCCCAAGTCCGGCGGTCTCAAGAGTCCGCTCATGTGCCTCACCCAGGCGCGGTACGGCATCTCCTGGGGCGCGCTCGGCGCGGCGATGGCGTGCTTCGAGGAGGCCGTGAGCTACGCGGGCAACCGCGTCATGTTCGGCAAGCCGATCGGTGGATTCCAGATACAGCAGGCGCGACTCGCCGAGATGCTGACGGAGATCGTGAAAGGGCAACTGCTCTCGCTGCACCTCGGCCGGCTCAAGGACGCGGGCACCTTCACGCCCCAGCAGGTCTCGCTCGCCAAGCGCAACAACGTCAGCATCGCGACCGATATCGCGCGCGAGGCGCGGCGCCTGCTCGGCGCCAACGGGATCCTGGCGGAGTACGCGTCCATGCGGCACATGGCGAACCTGGAAAGCGTGTACACGTACGAAGGGACGCACGACATCCACACGCTGGTGCTCGGCATGGCGGTCACGGGGATCAACGCTTTCGAGTAGCGCCGCTGGTATGTGACGCTTCGCTGACGCGCCTCAATACCATCCACGGGCAGCTGCATAGCGAAGCGGGTGAGGCGCGCGAGGGGTCAGGGAAACCGGGCCCCTCGTTGCATTTCCGGTGGTTTGACTTTAGCCATATGGCATAGTATACTACGCCGTATGGCTAAGACTCCCAGAGGTGCTATGAAACCAAACGCTGATATCGAGGTGGTCCAGGATCGGATCAGCTCGGGGCGTCGCCAGGGCCATCACTACATGGCGCTGCTCGGACTGCGGATCTACGACCCGATCAAGATCTATGAGCGGGTGAGAGACGGGTTTTCGTACTCTGCGTTCGAGCACTTTCAGCGCAACGCGTCGCTCTCCGCCGGTGCGCTCGCCGAGCTAACTCAGATTCCTCCGAGAACGCTGGCGCGGCGCCGGGAGTTGGGCCGGCTCGAACCCGCGGAATCCGATCGCCTCGTGCGATTTGCCAGGGTGTTCGGCCGGGCGCTCGAGCTCTTCGAGGGCGCCACCGACGCAGCCCGCGCGTGGCTGTCCGCGCCGCAGCGCGCCCTTGGCGGAGCAACGCCGCTCGCGCTTGCGGCTACCGATGTCGGCGCAAGCGAGGTGCTGAATCTCATCGGGCGGCTGGAGCACGGAAACCCGGCCTGACGGCGTAAGTGCCGATTATTTGGCGTCTGGTGAAGACGAGGTACTCACGGAACGCGTTTGATGGAGAAGGGTCCCGCCTGTATGGCGGGCGTTGGAGCAGCCCCGGAACAGTCGTGGCGTATGGATCGGAGAGCGCAGCGCTCGCGACGCTCGAGGTTCTGGTGCATCTGCAGAGCGTCGGCACGCTTCGGTCTTTTTCACTCGTCACCGCGGATGTGCCTGACGAGCTCGTCGAAGTTCTCGATTCGAAGCTGCTCCCCGGAAACTGGAGACGGTCGCCTCCGCCGGCCGAGAGCCAGGCCATCGGCGATGCCTGGGTAAAGGGCGGCCGCTCGGCGGTACTTCGCATGCCGAGCGTAGTGCTCGACCAATCGTACAACTACCTGCTGAACCCGACGCACCCGGCCTTCGCGGCGATCAAGGTCGGGCCGCCTCGAGCATTCGATCTGGACCAGCGGCTGTTTTCGCAATAACCAGGGATCGAGCTGCATCCCGGCGGGATGGAGGCGATGGAGGTCTATCGGTAACTGATTAGCTCAATCGATCGCGGCGAGTACGCGGCCCACGAATCCGTCGAGAGCGCCATTGTCTATCCATCGCGCGACGATCACCAGGTCGTGCTCGGGATCCACGTAGATCAGGTTGGTGC
>JBPCJJ010000102.1:0-12217 GCA_051005405.1 Gemmatimonadaceae bacterium | reverse complement strand
GGGGGAGAGATGAGATGGAGGAGGGGAGAGGACCCGGCGGACAGCCTCGCCGCGCCACGGCTCCTCCCCCCCCCCCCCCCCCCCCCCCCCCCCCCCCACCCCGGGCAGCTACGAGACCTTCCTGGTTTTCTTCCTGAGAAAGTCCATGAGAATGAACTGCCCGAGCGTCATCGTATTGGTGAAGTACGCCTTGCCGAGGCTGATCTCGGATACGCGCTTGACGAATTCGACCAGCGCCCGGTCCCGGGCGAGCATGAACGTGTTGATCATGATCCCCGAGCGGCGGCAGTTGGCGACCTCGCGCAGCGTCTCCGCGATCACCGTCGCGTCGAGCCCCATCGAGTTCTTGTAGATCTGGCCGTTGTCCATCGTAAGCGCGCTGGGCTTGCCGTCGGTGATCATGACGATCTGCCGCATGTCTTTTTTCTGGGCCATCAGAATCCGGCGCGCGAGCTTGAGCCCTTCGGCGGTGTTGGTGTGGTATGGCCCGACTTGCGCTTCGGCGAGCTTCGCCAGCGGAATCTCTTCCGCCGAATCGTGGAACAGAACTACGCGGAGCGTGTCGCCAGCGAACTGTGTGCGGATCAGGTGCGTGAGAGCCAGCGCGACTTTTTTCGCGGGGGTGAACCGGTCCTCGCCGTACAGAATCATCGAGTGTGATGTGTCGAGCATCAGCACCGTCGCGCACGACGACCTGTACTCGGCCTGCCGCACCATCAGATCCGAGTAGTCCAGGTCCATCGGGATGTCGAGCGAGCCCGTGCGCGCGAGAGACCGCCGGAGGGTCTCGTTGACGTCGAGGTTGAGCACGTCGCCGAATTCATACTCCTTGCTCCACCCGTCGGCTTCGATCCCTGTGGCGAGGTACTGGGTGTCGTGACTGCCGAAGCTCGATTTGCCGAGCGAGCCGAGTATGGAGCGCAGAGTCTTGTAGCCGAGAAAATCGATTCCTTTGTCCGTAAGGTTGAACTGCACGGAGGCTGCTGCCGCATGCGAGAGGCTGCCCTTGCCGGTTACCGATTGATGTCCCGCCGGCATCTGCGGCGGGGCGGCGATGTCGATGTATCCTTTTGCGGCGAGCCGCTGGACCAGATCGTCGAGGAGCTTGGCGAGGTTTTCCTGCGATTCCTGGTCGCCGCCGCCACGGAGCGCTTCGAGCATTTCAGGCGTGAACTGCCCGCCGTCGACGAGCGCGTTGAGCACCGCTTCCTTGAGGGCGTCGAGCGAGCGGTCGGCGTCGTCGCCGGTGTCGCCCCAGTAGGGATGCTGCGCGGGCCCTCCGGCGAAGCCGGATTGGAGGAGAAAGTCGGCGAGCTTGTCGAGCAGGGCTTCGAGGCTCACCGCGTCCGCGAGGTCGGCGCTGTATCGCGAGTAGGTGTGGAAGCGCATTTGTGAATAATACGATTGGTTGCAGTCCCGGACCGGGGACTGGCGGGATACAAGAGGCGAGATGCCAGAATGCCAGAAACCAGGGAGCCAGACGAACGACATCTGGTCTTCTGGCATCTGGCTCTCTGGCATCTCACCTCTTGGATTCCCGTGGCTCTAACTGGGACCATCGTTGATCTGATATAATCAGCCCGTGCCCCGATCTCTCAACCCGTTCCGCGCTCTCCGGACGCACCGGAATTTCCGGATTTTCTGGATCGGTCAGACGGTGTCGCTCACCGGGAGCTGGGTCCAGATCGTCGCCCAGGGGTGGTTGGCTCTCGAACTTTCCAACGACGCGTTCGTCGTCGGAGTAGTGAGCGCGGCGGGATCGTTTCCGGTGCTGGTGTTCTCTTTGTACGGCGGTGTCATCGCCGACAGGTACGACAAGCGCAAGGTCGTGATGATAGGGCAGGGGCTGCTGGCGTTCGAGGCTGCGCTGCTCTGGTGGTTCGTGGTCAGCGACACGATCACGATCCCATGGCTCCTCGCGCTGGCCACTTTCGCCGGCGTCGTTAGCGCGTTCGAGATTCCCGCTCGCCAGGCGCTCCTCATCGAACTCGTCGTGCGAGACGATTTAATGGACGCGATCGCGCTGAACACGAGCGCGTTCAATCTCGCCCGCATTCTCGGTCCGTCGATCGCAGCGGCGGTCATCGCGAGCGCGGGGCTGGCGTGGTGTTTCGGGCTCAACGCGATCAGCTTCTCGGCGGTTCTCGCCGGGCTGTTCATGCTCCGGCTTCCTCCGTACGTGAGGCCGGTCGACCGGCCGTCGCCGATCGCCGGGCTGAAGGAAGGAATCGCTTACATGCTCGGGACGAAGGAGATAATCGTCGTCATGCGCATGGTCGCCGTGTTCTCGGTTTTCGGTGTCCCGTACCTCACGCTCATGCCGGTGTTCGCGCGCGAAGCGCTCGGAGTCGGCGCCAGCGGGTATGGGCTTCTGATGAGCGCGACCGGAATCGGAGCTCTGTCGGGCGCGCTCTTTCTCGCGGCGGTCGGAGGGCGCATTCGCCGCGGGCGGCTGTTCGCCATGGCGTCGCTCGCGTTTCCGATGACCGTGCTCGCGCTTTCAGCTACCGCACAGCCGCCGGTCGCGGCCTTCGTCGTCCTGCTCGCCGGGCTGTTCATGATTCTGCAGACCGCGCTCGCGAACGGGATTCTTCAGGCGGTCGTGCCGGACGAGCTCAGGGGCAGAGTGATGGCGGCGTACGTTGTGGTGTACGTCGGCTTCGCGCCGATCGGGTCGTTCGTCGGCGGGGCGCTGGCACGAGCGGTCGGGATCGAGTGGACGCTGGCCGGCGGGGGAGCGGTGATGCTCCTGTTTGCTCTGTGGACGTTCTGGAAGCATCCCGAGCTAAGAACGCTCTAGCTACTGGAATCCCGCTGGGGGATCCTAGCTGTTAGCGCCGGTACTTCCTGCTCACCACTGATTAGTCCACTCACCGCTAACAGCTAGGGCCCCTCGCAGCTGGACAGTAGGCAGTCACGCCGTCCACCATATACGGCCTGCGACGATCACGAGAAACACGGCGAACGCCCGCTTGATCGTCGCATCTCCCACGGAATGCGCGACCTTCGCGCCGAACCACGCGCCCGCGAACAGTCCGAGAGCGATCAGCAGCGACGCTTTGATCTCGATGTTGCCGTTGCGATAGTACTCCCACGCGCCGAGCGCGCCGACCGGCAGCAGCAGCGCGCCGAGCGATGTTCCGGTGGCCGTGAGCGGCGACATCTTGGCGATCAGCAGCAGCGCGGGAACGATCACGATTCCGCCGCCGATGCCGAACATTCCCGACAGTACTCCCGCGAGCAGCCCGATGACCACGAACAGGATCGGCATTACGCGTTATCCGTTGGCTGAGTGTAGGGCTGATGGAGTTGAACGGGCTGGTTCTTCGCGCGCATGCGGAGGTTGAGCGTCTCCACGAACAGGGAGAAGCCCATCGCCGAATAGATCATGCCTTTGGGAACGTGGACGTCGAACCCTTCGGCCATCAGGCTCAACCCGATGAGCATGAGGAAGCTTAGCGCCAGCATCTTGATCGTCGGGTGCCGTTCCACGAAGCGGGAAATGATACCGGCGAACGCGATCATGACTCCCACGGCCACGAGGACCGCGGCGACCATGATCGGCAGCTCGTCCACGAGCCCGATGGCGGTTATGATCGAGTCGAGTGAAAAGACGAGGTCCAGCAGCAGGATTTGACCGATGACGCTCGCAAACGTCGCGGCCACCTTCGCGGATTTGCGCCCTTCCTCCCCTTCCAGCTTTTCGTGCACCTCGTGCGTGCTCTTCGCGATGAGAAAAAGGCCGCCGCCGATGAGTATCAGGTCCCGCCCCGAGAGCTCGTGACCCATAACCGCGAACAGCGGCGTGGTGAGCTTGATCATCCACGCCAGCGTGAAGAGCAGCATGACGCGTGTGATCGCCGCGAGCCCGAGCCCCAGCTGGCGCGCTTTTGCCTGCTGGTCGGCGGGAAGCTTGCCGGCGAGAATCGCGATGAAGACGACGTTGTCAATTCCGAGCACGATCTCCAGCGCAAGCAGCGTCGTGAATGCGAGCCATGCCTGCGGGTCGGTGAGAAGTTCGATCACGAAATGCCTCTGTTGATTGCGTGCAGGACCTTGTCGGCAAAGGTGTCGATTTCGTCGAGAGTCGTATAAACGTTCGGCGTGATGCGCAGGCCGTTGTATTCCTTGTGCGCTATCGGCGTGGTGACGATGCGGTGCTTCGCCATCAGCCAGCCGCCGAGCGCGCCGCTGTCGATGCCGTCCACGTTGAAGAGCGCGATCGCGCCCGAGTTGGTGTCGTCGAGGTGCGTCAGGACGTGCACGCGGTCGCTCGCGCCCGCGAGGCGCTTCGCCCACCTGTCGCGCAGCAGCCTGAGGCGGGCAGCTTTTCGTTCGGCTCCGATGCCGCGGTGAAACGCCAGCGCCGCCGAGATCGCGTTGTGATTGGCCGCCGGGTGCGTGCCGATCTCCTCGTACTTGCGAATGTTCTCATTGAGCTCCGGGCCGGCGGCCATCAGCGGCCAGAGCGCGCCCTGCTTCTCCTTCTTCACGTACAGAAAACCGGTGCCGATGGGGGCGAGCAGCCATTTGTGCAGGCTGGTGCCATAGTAATCGCAGCCCAGGTCGTCGCGCTTGAAGGGAAAGTGGGCGTACGCGTGCGCGCCGTCCACGAATACCTCGATGCCGCGCGGACGCGCGAGCGCCACGATCTCGCGCACGGGCATTATCTGCCCCGTGAGGTTGGTGATGTGGGTCACCTCGATGACGCGCGTGCGGGGCGTGATCGCTGCCTCGAACTGCCGGACCAGGTACGACATGGATGGAGGCGGAACGTCGAAGGAAATCTGGCGCACGACGATTCCCTCGCGGCGCGCGCGCTGTTCCCAGCTTGTGATCATGCGACCATAGTTCTGATTGGTCAGCAGAACCTCGTCGCCGCGCTTGAGATCGATTCCGAAGATCATCGTCTCGAGCGCCTCGGAGGCATTACGCGTGATCGCGATCTCCTCGGGGTCGCAGCCGAAATCGCGCGCGAGATCACGGCGTACGCTCTCGATCCGCGGCTCCAGCACGCGCCACATGTGCTCGACCGGAAGCTCGTTGGTGAATCGAAGGTCGCGGATCATCGCCTCGAGCACATGGCTGGGCGTCGGGCTGACGCCGCCGTTGTTGAGGTTGATCATCGTCCGATCGGCATCGAACGCGCGCTGGATCTCGGACCAGTACGCTTCGTCGTCGGCGACGGCGTCGGGAGAGCGGCCGCCCGCGAATTCTTCCGCGCGAACGAGCTTGCGCACGGCGTCTTCGCGGAAGAGCGGCGCGGCTACTCCGGCGAGCGCGAGCCGGGAGACGAAGTCGCGCCGGGAAGACACGCTCAGTTTCCGCGGGTCCCGAAGACCGATGTGCGCCCCGCGCTGTCCACCGCGAGGATGTCGTATGGCTCAGGCGGGCCGACTTCCATTCCAGGCGACCCGATCGGCATGCCCGGTACGGCGAGTCCCGCGATGCGTGGGCGCTCGGCGAGGAGCCGCCGCACGAGCTCCGCGGGAACGTGGCCCTCGACGAAATAGCCGCCGACCTCCGTGGTGTGACACGATTGAAGCGCGGGCGCAATCTCGTGCTTCGCCTTCACCGCAGGGAGATCGCTGACGTTGTATGTCACGACGCGAAAGCCGTTGTTGCGCATGTAGTCGACCCAGGCGTTACAGCACGGGCATGTCGATTCCTTGTAGACGACAAGGGTCGCGCTGTCCGCCTCCGTCGTGGCGGCGGGCCCGCCGACCTCCATGCTGGAAGCCGGAGCCGCCGCCTCCACCTCCGGCGTCGATGGGGAGCAGCCCGCCAACAGGCAGATGCCTGCGGCAGCCGGTGGGAGCATGAATATGCGAAGGCGCGACATGACCGACCCTATGTGACTGACGTCAGAATGGTAATCCGGCGGCGCCGGTTGTGCGACGACGGTGGAACACGAGCGAGTAGACGGCCACGTTCACGAGAAGGACGACCGCGGCCAATGCCAGCTGCGTCGAGCCCGAAATCCCCGGCGGATAGATCACGGCCTCGAGGTACTGTTCGATGAATCCGCCGCTATAGCTTGCTTCACCGCCGCGTCGGCGAAAATAATTCTCCAACGGCGTCAGCGGGCAGATCCAGCCCCGCAGCTCGATCAGCACTCCCCACGCCGCGGCCGGAATGTGACCCCACATCATCCTCGGCCAGCGTAATGCCAGCAGCCCGCCAAGCACGACGAACACAATGAACGCGAGATGTACGACGACCGTCCCATCCGCGAGTGCGCGGTAGATCAAGAGGACGCCTGCCCTGAACCGCCGCGCAGATCCGGGCTATGCGTGCGCGTGGACCTTCGCGTGCGCTCCGTTGGCTTTGGCTTCTTCGATCACCGAGTGCGTCGCCTCGCCCGGCATCTGATCGTAGCCGTGGAAATGCTGCCGAAATCCCCCGTAACCGTGGGTCAGAGACTGGATTTCTGTTGCGAAGACGTGGAGCTCGGCCTGCGGGACTATCGCGCGGATGCGCGCGCCGCCGTCCTCGGCCGCGTCGGTGCCGAGGATGTGGCCGCGACGCGCAGAAATCGCTCCGAGGACGTCGCCCATGTACTGATCGGGCGTGGTGATCTGCACTTCGTCGAGCGGCTCGAGGAGAACCGGCTTGCACCTGGACGCGACAGTGTTGAATGCCTGGATGCCCGCCATCTTGAACGCCTGCTCGCTCGAGTCCACGGAATGGTACGAGCCGTCGTACACCTCTACCTCGAAGTCGACCATCGGGTAGCCCGCGAGCACTCCGCGCACCGAGGCCTCCTGGATTCCCTTGTCCACAGCGGGGACGAACTTGGACGGAATGGATCCGCCGACGATCGAGTTGACGAAGTTATAGCCCCGGCCGCGCGGCGCCGGCGACATTCGGACCCAGCAATCGCCGAACTGCCCGCGCCCGCCGCTCTGCTTCTTGTGCCGGCCCTGCCCGTCCGCCTTCGCGACGATCGTTTCGCGGTAAGCGATCCTGGGCTTGGTCAGCTCGGCGCCCACGCCGTACTTCCGCTTCAGCTTTGCGAGGCTGACCTCGAGATGCCGCTCGCCCAGCCCTGAGATGATCGTCTCGTGCGTCTCGGAGTTGTAGTGCGTCTCGAACGACGGGTCTTCGTCGTGCATGCGGTGCAGCGCCTGCTGAAGCTTCTCTTCTTCCGCGCGCGCGATCGCGTGCACCGCGAAAGAGACTCGCGGGTGCGGAAAGTCGATCTGCGGCAGGCGCACCGGGTGCTCCCGCGTGGACACGGTGTCGTTGGTATGAGTGTTCTTGAGCTTCACCACGCACCCGATATCGCCCGGGTGGAGAACCGGAACTTCGATCCGTTCGCGCCCCTGCGCGATGGACAGATGGGACATCTTCTCCGCGATGTTGCGCGTGGCGTTATACACGTCCTGGCCACTCCGCAGCGTTCCGGAGAAGGTGCGGAAGTACAGCACGTCGCCGACGTGCGGCTCGGAAGCCGTCTTGAACACCAGCGCGGTCAGCGGCGCATCGTCGTTGGCGTGAATCTCCACGGTTTTGTCGCCTTCGGCGCCGACGAAGGCGTGCAGCTCTTCCATCTCGTACGCGGATGGCATGAGCTCAACGATCTTCGTGAGCAATGCCTGCGTCCCGTACGTGAGCTCGGAGGAGCAGCAGAAGAGCGGGAACAGCTCGCCCCGCTTCATCGCCTCTTTCATGGCGTCGAGCGCGTCTGTGCGCGAGATCTCGCCGCCGTCCAGATAGCGCTCCAGTAGTGTGTCGTCGGTGGCCGCGATCGTCTCGATCAGCTGCTCGTAGTACTGGTCGAACAGCGCGCGGTGCTCGTCGGGGACATCGACTTCCGTGTACTCGCCCGTCTTAGTCCCCTTCCTGAACAGGTGCGCCTTCTTGTCGAACAGGTTGAGGATACCGTGGAAGTTGGCTCCTTCGCCGATCGGCACTTCCACCGGAATGACGCGGGCGTCGAGCCGCTGCTTGATCTCCTCCCAAACGGACTCGAAGGATGCGTGCTCCTTGTCCATCATGGAGACGACGACGAGCACCGGATCGCGGCGGCGGATCGCTTCGCGGAACATGCGCTCGGTGCCGACTTCGACTCCGGATGCGCCGCTCACGACGAGAAGCGCGCCGTCGGCGGCCGCGATACCCGCGATGGCATCGCTCTGGAAGTCGAGATATCCGGGCGTGTCGAGGAGGTTGATCTTGGTATCCATCCACTCGGCGTGCGCGCAGCCGAGCGAGATGGAGAACTTGCGTTCGATTTCTTCGGGCGAGAAGTCTGTGAGCGCGGAGCCGTCGCGCACGGAGCCGTGCCGCTTGCTGGCCCCCGAAACGAAAGCGAGCGCGTCGACCAAAGTGGTCTTCCCGCTCGCTCCGTGTCCTACGACCGCGATGTTCCGTATGTCGCCGCTTCGGTATTCCCTCATATGACGATCATGCCTCCCAGCTACAGAAAGGTCGGCCGGGCTGTTCAGCCCGGCCTCGAATGATCAGCTCTTTCTCGTAACATGAACGCGGTTTTCAGGAAACGGGAGGGCCTCCACCTGGCTGGTCATGCCGGGTCCTTCAGGATGAAGTCGTTGGAACGGGTGTAAAAACTCGCCTCTCCCGGATGGCGGAGCATGAATACGGCGCGATATGCACCCGGAATCTCAAGTTCGAATTCGGACAATCGAACGGATATGGACAGCGCCAAGGTTGCTCCGGGTGAGATCGGGAGAGGATCATCCAGGCCCTCCAGGAGGATGGAAACGCGGTAGACGACCACCCACGAAGCTCCCACTTTCTTCTCGAGCTGAATGAACCTCGGGTAAATCGTCTTATCCAGGGTATTTGTAGCGGTGAACGGAATAGTCAGCGTTTGCGGGACCTCCGGAATTTCGTAAACCGTTTTCGAGGTGACGAAAATCGAGCCAGGTGCAGGCTCTGTGGGCGAATCGCCACAGCTCTGGGTCAGAAGCAGCGTAAGGACGAGGAGAACGGCTGCACTTCTGGTCGAACGGATCTGGTTCATTGAGCCTCCCTTGTGAGTAGCATTTTAGCCAGCATTTATCCCGCCATCCATACTCAGAGCAAAGCCGCGGACACCCCTACTTGTTTTCGGGTTTTATTCGGGATATGCTGAGGGTATGTCCGCGCTCCCCGCCCTTCGCCAGCTCCTGGAGAGCCGGTTTCCCGATGCCACTCCGCTCACCCACCGGACGGCGGAGCCGGTGGCCACCGGAATCCAGGGACTCGACAAGATCCTCCCCGGCGGCGGGCTCCCGCGAGCCAGGCTTACGGTCTGGCTTCCTAAAGGAGGGGCCACAGCGATCCTGACGGCCGCCGCCCAGAAAGCGGTGGCCAGCGGTGAGCGCGCGGCCTGGATCGACGGGCTGGGCTGCATCTCCGGGCCTTACTGGAAAGAAGGACCGCTGCTCGTAAGGCCGACGTCCAGGAAAACCGCTCTGCGCGGCACCGAAGAGCTGCTGCGCTGCGGCGGGTTTGCGCTCGTCGTGCTTTCCGGCATCGAGCCGGACGCTACGGAGACGGTGCGGCTGTCACGCGCGGTGCGCGAAGGCGGCGGGGCTTTCGTGGCGCTCACTCCGCACGCGGCGATGGCGAGCCTGCGACTCACCTCGAGCATCCTGCCGCGCGGCTACGACTGGGAGCCGAGTCCGTTCGGCGAGCCGGCGCAGGTGCGGCGCGCGCGCATCCTCGTGCACGCGCACTCGCTGGGCTGGAGCGCGAAGACGGAGCTGGTGCTGCCGGTGTCGCAGCACGCGCTGCGCTGCGCGCTCGAGTCCGGAACCGTAGATCGTCGCGGAGTCCTGTCGGCCCGAAAAAAAATCAGGCGGCAGCTCGCACCGCGGTGACGAAACGCTCAAGCTTTACGGGATCGAGCGCGCCGTCGGTGCGCAGTCCCGTGCATACGTCTACCGCGTACGGCCTCACGCTCTCGATGGCCGCGCCGACGTTCTCCACTCGCAGGCCGCCGGCGAGAAAAATCGGCACGCCGACCGCTTCGCGGATCCTGCGGCTGATCGACCAATCGTGCACGCGCCCGGTGCCGCCGAGCTCCTTGATCTGGAGTGACGGATTTCCGGAGTCGAGCAGGATCGCGTCCACCTCCGGCGCGATCTTCACGGCATCACGCAGAGATTTCTCGTCCACGACGTGGATCACCTGCACCAGCGACACGTCAGGAATGGCGTCGCGCAGCGCGGCGTACGTGCCCGGCCTGACTTCGTCGACGAGCTGCAGCGTATTGGCGCCGGAGCGACGCTGCTGCTGCACGATCGTTTCGGCGCCGGTCGCGCAGGTCAGCAGAAAAGTCGCTATGTCAGCCGGGACCCCGGCGATTATCTCCGCGATCTTCTCTTCGCTGATCGGACCGAAGCCGCTCGGCATCGCCGAGACGAAGCCGAGCGCCGAGGCGCCGTGCTCGATAGCAAGGCGGCCTTCGTCCGCGCTCTGCATGCAGCAGACTTTGAAGCTGGTAGTCATGGCGTGAGTGTAGTGTGCGTGGCAGTGCCGAGCGCGTCGGCCGAAAAGTTATCGCAGCTCGCGCCTCCGCTGCTGAAAATCGTTCCGCGTCTTGCACTCGGCGCGCGCGGGGTGATCTGGGCGGACGCGCGCAGCCTGCCGGCGCGCGAGGTGACGGACTCGCTGCTCGATAGCATCGTCGAATCGGGTTTCACTCGTGCCCGGGCGGGAATCGCCACGACTCCGGTCGCCGCGGAGCTTGCCGCCCGAACGAGCACGCGGCCCGCCACCAGAATCACGTCTGTAAGCGCGGGCGACGACGCGCGATTCATCGCATCGCTGCCGATCGAGCTGCTCGATCCCTCGGATAAGATTTTTGCGATGCTGCTTGCGGTTGGTATCGAGACGTGCGGCGATCTGGCCAGGCTCGACCATCAAGCTATAGAGGTCAGGTTTGGTAGCGAAGGCAGTAAGGTCTGGCATCTCTCCCGCGCGGACGACAAGCGCCGGCTGTTCGCCGAGATGCCGCGCAATTTGCCGAGCGCATCGTTCGAGTGGGTCGAATACACGCTGCGGGATCCCGAGCGGCTGCTGTTCGTGATCAACTCGCTGATGGGCACCGTGTGCAACGCGCTGACCGGGCGGGGCGAAGGCGCGCGCGAGATGGTGCTCGCGTTCTCGCTGGCGAACAGATCCACGGCGGAGCACCGTCTGCGTCCTGCGCGGGCGACGTCGAGTCAGAAGGCGTGGATGCGGCTGGTGCGCGCGGAGCTGGAGAAGATCAGGCTCACCGACGCGGTGACCGGAATCTCGCTGCGCGTGGAGGCGGTGGTTGCGCACGCCGGGCGGCAGGGCGATCTGTTTGATCGTGGCTTCGCGACGGCGCGCGCGACGGAAGAGACGATCGCGCAGATGCTGGACGACCAGGGCGCGATCGTGGTGGTTCCCGGCAATTCTGCGCACCCGCTGCTGGAGAGGCGCACGCGCTGGGTTCCGCAGGAGCCGGGCGAGGCGGCGAGGCCGAAGTTGGCGTTTCGCTCGGGGAATGGGGAGCCGGCGCCGGAGCTGACCCTGCAGATGTTGCCGGAGCCAAAGCGGATCACTGTGCTGACGGAGCGGCGGCGGGATCATGAACTGCCGGCGCGGTACCGCGAGTCGGACGAGTGGACGGTGATTTTATCTGCGCTGGGGCCGGAGCGAGTATCGGGCGGCGAGTGGGAAAGGGATCATTTCGCCCGCGAGTATTTCCGGTGCGTGACGCGAGAGGGGACGATGGTGTGGATTTATCGTGACGTGCGTGGAGATGGATGGTATCTACATGGTTGGTGGGATTGAACGGCGGAGCGCGTCGTGCGTTACCCGTTGAACCGTTCTGCGTAAGGACATAGAAGGCGGCGGGAACGGCTTAGCAGCGTGAAGAATGACGTGACAGGCGTCTCTAGCTGACGGTATATTCGAGACATGTCTGATAGTACGCGAAAATCACGGGTATCCGAGACAAGATTGTATCGTCTTGGCGAGGAGCCGGCCGACGATTTGACAGCGACGACGTCCCCCGAGCAGCGACTGGAGATGGTCGCTGTGCTCACGCAGCGAATGTGGGAACTTACGGGTCAGCCGTTGCCTTCCTACAAGCGAAACGAGATGCCTGGGCGCGTGATCCGCTCGCGGTGACCGACGACTGGACTGATTTTCTAGAGGCGCTGTTGCAGGCCGGCGCCAGATTCCTGGTAGTCGGCGCGCACGCGATGGCTATCCACGGGGTACCGCGCGCCAC
>JBPCJJ010000101.1:0-5030 GCA_051005405.1 Gemmatimonadaceae bacterium | reverse complement strand
CAGCGTATCCGAATCACTTTGAATGTTTTATTCAGGTCTTCTCTCCCCGGAACCCTGAACGGCTCCGGATCAACGAGTTCGCCTCGCACATCCATCGATTCTCACAACTTCGATTTTCAATAAGCTTTGGCAATCACTTGGTGACCACCTTATTCAAAACCGCCACATTTCTGTGGCAGCCTTGCAACATAACGAGACCGATCCAGCCGGTCAAGTGTTTGGGCAAGATTATTTCGAGATTCCTCCCCCAAACAGCCGCTCGTGAAAGCAACCAAAGGGGGGATTCGGATACTAGTCGGTTGCGGCACCCAATTCAACCCCCTCCGACCAACCTCTTTTCAGGGCCGCGGACGCGATAAAACCCTGATCGGGTGCAGAGGTTCCAGCGAACCTGGCCCGCCACCGATCGGGTTACGGGCGCGGCTCAGCGGGATCCTAGCTGTTAGCAGGGAGTGGACTAATCGGTGATCAGCAGGAAGTACCGGCGGAGATACACTGACAGCAGTGAGTAAAGCAGTGTGCCCGGGCAACTTTACTCAATACTTGGCCGTCCGCAGGTATTACTTCCAAGCTGACGACTGATTGGTTCACCCGCGGCTACCAGCTAGGATCCCCCGTCAGCATCCGCGTGGGTTGCATCAACGTGTGTCCAAGCAACTGGCCCTCATCGCCGAAGCCCACTTCGAGGGAAGCGCGACAGCAAACACGCCCATGCTCAACGCCCAGGATAAGCGGTACGCCAGCGCCCGTACGGGAGCGCCTCGTCAGCCTAAATCCTCAAGCGTGGCAAGCACTTATAACGCCGATATAAAGTAGTTCCTATACGTGACGCGACCGCGCGGCATTCCCGCTGGAACCATCCGACATCACATTCCGTAGTGCAGCCATCCCGCTAGCGCTTCCCTGCTAGCGGATCCCCTTGAGCCCAAGCTTCGGCCAGTCCGTATGCCATCGGGGAATCCTCCGTAAGGAACGTGTAAGTTAGCCGCCGTGGACGAGCCGATCTTCGTCATCGCCAACCCCGCGGCCGGAAACGGCCACGGCGAGAGAGTGCTCGCCGGAGTCGCGCGCGCAACCGCGACCCGGCGCGACGTCGCGATCCACGTCACTCGCGCGGCCGGAGACGAGACGAGGCTCGCCCAGCGCGCGATCGCCCGGGGCGCGCCCACGCTGATCGCAATCGGCGGCGACGGGACCTGGAGCAAGGTTGCGTCCGCAGTGCTCCGGAGCGGGCAACGCATCCCGCTGGCCCTGATAGCGGCGGGCATGGGGAACGACTTCGCCAAGAGCGTCGGCGCGCCCGCGAGCGACATCCACCGCACGCTCGCGCTGATTGATTCGGGGGAGACGAGACGCGTTGACGCCGGCGCGATCGAGGACCGCTTCTTCCTCGTATGCTGCGGCTTCGGCTTCGACACCGCGGTCCTGCAGCGGATGCGCCTCGTGCGCGGGCTGCGGGGGAGCGCGCGCTACGTCTACTCCGCAGTGCGAGAGCTGCCGTCATATGACGGCTTCGATGTCTCGATCACCGGCAGCGACGACGAACGCGGTCCGAGCGATGCGGCGCGACGGCTGCTCATGCTCGTCGTCGCCAATGCGCAGCACTACGGCGGGGCTTTCAGGATCGCGCCCAACGCGAGCCTGTCCGACGGGCTGCTCGACGGTATCGCGCTCTCGCAGGTGGGAACGCTCGCGCGCGCAGGGCTGCTGCTCGCGGCCATGCGCGGCGCGCACGTGCACTCGCCCTCGGTCAGGGAATACCAGCAACCGTCCTTCGACCTCCGGTTCCCCGCCCCGCCGCTGTACAATCTGGACGGCGATCTGTATCAGGCGCGCTCGAGAACGTTGCGCTTGGAGTGCCTGGCGGGCGCCCTCACGGTCGTCGCGCCCGCCGCGTGACCGGACAACGGCGCTATTGACAGCCGCAATCCAACCTGTATCGTCGGACGGCCGCGGTCGAATGCATGCGCGCCTGATCCTCGCCAGCCACTCCATTGGAGAACAGCATGTTCATCAGCCCCCGTCGCTTTGGTCAGCTAGCACTGATAGCGATAGCCACGCTGTTCGGCGGCTCGATCGCGCTCGCGCAGGGAACCGGCGCGATCGCCGGCTCCGTGACGCAGGCCTCGTCTTCCGCTCCTGTCGCGGGAGCGCAAGTGCGCGTGGTCAGCGCGGGGGGAGTAGAGACCACCGTTGCTTCGGGCGTAGATGGCTCCTATCGCATCTCCGGGCTGGTTCCGGGTTCGTACCTGGTGTTCGCGCGCGGCATCGGATTCCGTGAATCCGCTGCGATCAGAATCGACTTGGTCGCCGACCAGACGGTACAGCACACCATCGAGCTCGCCGGCAATGCTCCCGCTCTCCAGGAGATCGTGATCACCGCGTCGCGCGCTCCCGAGAAGGTCATCGACGCTCCGGCGTCGGTTTCCGTCGTCGGGCGCGAAGAGATCGCGACGCGGCCATCCCTGAGTCCCACCGATCACCTGCGTGCGGTTCCCGGCGTCGACATCATCAAGGGCGGACTCGTTCAGGCCAACATCGCGGCGCGCGGATTCAACGGCGCGTTCAGCGGATCGCTCCTGATGCTGCAGGACAACCGGTTCGCAACGGTCCCGTCGCTGCGCGTCAACGTGCCCTTCCTTCTCACGTCAACGAACGAGGACATCGAGCGCATCGAAGTCGTGCTCGGACCGGCCGCGGCGCTGTACGGGCCCGGAAGCGCGAACGGCGTGCTGCACGTGATAACGAAGTCGCCGTTCTCTTCGCCCGGCACGACGCTGACGCTGGACATGGGCGAACGCTCCACCCGGCGCGGCGCGGTTCGCACAGCGGGCGTGCTTGGCACGATGCTCGGCTACAAGCTCTCGTATGAGAAGATGTCCGGAAATGAATGGAGATATCAGGACGCGGCGGAGGATCTTCTCGTGCTTCGCCCCGACGCCGGGGGCAACCGGATTCTGACGGCCGTACGGCGAAACTTCGACGTGAACCGCAGTGCGGGCGAGGCACGGATCGACTTCCGGCCAGGCGCCAGCACCGAGATCATCGGGTCCTACGGGATGGCGGACATCGGCAGCGCCCTCGAGCTGACCAGCACGAGCGGTGTCGCGCAGGTGAGAAACTGGAAATACGAGCATTACCAGGCCCGCTTCCGGCACAAGTCGTTCTTCATGCAGACGTTCCTGAATCGCAGCAACTCCGGCAATGAAGACAGCCTCGACGCAACCGGCACGTTCCTGCACCGTACCGGCGCTCCGATCGTGGATAAATCAACGTTGCTCGCCACGCAGGTTCAGCACTCACTCGCCACCGCCGGAGGCTTCCGGTTCGTGTACGGCGCGGATTTCATCAACACCAAGCCGGAAACCGGCGGCACCATCCATGGCCGCAACGAGGATGACGACAACGTCACCGAGACCGGCGGGTACGTGCACGCCACGCAGAAGCTCGGCCCGCGGTTCGAGGTTCTCGGCGCGCTCCGCGTTGACAAGCACAGCAAGCTCACCGACAACACCGTCTCGCCGCGCGCGGCGCTCGTCTTCAAGCCGACCGAGACTCAGAACATCCGGCTGACGTACAACCGCGCGTTCAACAACCCCGCGACCTTCCAGTTTTCGATCGACCTCGCGCAGGCGAGACTCGGGCCCCTGCCCTACTCGATCCGCGTGCGCGGCAACGAGCATGGTTACACGTTCCGCAGGGATTGCGCGGGCGGGACAGGCGGGCTTTGCATGAAGTCTCCGTTCACTCCGGCGGCGGCGGGCGGTGGAGCGACCTTCATTCCCGCCAACGCGGCGTCGATGTGGCAGGCCGCGGTTACGGTCGCGTCGGGCAGCCTTCCCCCTACCCTCGTGCCCCTCCTTCGCAGCCTGAATCCGACCAGCGCACAGATCGGCACGATCCTGAGAACGTTCAACCCCGGCCTGCAGCCATCAGCCGGGTTCAATCTCGAGGCTTTCGACCCGTCTTCGGTCCAGGATCTGGATCCGCTCAAGGTTACGCGAAACGAAGTCATCGAGCTTGGCTATAAGGGCGCGCTGACCGACCGGATCAGCATGGGAGTGGACCTCTGGTTCCAGAAGCGGTTTGACGTCCGGACCGCAGCCATCTCGACGCCGAATGTCTTTCTCGATCGCACCATGACGACCGCCTATCTCACCGGCGTCTTCACCGCCGCCGGGCTTGGCGCTTCGGCCGGCCCGACAGCAACCGCGGTGGCGAATGGCCTTACCGGAATCCCGCTCGGCACCGTCGTGCCGACCGATCCGCTCTCCACCAACGCCGACCTTCTCTTTATCTATAGGAACGTCCCGGGCACGACGAACGTGCGCGGCGCGGACCTGTCGTTCGACCTCGGACTCACTGAGCGGATGTCGCTGCTCGGAACTTATTCCTGGGTCAGTGACATGCTCTTCCCGACACCTGTTGGCGTGGAGCAGATCACACTCAACGCAGCAGACAACAAGGCCAGTCTTACGGCGCGATTTAACGATCGTGATCGGGGCTTGAGAGGAGAGCTGCGTGGCCGGTACGTCAATGCTTTCCCTGTCAATGACGGCGTCTGGATCGGCCGAGTGCCGGTGAACGCGATGGTGGACGCTGGCATCACCGTCGGCATGCCCGGCACGGACGGCCGCGGCCTGTTCTCGCTCAACGCGACCAACCTGTTCGATAACAAGCGCCGCTCTTACGTGGGCGTGCCGGAGATCGGCCGGTTGGTGATGTCAAGGATTCAGTACACGTTCTAGGCAGGCATCAGGTATCGGGTATCATATACCTGCCGGACGAGCGTAGATTCAGCGGGCAGTGATTAACTGCCCGCTGTTTTTTTTTCTGATACCTGCTACCTGAAAGCTTTTTCCAAAGGCTTCCTATGCGACTCCGTCTGATTCTTCCCATCGCTCTGCTCACCGCCGCCGGCTGCGCTCCCGCCGTCGCCCGCGGCCCGGTCACTCCAGCGGTGGGCTACGACGTCATCATCTCCAACGGCCAGATCGTGGATGGGACCGGAAATCCCTGGTTCTATGGCG
>JBPCJJ010000100.1:0-3044 GCA_051005405.1 Gemmatimonadaceae bacterium | reverse complement strand
GAGGCTCCCTTGGCGCGGGCGGTGCGGACGTAATCCTCACCAAGCACATCGAGCATGGACGCGCGCGTCAGGCGCGCCATAGCGGCGGCTTCCGCCAGGGCAAGCGTCATTGCCGGCAGCACTAGATGACTCAGGCCTCCAGTGCCGGCGACGGGGAAAAGCTTGAGCGTCACACCAAAAAAAAGGATAAGCATGTATCCGAGCAGAAACCCCGGAATGGACGTTCCCACCAGTGATACGATTCGCGACACGTGGTCGAGCGGTCCTCCCCGACTCGCTGCCGCGAGCACACCCAGCGGCAGCGCGATCACGATTCCGAGAAGCAGCGACGCCACTGCGAGCTCGACAGTTGCCGGCAGGTTCGTGACGAGAGTCCGCGAGACTGATGCACCGGAGCTATAGCTGGCGCCGAGGTCGCCCTGGACGGCCTGACCTAGCCACCGGCCGTACCGGACGAGAAACGGGCGATCGAGTCCCATTTCGCTGCGCAATCGGGTGACGTCCGCTGCGCTCGGCGGCTCGCCAGTCTGTCGCCGCAGGAGAAGCTCCGCCGGATCGCCCGGCGCAAGGCTCGCCAGGCTGAAGGCGAGCAACGAAAGCCCGAGCAGGACGGGCAGGAGAGCCGTCAGGCGCCGCAACAGGTATGCGCTCACGCGCGGATATTCACCTCGCCAGCCACACGCTGCTCCAGCTCTGATAGAGCCTCGACGGATGCGGAACGAAACCCCGGACTTTCGAGCTCATGGCGTAGATGCGCGACACGCCCGCCAGCGGAATGGCAGCTACTTCTTCATCCACCAGGACGTGCATCGCCTCCGCCGCCGCTTTCTGCGCTTCGTCACGGTCCACACTGACGAGTGATCGCTGTACCAGCGAGTCGAAGCGGGCACCCGCGGCCATGATTGGGGCGCTGCGCACGTTTGACCGCGAATACCAGCGCAAGGCGAGAAGGAATGCGGGATTGGCGTCGTTCTGATTCGGCACCTCGATGTCGAGGTCGAAAGTGCCGCTGTTCAGCCTGCTCTCGTAGGCCGCCGGGTCGAGATCCTCGATTCGTACTTCAATGCCCACTTCTGCGAGCTGAGCCTGGACGTACTGGGTGACGGAACGATCGACCGCGCCCGGCTGCGTGATGAGAGACAAAACCAGCGGGGCACCGGCCTTTCGGCGCGTTTGATTGCCGGTTGCCGTCCAACCGGCTGAGTCGAGTAATCGCCGTGCGCGAGCCGGGTCGTGTGGGACACCTCGCACCAGCGATGCGTGCCGGCCCAGCACCGAGGGAGGGTTTACGGTGCTGACCTCGGCGGCCAAGCCATCCATCACCTCGCGCACGAGAGCCGTGCGATCGATCGCCATCGCGACGGCGCGCCTGACGGCGGGATCCGACATACGCGTGTACGGAGCTTTCCCGCGCGTCGCTATGTACATGAGAATTACGGCGCCGGGTGGCGCAGCTACGACCTTGATCCCCGGCGTCTGCTCGAGGTTTGCCACCATGCTTCGGTTGACGTCGAAGATCAGGTCCACATCGCCGGCCTTCAGAGCCAACGCACGGGTGTAGTCGTCGGGGATGAACCGAAATATCAAACGGCGGAGTTTTGCCCCTTCCCCCCAATACGAGTCGTTTCGCTCCACCGACAAATGGCTGCGCGGGACATACTCCCTGAGCTGGTAAGGCCCGGTGCAGATAGGAAGAGTGGCGCCGTCGCTGGAGTCGGCGACCACTGCATACGTCATGTGCACCATCTGCTCGAGCACTCTCAGATTCGGCCGCATCGGACGGATGTCCAGAGTGCTGTCGTCAACGATCCGCACCGATTCGTCGGACAGAAAGCTGTACTGCGTCTTGTCCGTGATGCCCCGCTCGAGCGTGTACTTGACCGACGCCGCGCCAAGTTGCCCGCCTCCATGGAAAGTTGGGTCGCTACGGATCGTAAAGCGGTAAGTGTTGTTCCCACGGTACTCCCACTTTCTGGCAAGCCACGGCTCGATGCCGAAATCAGATGTGAGGCGAAGCAGCGGCTCGCATATCCCGGCGTTGAGCGGATATCGTCCCAGTCGCTCGCGATTCAGCCTGAGGCCGAACTCGTCGCGGCCGACGGCGATGACCAGGCTGTCGCCGGAAAGGTCAGCCACGGAGGAAGAGCCGCCACGGTCGTTTCCGCCGCAGGCGACAGCGAGGAGCCAGGCAAGAAGGCCAAACATCATGGCGCCGCGCGGGGAATCCCCGGGCGTCATTTGAAGGCCATCGTCATCGCGGCCTGGCCGAGGCTGATTCCGCCATCATTGGGAGGCACAACATTGTTGGTCCACACACGCATGCCGGACGGAGCAAGGAACTCCAGAACGTCGCTGAGAAGCAGATCGTTCTGAAAGACGCCTCCGGAAAGCACGGCCGTCCTCACGGAATGCGCGTTGGCGATTGTCTCGAGGCCAGTCGCGATTCCCGCAGCCAGCCCGCGGTGAAACGCGCGCGCGATGTCGGCATCCGCGATCCCTTCCTTCCGGAATTCCATTACGGCCAGTAGTGCCGGGCGAAAATCCAACTCTCCGTCCGCGAACGGCATGTCCACGCGAACGGTTGACCGACCCCTTCTTGCGAGGCTCTCGAGCCACATCGGCGCTTGACCCTCGTAGCTCGCCTCGCGGACGAAGCCGAGGAGCGCCGCGACCGTATCGAACAGGCGACCGGCCGATGTGCTCGCGAAGCAGCGAATGTCGCGCTCCAGCAGCGCGCGGGCCTGGGCATATCTGTCGGGGAAAAAGAAGGGCTCGCGAGTCAAGTCAATATCATCGCCCGCCCCTGCCTCTGCTATCAGGCCGGCCGCCGCCTGCACCGGAAATCGTGCTGCCGCGTCTCCGCCTGGTATCCTGGCGCTCCGAAGATGCCCGACCCGGTCCAAACCTCGCACGATGCTGCCGACGAAAAACTCACCGCCCCAGATGGTTCCGTCATCGCCGAACCCGGTGCCATCGAAGGCGGCACCGACGACCGGCTCGTCAAACGCTCCCCGCTCCGCCAGGACGCTGGCGATGTGAGCGCG
>JBPCJJ010000099.1:0-28754 GCA_051005405.1 Gemmatimonadaceae bacterium | reverse complement strand
TTGTCATAAACGAGCAGCCTGTTCAACGCCGGCTCCGATACGTAATGCTGCCCGAAAAACCGATCAGCATCCGCGACCGTAAGCGACCCGTTCAAGCCTCCCAGCTTCCACTCCACTCTGCTGAAGTCCGGGGCGATGGAAATGACCTGATCGATGTTGCGCAGCGACATGACCACATTCCCGCGCGGCCCGTATGAGATTCCATTGCCGTGCAGCCAGTTCCCAACGGTGGACCGCTCGCGCGGGCCGTCCCATGAGAGGTGACCGAATGCGCTCCACCGCTTGACTAACAACCCCGTTTCGGGGTTCCATTCCCAGATCGCCTCGCCGGTGATCACCTCGCCCCGCACTGGCTGCGTCTCGTTGGCGATGAAGAGCAGCGTGTTGGCCGGTGTAGCTATGACGTCGTGATGGATGCGGCCATAGGGGGCCCCTGGCGCCGAATCAGGCTGCGGCAATCTATGAGCGAGGCTCCCGTCGAATCGTCGAGACACCAGTCCGAGCGCCGCATCGAGCAGGACAACGTTGCCATTCGCACGCCGGGTCGAGCCAAACAGCGGGCGCCCACCCATCGCCATATAGCCGACGATCTCGCCATCCTCTACGACCAGTAAACCGGTGAAGCGACGCCCGCCGACAACCTCGACGAGCGCGATGGGAACGGTCGGCTGCCCCACTACCTGAAACCTGATCTCCGCGAGATCGGAGGGCAGGACCCCTGTTCGGAATGATGCGCGAAGCACGGAGGCCTCATCCCCGGGAACGGCCACCTCAATCGTATATGCCCTGTCCGCGCGGAGGCGAGGCAGCACTACCTGGTGGCGCGCCGCTGTTGAATCGGAGGAGATAGTGAGGACCGGCGTACCAGGCCCCGCGTAGGTGATCTCGAGAGGGGCTGGCCGATCCAGCTCTACCGTGATCGCGCGTACGATCGGCCCGCCGGAGCTGTCGATCTGAACGCTGAGAATATGCCCCGTACCGATCGGGGCGGAAGGATTCTCGCACGCCGAGAGCAGAACGAGAAGGGGTGTGACCGCGCGGAATATGAAGCTCTTTGCCGTCATTGACGATGGATCAGCGCCATCGGATGGAAGGGTGATGCGTGATTGGGAATATCCCGGGAGCAGAAACGGGCACCGCGATTCGCGGTGCCCGTTTCGGTTTGCAGCTATTCCAGCTGTCCGGGCCAGCTCGACCCGGGACGGTGGATGCCGCTTCGTTACGGCGTCTTGGTGGCCAGGAGGCGCACACCGGTGTATCCCACATAGGCGTCGATCATGATGAAGATCGTTCCGGCAGCCGGATTCGTGAAGGTGCACGTCTCATTGTTACCGCCGGCATATGGACGGCAATCCCACAGCGAGAACGTCGGGATCGCGCCCGCGCGAGTGTAAAGATCCGCGTCGCCCGTACCACCCGACATGGCGATCGTCACCGACGCCGTGCCCGCGGGAACGATGACCTTGAACAGGCGCTGAGTGCCCGTAGCTCCGGAAAGGTTCGTCGCCGCCGTGCCAAAAGTCAGCGTCGGAAGCGCAATTATCTGAACGGAAGTGGACGAGATCAGCGCGTTGTCGTTCTTCGATCTCGCGCTAACCGCGGCAAATCCGGGAGTGACACCCGTCACGCGGCCTGTCGCGCTGACGGTGGCGACGGAGGGGTCTGAAGTCTCCCAGACCACGTCGCCGGCGGCGATTCCCGTCACGGTCAACTGGCTGGAACTGCCTTCGATGATACCGACGGCGCGGGGGCTCGTTTCAAACGGGAGGGTTTCCACTCCCGTCGGCCCGTCTCCTTGACAGCCAATGACGAAAGCCGCGAGGAACAAGCTGGCATAACGAGTGACGATACGATTCGACATACTGTTCGACTCCTGGGGGGGGGGTTGCCTCGAGGCCGACGCCCAACCATACGGGCATGCGCGCCAAAACGGGTTCGTCAATGTAGAACGAGATTCAGATGGCGGCAAGCAGAAATCCTGCTCCGGGCGCCCAAGGCGCCTCCTTGGGGGAGAGTATCTCCTGGCAAGGCCCCTGGGCGCCAGGGTTCGCTCCCTCCTATTGAACAGGGCCCCACCGGACGACGCGCCAGGGGTCCAGGCGGAGGGCCTCGGGCTCCGTCCCCTCCACGAAATACTCGGTGTAGCGGCGCTCCGGCGGGGTCAAGTCACTGGCAAGACCCGCGGTACCCCGCTCTACGGCCCCTGAAATCACCCCCGGCGGCGCGGTCCACGCCTGGCCGGACGCCCGGGACCGGTACATGGCCGCCACCATCCGACCCCAGGCCGGGGCCGCCAGGGAGCCCCCAGCGGCCGCCCCGCTTATGGGGGTCGGCCGATCGAACCCGAACCACACCCCGGCCACAATGTCAGGGGTCAGGCCGATAAACCATGTGTCCGTGTTGTCGTTGGTGGTTCCGGTCTTTCCAGCCACCGGGACGGCTGCGGGAACGAACCGCCGGACCGCCGTTGCCGTGCCCCGGTCAACTACGTCCCGCATCATCTCCCGCACCACGAACGCGACCCGCGGATCCAACGCCGGCGGCAACGCGCGAACCGGAGCTGTATAAACCACCCTGCCCCGGCTGTCCTCGATCCGATGGATGAACCGCGGCTCCATCGGAGTCCCGAGATTGGCGAACGTCGTAAACGCCGCGACGATGTCGAGTGGCTGCACAACGGACGCGCCGATCGCGCTCGCGGGTCCGGGCGCAATCGGAGAGGTTATACCCATTCGTCGTGCGAGAGCGATCACCGAATCCATTCCGAGCTCGGCGGCAAGTTGCACCGCTACGACGTTGCGCGACTGGGTCAACGCTTCGCGCAGAGTGATAGGGCCGAGGAAACGCCGGTCCGAGTTATCCGGGCGATAGTACGTGCCGTTCGGCAGACGGAGCGATATCGCGGTGTCCGCGACGATCGTAAGCGGAGAGAATGACCGGCTGAGCGCGGCCGCGTACACGATCGGCTTGAACGCCGATCCCGGTTGGCGCTCGCCATCCACGGCGCGGTCGAACTGCGAGTCGCCGTAATCCCTTCCACCAACGAGCGCGCGTACGTCGCCATTCGCGGGATCGATCGCGACCGCCACGCCCTGCAGATAGGTGGGCGCTCCGCCGGTGTAGCTCGCGCGAGTCGGATGCCTGTATCCGGGCCGTTGTTCGAACGCCGCGGCTTCCGCTTCAATGGCCGCGACCGCGGCGTTCTGCAGCGCTGGATCCAGCGTCGTGTAGATGCGGTATCCGCCGTTCAAGACCGGCACGCCCGCGCGCGTAGCCTGGATGCGGACAACGTTCACGAAGTTGTCGGCCGGCGCCGACATCCCCTGGTTCCGAGCGAGCGAGAGCGGCGAGGCTTGCGCGGCCCGCGCGTCGCCCGGCGAGATGTACCGCTGCTCGAGCATGAGCCGCAGCACGACGTTGCGCCGGTTCCTCACCCGATCCGGGTTGCGGAGTGGGTCGAACACCGCCGGACCTTTGGGAACCGCCGCGAGCGTCGCGGCCTCCGCGATAGTCAGTCGCGCCGCCGGCTTGCCGAAGTAGTGCCGTGCCGCGGATTCGATCCCGAACCATCCGTGGCCGAAATCGATCTGGTTCAGGTACGCCTCGAGGATCTGCTGCTTGGTGTACCGCCGGTCCATCTCCCGCGCGGCCTGCTGCTCGCGGATCTTCCTGCCTAGCGACGGGTCGCCGCGGTCGATGATGTCGGGGTGCATGTTCCCCACGAGCTGCTGCGTGATCGTGCTCGCGCCGCGGCGCTCGCCGAGGATGTTGTCGCGGATCGCGCCCGCGATGCCGACTACGTCCACGCCGTCGTGCTGGTAGAAGCGCTGATCCTCAACCGCGACGAACGCCTGGCCGACGTGCGGTGGGAGGGATGCGAGAGCGACGCTCACCCTCCACTCGCGCCCGACCTCGCCGATCATGGAGCCGTCGCGCGCGAGGACGATCGACGCTTGCGGCGGCTGGACGATGCGCGACGGGTCCGACTGCGCCGCGACTGCCGAAGGCAGCGCAGCCGCCAGCAGCGCGAGTGAGGCTAAGGCGCGGCTCGAGCTCGCCGTCATTTGGGCTGCAACTCGCGCAAGAGATCCTCCGACAACGGATTAGAACGAGTGAGCGTTAGTAATCTTATTTATACTTAGTAGTCTATCTTTTTCTTGTCCACGCTCACGCGCATGGCGCGAGTTCTTGCGCCGTATTACGCCGGTCCCGGACCGCGAACCGTGCAATATTTCCCACAATGCCCACTCTAGTACACCTCGCAACGGTTCAGTTCAAACCGCGCAAGGGTGATTACGCCGGGAGTCTCGAACGCCTTGGGCCGCTATTCGCCCAGCTCGGCGCGCTCGACCCCCGGCCGGACATCGTCCACTTCGCGGAAACCGCGCTCACCGGCTACTTCGTGGAAGGCGGCGTGCGCGAGGTCGCCGTCACGGCGGGCACCCTCGCGGCCGACCTCCACAAGTGCTACCGCGGAGCCGCGGCCGGCGCGGCTACGCTTGATGTCGCGATTGGGTTCTACGAGCTGTTTCAGAACTCGCTGTACAACAGCGCGTTGTACGTCACGCTCGGCGGCGACGCGCCAGTCATCCGCCACGTGCACCGCAAGCTTTTTCTGCCGACCTACGGGCTGTTCGATGAAGAGCGATTCGTGGATCGCGGGCTCGAGCTCCGCGCGTTCGACACGACCGTTGGCCGAGTGGCGATGGTCGTGTGCGAAGACGCATGGCACAGCTTCATCGGAACCGTCGCCGCCCTCGACGGCGCGCGCTGGCTGTTGATTCACTCGGCTTCGCCCGGTCGCGGGCCGTGGGCGCGCGGACCAGCCGACGCTCCAGTGCCCGGACCCGCCACGCTCGACCGATGGGACAGGCTCGCGCGCGACATTGCCGAGGAGCACGGCATGTACGTGTCCATCGCGCAACTCGTCGGCAGCGAGGGAGGCAAGGTTCTGACCGGCGGCTCGGTGATCGTGGGACCCAAGGGCGACATCCGCGCGCGGGGGCCCGTGTGGGACGAGGGGATCGTGAGCGTCACCGTGGACATGACGGACGTGACCCGGGCGCGGTCGGACATGCCGCTGCTGAGCGACTTCGAGACTCTGCTCCCGCACATGCTTGAGAACGTGCAGCGCATCAAGCGCGGCGACCCGGTCACGCTGGAGTATGATAAAGCCAAGCGAAAACCGGCAACTGTGAAAGCCGTGAAGACCGCCAAGGGCAAGGCCGCGCAAGCCAACGGCAAGGCAGGCGCGCTCAAGGTCACCCGCGTACTCGAGCGCCCGCTCGCGCCGCCGACGATCGACATCGATCCGAAGCTCACTACCGAATGGCTCGTGGCCTTCATCCGTGACGAGATGGAGCGGCGGCGGTTCGACAAGGTCGTCATCGCCCTGTCCGGCGGCGTGGACTCCGCCTGCTCGACCTATCTCGCCGTGCGCGCGCTCGGCCCTGAGAAAGTCGTGGCCGTCCGCCTTCCTTATAAGGCGTCGAGCCCCGACAGTCTCGCGCACGCGCAGCTCGTGATAGAAGACCTCGGAATCCAATCGGAGACGATCGACATCACGCCCGCGGTGGACGGCTACTTCGCCGCGGAGCCGAACGCCAACGCCACGCGACGCGGAAACGTCATGGCCCGCATCAGGATGATCGCGCTGTTCGACATGTCGGTGAAGCACTGCGCGCTGCCAGTCGGAACTAGCAACAAGACCGAGCGACTGTTCGGTTATTTCACCTGGCACGCGGATGATGCGCCGCCGATCAATCCGCTCGGCGACCTGCTCAAGACGCAGGTTCTCGCGCTGGCGAAATATCTCGGAGTTCCGGAGGAGATCGTCGCGAAACCTCCGACCGCGGATCTGGTACAAGGACAGACCGACGAGGGCGACATGGGGATCACCTACGCCAGAGCCGACGAGATCCTCAACTGGCTTGTCAGCGGGTACAGGCCCGAGGAGATCATCGGGCGCGGGTTCGACGAGCGCGACGTTGAGATCGTCAACGGGCGTCTCTCGTCCACGCACTGGAAGCGCAAGCTTCCGACCGTCGCGATGCTCAGCAACGCGGCAATCGGCGAGTCGTACCTGCGGCCTGTGGACTACTGAGTTCCCTCCTCGTTTCGTTGACCTACTGACCCGCCGCCTTGCACTCCCCGCCCGATAACGTGAGCTCGCCGGGCATCCGGAACTCGCAAGTGGACATGACCTGATACTTCCGGTTGTATGCGTTCTCCGCAGCAGCAACCTCGTCGAGCTTTCGAAATAACGTCACTGAGTCCGTGCTCAGCGAGCAGTACGCCATGTAGTAACGTGGGCCGCCGCACGCGCGATTCCCGACCGGCGCCGTGCGGCACTCCGACACGCTGGCGCACCCTGACGTTTTCGCGATCGCCTTGGCTTGGCCCTCGAGGCGCACTATCGCTGCCCAGTCCGCCTCCTGCGTGCCCGGCTGCGCGCTCGCGGGCGGCGATGCGGAATCACCCGAATCACCGCCGTTAACTGGCGGCTGCACGCAGGCGGAGATGACGATGATCGCTGCGATACAGATGGACTTGAGCATTGCGTTCTCCCGGGAAGTTTGCTCGCGGCTGATCGCTATTGGCTGGGTACTATGAGCTTGGCTGTTCCAATTGGTCGTTAGCAGCTGGCGGCCCCGTAAGGCGCATAATCCCTGCCATTCGCATTGGCCCCTTCCCGCACCCAGCCACTATTTTCCAGAAATGGCTACCCGAGCTATCCCCGAGCGTAAGGCCCCGGCCAATTCCAGTGCGGCCACCCCACGCGCCCTTGGCCGCGACCAGCTTGTCGCCGCTTACCGCAACATGCTCATGTCGCGCAAGCTCGACGACAAGGAAGTCCAGCTCAAGCGGCAAAATAAAATCTTCTTCCAGATCTCCGGCGCCGGTCACGAAGCGGTCCTCACCGCCGCCGGGATGCTGCTCAAGTCCGGGTACGACTGGTTTTACACGTACTACCGCGACCGGGCGCTCTGCCTGCATCTCGGCGTCACCCCGGCGGAGATGCTGTACGAAGCCGTCGGCGCGGCCGCGGACCCGGCGTCGGGCGGGCGCCAGATGCCCAGCCACTGGGGACACAAGGACTACAACATCGTGTCTTCGTCGTCTCCAACGGGAACGCAGTTCCTGCAGTCCGTCGGCTGCGCGGAAGCCACGTTGCGAGCCAGGCTCATCGGCATCACTGAAGGGTTCGAGAAAGACGAGGTAGTGTACGTCTCGACCGGCGAAGGGACGACGAGCGAGGGCGAGTTCTGGGAGTCGCTCAACACCGCATGCAATCTCAAGCTGCCGGTGCTCTACCTGGTGGAGGACAACGGCTACGCGATCTCGGTGCCCGTAGAGGTCAACACAGCCGGCGGGAGCATCTCCAAGCTGGTGCGTTGTTTTCCCAACATGCTCGTGGAAGAGTGCGACGGCTGCGATTTCCTCGCCAGCTACGACACGCTGTCCAGAGCCATCGAGCACGTCCGCAAGCGAAAGGGGCCGGCGCTGGTGCACGCCAAGGTCATCCGCCCGTACTCGCACTCGCTGTCGGACGACGAGGCGATGTACCGGCCGGCGGACGAGCGCGAATCGGACGCGGCGCGCGATCCGGTCACGACGTTCCCGAAATGGCTGGTCGACCAGGGGCACGCCACCGAGGCCGATCTCGCGAAGATTCAGGAGGAGGTCGACGCGGTGATTCTCGCGGCGACGGACGACGCGCTGGCGCAGCCGCAGCCGACCGAGGACACCGTGCACTTCGCCGTGTACTCGCCGTCGGTCGATCCCACGGGTGAGCAGTTCGACACGGAAGACGACCCGCAGTTCAACGGCGACCCCACCACCATGGTGGATCTGCTCAACGCGTGCATGAAGGACGAGATGCGGCGCGACGAGAAGATTCTCCTCTTCGGCCAGGATGTCGCCGACGTGTCGCGGGAGGAGAACGCTGGCAAGGTCAAGGGAAAGGGCGGCGTGTTCAAGGTGACGTGGGGACTCCAGAAGGAGTTCGGCGGACACCGCGTGTACAACTCGCCGCTCGCCGAAGCGAACATCGTCGGCCGCGCGATAGGCCTGGCGACGCGCGGCTTCAAGCCCGTCGTCGAGATTCAGTTCTTCGATTACATCTGGCCCGCGTACATGCAGCTCAGGAACGAGCTGGCCACGATGCGGTGGAGATCGAATAACAACTTCTCGTCGCCCGTAGTCGTGCGTGTCACGTACGGCGGCTACATCCGCGGCGCGATCTACCACTCGCAGACGGGCGCGTCGCTGTTCGCGCACTGTCCCGGACTGCGCGTGATGTGCCCGTCCAATGCGCTCGACGCGAACGGGCTTCTGCGGACCGCGATCCGCTGCGACGATCCCGTGATCTTTCTCGAGCACAAGCACCTGTACCGGCAGACGTACAACAAGAGCGCGTACCCGGGCCCGAACTTCATGATTCCGTTCGGCAAGGCGCGAATCGTTCGCGAAGGGACGGATGTTACAGTCGTGACCTATGGGGCGACCGTGCAGCGGGCGCTCACCGCCGCCAACGCCGTCGCAGACGACGGGATCTCGGTGGAAGTGATTGACCTCCGCTCGCTCAGCCCCTGGGATCGTGAATCCGTATTTACTTCGGTCAAAAAGACTTCGCGCGTGATCGTCGCGTACGAGGATTCACTGTCGTGGGGTTACGGGGCGGAGATCTCCGCCGCCATCGCGGATGAATGCTTCGCATGGCTTGACGCCCCCGTGAGACGCGTCGCGTCCACGGATACCTTCGTCGGCTACGCTCCGCAGCTCGAGGACGCCATCCTCCCGCAGGTCGCCGACTTCAAGCGCGCGTACGAGGAGATCGCCGGCTACTAGGCGGTCGCTCGGAACGTACACACGAGTTTGTCCTTGACCTGACACCCTGTCAGGGTGAGTTGTATTGCCGCAGCGCCCAACCTTTATGGAGGGTCTCGGTGAGCAATATCAACTACAGCAAGGTTCTGATCGGCGGCGTCGTTGCTGGCATCGTTTGGATCGCGGTGGACGTGGCCAGCTACATGTTGATGGGGATGGACAACATGGACGCATGGCTTGCACAGCACGATCTGCGCGAGCCTCCCATGGCGGTCTTCTTCGCCATGGACTTGCTGTTCGGCCTCATGGCGGTCTGGTTGTACGCAGCGATCCGGCCGCGATTCGGCCCTGGCCCGAGAACAGCGGCGACTGCCGCCCTCTTCATCTGGCTCCTGTTCACCGTAGTCTACTTCGGGCTGCACATGATGGGGCTGTTCACGCCGAGCGACTATGCGAAGAGTGCCGCCTTCGGCTTCGTGACAGTGATGGCCGCGACGATGGCCGGTGCGTGGCTGTACAGCGAAGGCGCGGGAGACACGACAACGCGCATGTAGCCCTCCGGGGTCAGAGTCGTTGAAGACGATGCCGCTCGCGCGGGATCGATTCTTTTCAACGACTCTGACCCCGCTCGAACACCACGCGCCCGCCTGCAACGGTCAGCATGACGCGGGCGTCCCGGATGCTCTCCGGCGCGATGCGCGTAATGTCGCGATCGATCAGCACCAGGTCGGCGAGCTTGCCGGGGGCAAGCGATCCCTTCCTGCTCTCGGCAAATTCACCGTACGCAGCGCCGGTGGTGTAAGCGCGTAACGCCGCCTCGACCGTGATTTTCTGTTCCGGCACCCAGCCGGCCGGATTGCGGTCGTCCAGAGTCCGCCGGGTCACCGCGGCGTAAATCCCTTCGAGCGGCGTCGGCGGCGCGACGTACCAGTCGCTGCCGAACGCCAGCTTCGCGCCCGCGTCGAGCAGCGAGCGGAAAGCGTAGGTGGTTCGCGCGCGTTCGGCGCCGATCACCTTGTCCGCCCAGCGGCCGTCGTCGATGGCGTGGTACGGCTGCATGCTCGGTATCACTTGCAGCTGCGCGAACCGCGCTACGTCGGGAGGCGCGATGTGCTGTGCGTGCTCGATCCGGAAGCGGCGGTCACGCGCGCCGTTCTCGCGTGCCACCCGCTCGAAGACGTCGAGCTGCAGCCGGATCGCGCGATCCCCGATCGCGTGCACCATGACGTGCAGTCCCGCATCGTCCGCGCCTTTCGTCCACGCATACAGGTTCTCGGGCGTGTTCACGAGCAACCCGCGATCGTTGGGTGCGTCGGTGAACGGATCGAAGAACGCGGCCGTGTGCGAGCCGAGCGACCCGTCCACGTAGCCCTTCAGCCCTCCGATGCGGAGCCAGTCGTCCCCCGTGCCCGCAGCGGCGACAGTATCGCGCAGACGCGCCCAGGACGAGAGTGGCACGGCCGCGTAAATCCGGGTGCGAAGGCCACCGCGCGTATGCGCGCGCCTGAACGTGGCAAGGTCGTTCCAGTTACCCATGTGGTGAATTGACGTGACGCCCTGCGCGGCGACGTGCGCCATGGCCGCTTCGAGCGCGCGATCGTTCATCATCGCCGTAGGCGCAGGCACCGCGGCAGATACGTGCGACTCGGCGTTGTCCTTGAACACGCCTGTGAGCTCGCCACCCGAGTCGCGCACGATCGTGCCGCCTGCCACATCGCGCGCGTCGCGAGTGACGCCGGCAGCGCGCAACGCCGCCGAGTTTGCCAGGGACATATGGCCGTCGAGCCGGTTGATCCACACCGGATGATTCGGCGTGACCGAATCGATCCAGTCGCGGCGGGGCAGCTCGCCGCCCCAATGCTCGTGATCCCAGTTGCCTTCGGTGATCCACGTTCCGGCCGGCACCGTGGCGGCGAACGCCTTGATGCGGGCTATGAACTCGGCGGGAGTGCGCGCGTCGCGCAACTGGACTGAAGCCAGGCCGCGCCCGCCGTCGAGGAAATGCACATGCGAGTCCGTAAAGCCGGGGACCACCATCTGGCCGCGCGCGTCGATCACCCGCGTGCCCGCGCCGATCAGCGCCGATATCTGCGCGTCCGATCCCACGGCGACGATCCTGTCGCCGCTCACAGCGATGGCACTGGCCCACGGGCGCGATTCGTCGGCGGTCCACACGCGCGCGTTCGTGATCGCCAGCGTCGCCGACTCTCCGCGAGTCATGGTGCCCGTACAACCCATGAAAAGAAATCCGAGGCCCAGCGCCGCAAAGAATCTGTCGGTAGGAATGGCTTTAGTCCTCTGTGTGGTTACGCGACTCCGAAGGCCTGTCCCGGTGCTGTCCTAGTGTCGCGAGCGGCGGAATCGAAGGAGGATCATGCCGCGGCCACTTCAGCGACGCGAAAACGGATACCGCCAGGATCATCGCTACCACTCCCAGCGAAATCCCGATCGGAATGTGCACGAAGCTTTCGCCGAGCATCTTGAGCCCGATGAAAATCAGGACGACCGAGAGGCCCATCTTGAGATAGTGGAACTTGTCCACGATGCCCGCGAGCAAAAAATAGAGCGCGCGAAGGCCTAGCACGGCGCAGACGTTCGACGTGTAAACGATGAACGGATCCCGCGTGACCGCGAAGATCGCCGGAATGGAATCGGTCGCGAAGATGACGTCGGTCGTTTCGACGAGGATGAGCACGATGAACAGCGGAGTCGCCATCAGCCGCACGACCCCCACCTCGTCGGGAGCGCGGACGAAAAATTTCTGCCCGTGATATTCCTGCGTGACAGGAATAACCTTTCGCACGAGCCGGAGTATGGGATTGTCTTCCGGATCGTAAACGGCGTCCGCTTTCTGCAGAGCCATCCGTGCGCCCGTGAACACCAGGAACGCGCCGAAGATGTACAGAATCCACTCGAACCGCGAGACCAGCACCGAGCCGGCGGCGATCATCGCCCCGCGAAGAATCAGCGCGCCCATGATCCCCCAGAGCAGCACGCGGTGCTGGTACTCCATGGGGATCCGGAAATATCCGAAGATCAGCACGAACACGAAGATGTTGTCCACCGACAGCGCGTACTCGATCAGATAGCCCGCGAGAAACTCGAGGCCGGAGTTCGTGCCCATGAAGCGGAACACGAACAGCGAGAAGGTGAGCGAGAGCCCGACCCAGAGCGCGCTCCATGCTGCCGCCTCCTTTAACGACACCTGACGCGGGCGCCGGTGGAATACCAGCAGGTCGATCGCGATGAGCGTCAACACGACGGCGTTGAAGCCGATCCATCCCCACATGCTGGTCATGCCTGAGTTCGTTCCCGGGCGGAGCCCGGCCTAGCGTCTCGTCTCGAGCGCGTCGCGGACGTCGAGCAGTACTTCGAGGTACAACTGCTCGCGCCGATAGGCAAAATCCAGTGTAGCCATCTGCGAGTCGTCGCCGGTCGCGCGCGCGCGGTCGAACGCCTCGCGGTACATCTCTTCCAGATTCGTCAGGATCTTGTCTCGGCTTCGTGGCATGCGTGTCTTCTCGATCGCGTTGGGGGTGAGTCTCGGAACCTCGTCGCCACGAGGACCGGAGACCGCGTCCTCGAGGAAGCGCTCAGGGTCCTTGTTGTCGAAGATGTACTTTCGGGCCGCGCTCAGGACGAGGCGGCGCGGGTTAGGCAGCTCTGGCATTACACTCCGTTCAGGAACCGAAAGCTAGCCGATGGAAGACCGCTTCCTCTACGACTTTCCCGTTCCTGAGATGATCGACGACGATCCGTTCCAGGAGCTCCTCGGTGACTCCCGCGTACCATACGCCCTCCGGATACACGACGAGGATCGGCCCGCCGGCGCACACCCCGAGGCACGGGGTCTCCCCGCGCTTGACTCGGCTGGCGCCAAACAGCAACCCCTCGCGCTCCAGTAGAGTCGAAAGCATGGCATACAGGCCACGCCCGCCCCGGTCTGGGGAGCAGAACCCGCCCGTGCAGATGATGACGTGGCGGGAATAGGGGTCCATTGAAGCCGGGGGCGCCTCCATCGCGAAAAGATAGCCGACCGCTGGCGCCAAGCAGTCAAGCGGCTTGGTAAGTTGAAGCTGTTGGCATACTTCCCGGGAGTCTTTCATGGCGGCAGAACCACAAAGCGACGGCAGTTCCCTGGCACCAGGCGCGACCCCCGCGAAAGCGCCTGCCACCGTTACGGTCATATGGGACGGCGAGCAGCGTTTCGATGCGGGGCGGGCGGGAGCAGCGACGATCCGTCTCGACGGTACCGGGGGAACAGGCCCCAGTCCGGTGGACGGACTGCTTGCGTCGCTGGCCGCGTGCTCGGGTATCGACGTCGCCGAGATCCTGGCCAAGCGCCGCACGCCCGCAACTTCCCTGCGCGTCGAGGTGGTCGGTGAACGCGTAACCACGACTCCAAAAAGACTCAAGCATGTGACGCTGAACTTCCACATCGCGGGCGACGGAATCGATCGCGCGAACGCCGAGCGTGCGATAGATCTAGCGGTGAACAAGTACTGCTCGGTCCGCGATTCGCTGCGGCCCGACGTGCCCGTGGAGTGGACGCTGGAGTTAGAGCCTGGTCACTAGTCACGCTTCTGATCAACCAGCTCCGCGCGCAGCCGTCCATAGCTGCCGTATCTCGCGGCGCTGACTGTCCCTGCCTCCACCGCGTCGCGGACGGCGCACCCTGGCTCCACCAGGTGCGAGCAATCGCCGAACTTGCATTCCCCCAGATACGGGCGAAACTCGGGAAAGCAGCTATCGATCGCGTCCACGGCGAGGTGCCACATGCCTACCTCGCGCAGTCCCGGCGAATCCACCACGTAACCGCCGTCAGGCAAAGGGTGCATCACCGCCCCCACCGTAGTGTGCCGCCCCTTGTTGACCGACTCGCTGATCTCTCCGATCCGCAGGTTCAGCCCGGGAAACATCGCGTTCAGCAGCGACGACTTACCCACGCCTGACGGGCCGCTGAAGATCGACGACATTCCCGCGAGAGAATCGTGCAGCGCGTCGAGACCGGCGCGGGTCTTGGTGCTTGTGTAGTGCACCGAATAGCCGGCCTTTTCATAATCGGAGAACGTTTGCGCCGCCTCCGCGCCCGGGACCAGATCCACCTTGTTCACGACGACGCGAGCGACGAGCTCGTTCGCCTCGGCGATCACCAGAAACCTGTCGAGCATTCGCGTGTGCGGCTCGGGCTTCGCTGCGGCGAAAACCACGACGACCTGATCGACGTTCGCGGCGACCACGCGCTCGCCGTAGCCCGAGCCCGGCTCGCGCCGCGCCAGCTTCGATCTCCTCGGGTGAATCACCGAGATCGCCCATGCGCCGCTCGGAAGATCCTGCTCTACCTCGACCTCGTCGCCCACCGCGATCTTCATCACGGTGGTTTTCTTGAGACGTCCGCGCAGAGATGCCTCGCGAACTTCGCCGTCCGCGGTCCGCACGTGCCAGATGCCGCCCGTGCCGCTCAGGACATCGCCCACGAGCGCCTCCGTCACGAGCCGTCCCCGCGCGGGCTCACGAGAGCGCCCAGGTGCGCGCGGACCTGCTGCAGGGTGAGCTTCCCGATCTCGCGAAGCACGTCCGACTCGACGCCCGAAGCGAGATAATCGGTTTCGAGGTGGCCCGATGCGACCGGGTCGCCCGTGCGCCAGCGCACGAAAAGGAGATAGCCGGACACTTCGCCCGTGCCTGAATCAGCGACCGGATCGGTAACGATCTCGGCGCTGTATGACGCACCGTCGGCGCCCTCGAACGCGGCCGGGCGCGCATGCACCGCCATGTATCCGCCGAGCGTGTTCGGATCGCCCTTGGAGAGATCGCCGGGAAGGAACTGGGCCAACGGTCAGCGCCGTGGTTTTCGGCGGCGGCGCGTCATCCCGCTAACCATCTCGCGCGCCATGCTTCCCGCCAGAAACGCCACGTTCGCGGGACGCTCCGCGAGTCTCCGCATGAGATACGGATACCACTGGGTGCCGAACGGCACGTACACGCGAAGCCGGTATCCGTCCTCGACGAGCTGATCCTGAAGGTCGCGCCGCACCCCGTACAGCATCTGGAACTCGTACCGCTCGTTGGCGATTCCCTGCTCGAGCGCGAAACGCTTCACGTCCTCGATGATCGTTTCGTCGTGGGTCGCGATGCCGGGATAATTGCCGCGCGCGAGAAGGAGCCGCATCGCCCGCAGATAGCTGTCGTCCACGTCCTTTTTGTCGGGGAACGCGACCGTGTCGGGCTCCTTGTACGCGCCTTTGCACAGCCGGACGCGGGACTGCATGCTGATCGCGCTCTCGACATCCGCCATCGTCCGGTAGAGATAGCTCTGCAGCACGATGCCGACATGATCCCGGAACGCCGGGTACAGCCGGTGCTCGAACATGTCGAGAGTGCGCTGCGTGTATGCGCTGCCTTCCATGTCGATCCGAACGAACGTGCCATGATCGCGGGCGCATGCGAGCACGTCGTCCATGAGCCCGAGGCAAAGATGCTCTGATACGTCCAGCCCCATCGCGGTGAGCTTGAGTGACACGTTCGCGTCCACGCCCTCGGCCGCGATCCTGTCAAGCATTCCGACGTACTGTCGTGCAGTTTCACGCGCTTCCTTCTCATTATGCACGCTCTCGCCCAGCACGTCGAGCGAAGCGGTTATCCCGCGCGCGTTGAGCGATCGCACCGCTTCGATCGCCGTATCCACGGTCTCGCCGGCGACGAACCTGTTCGCGAATCCGCGCGCCAGGCGGTTCTTGCGAACGAAAGTGAAGATCTGCTTTTGCTCGGAGAGGTAGAGCAGCGCGCCGCGAAGCATCAGGCGATTGGGTGCGTCATTGAGTTGAGGGGGAGCCGGGCCCCTGCGAAAGCCGGGCGATCGGGAAAACCGACCCCTTCACAAGCCGGAAATGGTTCCAGGTAACCAGCCCGTCGTCGCTCTCCGGCTCGAGCAGATACACCGCGAGCCTGCCGAGGGGTTGATCGGTCGGGATGAAATGAGAGCCCGGCGGAATGGTCTCCGTCACCACCGACCATCGTCCGGTGACGCGCTCCTCGTTGTGCCCTTCGAAGGCCCGCGGGGCGCGCTCGACCGAATCGACGGTGAAGCGCTCGAGCGCGAAAACACGCGGGATGTCGATGCGTTCGACAACGATGCCGTGCATCGCGAGCAAACTCATGACGGCCGGATGCTCGCCCGTGATCACGTAACCGCGCCGCACGTTGACGCTCAGCGTCGCGTCAAAGCGATCGTACACGGGCATCCGGACCGGTCTGAAGCTGCCCGTCCGCTTCCTGCCGCGGGGCACCCCCGGTTCTGTTCGTGTCGAGTCGCCGGTGCTCACTACGTCTTCGACGATCACATCGGCCATAAGGGGCGACTGCGTGAGACGCGCGCGAACCGGCACGACCTGGCCCGCGCCCTGTGCGGACGCGGTCGCGCGCAGCCGCAGGATCTCCGCGCCGCGCTCTGCGGTGAGCGAGAGAAGCTCCCTGACGAACGCGTCGGTGGCCGACACGCGGCGCGCGAACGGGTCATGCGAATAGGCCTCGCTCAGGATCCCGATCCCATTCCGCATCCCGTAGTAGTTCGTCGAGTATCTGGGGCGCCAGTCGAACGTCGCCCATCCGTTGATCGCGGACGTCGGCGCGGCGAGATCACGGAAGTCGGTGAGGAAGTTTCCGTAGTCGAAGGTCTCAAATCCCCGGCGACTGCGCATCCTGTCGCGGAGCAGGGGGAGCCAGACGCTCTGCGCGTAGCTCGCGAGCGGAGCAGCCGGCGTAAGCGGCGGAGAGTACGTGAGCGCGTACCCGTGATAGCTGCCGTTCGTCGTGTGCAGATCTACGAATACGTCGGGGTTCCACTCCCGGAACATGGCCAGCGAAGCGCGCGTCTCCGGCGCCTCGGCCTTGACGTAATCCCGGTTCAGATTCAACTCCATCGCGCTGGCCCGTCCGCCGACGAGCTCCGGACCGTTCTGGGACGGCCGATTTCTCTCCTGCGGGCCGACTGCCTCGTTCCCGTCGGCGTTGTAAATCGGAACCGCGATGAGCACAATCGAGTCGAGCACGTTGCGGCGCTGCTCGAACGCGAGATCGCGCAGCAACGCCTGCAGGACTTCCTTGCCCTCGACTTCGCCCGCGTGGATGTTCCCCTGCACGTACACGACCGGCCTCCCGAGGCGTCGCGCTTCCCCGGGTGTGCGAACGAGCGGGCGCGACGCGATCACGTACGATATCTCCCGTCCCTGCGTCGTCTTCCCGATGCTGCCGACTTTCACGGGAGCGCCGAGCTTCGTCAGCGAGTCGAGGAACGCCACGACGTCGGAATAGCGGGACGTCTCGGTGAATCCAGAGCGCTCGGCGCGCGTTTGTGGGAGCGTCGCGGGTTCGATCGCCGCGGGGAGCGGAGCGCCGCCCGGGGTTACGGAAGCCTGAGACGCACAGCCGGCACCAGCGGCGATCGCGGCGATCGCGGCAGCAACGGCGGCTGCGCGCACCAGGCTCACAGGTTATCGAGGATGAAGCGCGTGAACGTGTCGTACAGGTGCAGAGTCGCGCCCGCGCCCGAGATCGAGTGCGTCTTGTTGGGATACAACATCATGTAAAACGGCTTGCGCGCGTACTGCAGCTTCTGCGCGAGCTGCATCGTGTTCTGGGAATGCACGTTGTCGTCGCCGGTGCCGTGCACCAGGAGAAGCTTTGCCCTGAGGCCGTCAACGTGGTTGATCGCGGCGGTCGCGCGGTAGCCGTCGGGGTTCGCTTGCGGCGTCCACATGAATCGTTCGGTGTAGATCGTGTCGTATAGTCCCCAGTCCGTCACCGGCGCCACCGACAGCCCCGCTTTGAATACGTCGCCGCCGCGCGTCGTGGAAAGCAGCGTCATCGTCCCGCCACCGCTCCACCCCCAGATCCCGATTCGACCGGCATCGCCCCAGCTCTGCCGGCCGATCCACCGCGCCGCCGCGATCTGATCGTCGGACTCGAGCGTCCCGACCCGGTACTGCGTCATCTTGCGGAAATTCCTCCCCCGCATCGCCGCGCCGCGGTTGTCCACGCTGACCACCACGTATCCCTTCTGGGCCAGCATCTGGTGCCAGAGAAAGCGGGCTCCGCCCCACGCGTCGCCCACCGTGGGAGACGCGGGCCCGCCGTACACGTACATCAGCACCGGGTGCTTCTTCGTGCTGTCGAAGTGCGGCGGAGCTATCCGGTACGCGTCGAGCATCGTGGTTCCGTCAGCGGCCGGAACGCGGAAGAAAGTCACCCGGCTCAGTTGGAGCCGCGCCACTCTCTGCTTGAGGGTGTCGTTCGCCACGAGTCCGCGCACCGCGCGCATCGTCGGCAATTCCACCAGCCGCGAGACCGGCGGGGTATTGATGTCGGAGTGCGTCATCACTGCGAAGCGGCCGTTCGGCGCGAGATTCATCGAATGCCAGCCCGGCGCCGAGGTGACCTGCTCCCTGCGTCCGGTGCGGAACGAGTACCGAAATATCTGGCGCTGGGTCGGCGTCGGCGCTGCGTGCTGCACGTACACCTCTCCGCGTCCCTCGTCGACGCCGACGATCCCCGTGACGTCGCTCCCGTCGCTGGTCACCTGCCGCACCATCCGACCGGAGCGGTCGTACAGGAAAAGTTGCAGCCAGCCCGTGCGGTCGCTCATCCAGAGGAACTCGCCAGAGTTGCTCACCCAGATTGGATCCTGCACGTCCACATAGGCGGAGTCGGAGTCGGTGAGAATCAGTCGTGACCCGCCCGACGTGACGCTGGCCGCGACCAGATCGATCCGGTTCTGCTTTCTCGGAAGCCGCTGGAATACCACGCTGTCGCTGCCAAGCCATTCCATTCTGGGGACGTAGCTGGACGAGTCGCCCCCCGTGTCGATCCACCGCGTCGACCCGCTCGCGACATCGATCACGCCGATCTTCACGTCCGCATTTCGCTCTCCCGCCTTGGGGTACTTGAATGTCGTGAACGCCGGATACCGGGTCGTTTCATCGACCAGGGAAAACGGCTTCACCATGGACTGATCAAAGCGCCAGAAGGCGATTTTCCTTCCGTCAGGGCTCCACCTGAAGGCGTCTCGCAGCCCGAACTCTTCTTCGTACACCCAGTCGGTCGTGCCGTTGATGATCTCGGGGCTGCCGTCCCGCGTGAGCGCGCGCTCCGCTCCGGTTGCGAGATCGGTCACGTAGATGTTGTTGTTCCGAACGAACGCAGCGCTGCGCCCGTCGGGCGACAACTTCGCGAACATGATCAGCGTGTCGGCCCGGCTGATAGGGATGAGCCGGCGCGACGCGACGTCGAATACATGAAACTTCCCGCGGGTGTTGGATCGCCAGACCCGCTCCGACCCGTGAAAGATGAGCGCTCTCGTGCGGTCCCCCGACCAGGTCAGGTCCTCGATGTCAACCTTCGTCCCGTCCTCAAGGACGATAGCCGACGCGTCCACGAGCAGCGTGCTTCGGCCGGTGCCGATGTCGACCGAGTAGAAGCTTCCGTCGCGGATCTCCACGTAGTTGGCCTCGTCTCCGAGCCAGTGCACTGTCGGCGACGGCTCCGCCCTGAACTCGGCGGAGTTGAAGATCCGGTCCACGGTGAGCGGGGGTGTCGACTGTGCCGTTGCGTGCGACGCGACGAACACGAAAGCAAGAGCGCAAAAATCGAGTACGCGACGCATGTAGTGCCTGCCGTTGGAGTATTGGTATGAATAGTAAGAGGCGGAGCGATCAGGTAGCGGGTAGTGACAAGTCACTAATCACTAGTCACTGAGTCACCCCGATCTCGCCCGCCGCAGCAAGCCTTCCGCCGGCTCGAACCTTCCCGGGAACCTCGAGTTCAGCTCCTCGAGCTGGTTCGCGAGAGCTGCGGAGCCGATCGAGTCGATATATCTGAAGGGGCCACCGCGAAAGGGCGGGAACCCGATCCCGAACACCGCGCCAACGTCACCGTCCCGCTCCGAGCGGATGATTCCGTCTTCCAGGCACCGCATCGCCTCGTTGAGCATCGCGAAGACGCACCTCTGCTGGATCTCTTCCGCGGGAATCTCCGACCGCTCTGCGCCGGCGCCGGCGACCGCGTACACGTCGGGATCGACACCGCCCTTCTTCCCGTTCTCGTCGTACAGATAGAAACCCTTGCTGGCTTTTCGCCCGTACCTCCCTGAGGCCACGAGCCTGTCGATCGCGGCCGCAGGTGCAAATCGCTCGCCGAACGCCTGATGCATCACGCCCGCAGCCTTGGAGCCCACGTCCATCCCGACTTCGTCGAGCAGCGTGATCGGGCCCACGGGAAAGCCGAAGGCGAGCAATGCGTTGTCGATCGCTTCGACGGACGCGCCCTGCTCCAACAGGCGCCCCGCCTCGTTGAGGTACGGAAAAAGAATCCGGTTCACATAGAACCCCGGCCCATCGTTCACCACGATGACAGTCTTGCCCAGCTTCTTGCCATACGCCACGGCGGTCGCCACGGACTGCGGGCTCGTGGCCGGCGTCGTAATGACCTCGATGAGCGGCATCTTGTGAACGGGAGAAAAAAAGTGCATGCCGAGCACGCGATCCGGTCTCGCGGACACTTCGGCGATGCTCGCAATGGGAATCGTGCTCGTGTTCGTCGCGAAGATCGCGTCCGGCCTGGTCTCCGCCTCGGTCTCGCGCAGCACCTGGTGCTTGGTGGCGAGATCTTCGAAAACCGCCTCGATCACGAGATCGACGTTCCCGAAGCCGCTGTAATCGACGGTGCCGCCCAGCAGCGACATCGTATCATCGAGCTGAGTGCGGGTTATCTGCCGCTTGGTCAGTCGCTCCTTCAACACCGACCGGACGGCCGCGAATCCTTTGGCCACGCGCGCCGTGTCGGCATCCTTCATCCGCACGACGGTTCCCTGCTGCACCGCGATCGACGCGATCCCGGATCCCATGAAACCGGCGCCGATGATTCCCACCTTGTTCACGGGCAGTGGCTCGACGGGAACCTCCACGCCGCTGTCCTTCTTCAGCGCCGTCGTCGCGAAGAAGAGATAGATGAGCTGTCGCGAGACATCGGTTACCGCCATTTCACCGAACAGGCGCGACTCTTCCCTCAGGCCGTGCGCGCGCCTGGCTCCCAGTCCCGCGGCGACTGCGTCGAGCGCGGCGATCGGAGCAGGGTATTGCCCCTTGGTCTTCTTGAGAGTCTCTTCGCGGGCCTTCCGGAGCACCACGCTCCTCCCCACCGGATTCCCGTCGAGCAGCGCCCCCATGAAGCCGCGTTCCTTCCGTAGCTGCGGACGCTTCCCGTTGCCGAGCTCTTTCGCGCGCTGAATGGCGACCTGCCGAAGAATCGCGGGGTGCACAAGCTCTTCGACCAGCCCCATCTGATATGCTTTCTTCGCGCGAACATTTTTTCCGGTGAGGATCATGTCGAGCGCGGCGCGCAGCCCGATCTTGCGCGGCAGCCGCTGGGTGCCACCCGCGCCCGGTATGATTCCGAGCTGGACTTCCGGCAAGGCGAGCACGGTTTTGGGGTGGTCCGTGGCGATCCGGTACGTGCACGCCAGCGCAAGCTCGAGCCCGGCACCCAGGCACGCGCCGTGAATGGCCGCGACGAGCGGCACGCGCATCTTCGCGACTGAATCGATGAGCATCTGGCCGTCCCTGCTCAGCCGCTCCGCCTGCGCCGCTGTCTCAAGCAGCAGGAATTCCTCGATGTCCGCGCCGGCGATGAAAACGTCAGGCTTGCCGCTGATCATAATCGCGCCCCTGACGTCCTTGTCCCGCTCCAGGCGGTCGGCGATCGCGATGAACTCGTCTTTGGTGCCGCGATCGACCTTGTTGACCGATTCGCCCGGCGTGTCGAAGGTGATGATAGCGATCCCATTCTCGACCGACATCGTGAGCGAGTACGGTCCGCGGGCCTCGTTGGCCTCGATGGCGTTCAACGCATCGCTCATGCGCGCTCCACGACCATCGCGAACCCCATTCCGCCCGCGGCGCACACGGTCATCAGGCCGAACTGTCCGCCGCGGCGTCCCAGCTCGTTGAGCAGCGTGACGGTGATGCGCGATCCGGTCGCGCCGAACGGATGCCCGATCGCAATCGATCCGCCCATCACGTTGAGTCGCGCACGGTCCACTTCTCCGACGGGCTCGGAGAATCCGGCGCGCTTCGCCCACTCTCTCGATTCCAGGCCGCGCAAGTTCGACAGGACCTGCGCGGCGAATGCTTCGTGCATCTCGACCAGATCCATGTCGCGCAGCGCAAGTCCCGCGCGCTTGAGCGCCACGGGCGCCGCCAGCACCGGCCCCTGCAGCAATTGCTCTCCCGGATCCAGCGCGGCGTACGCGTACGACCTGATGAATCCGAGTGGCTCGTATCCGAGCGCGCGCGCTTTCTCCTCGCTCATCAGCAGCACGCACGCGCCGCCGTCGGTCAGCGGCGAGGCGTTGCCCGCGGTCACGGTTCCGTATTTGCGGTCGAACACCGGCTTGAGGCCGGATAGCCGCTCGAAGCTCGTGTCGCTCCGAATCCCGTTGTCCGACGTCGCGACGGTCTCGTACTTCGGAGGCACGAACACGGACATGATCTCGGCCGTGAGGCGCCCGTCCGCGGTGCCGGCCGCGGCCATCCTGTGCGATCGCAGCGCGAACTGATCCTGCTCCTCGCGGGTGATCCCATTGAGCTTTGCCATCTTTTCGGCCGACTGCCCCATCGTCTCGCCGGTCGACGGCTCGGCGATTGCCGGAGCGATGGGAACGAGATCGCGCGGACGGATTTTGGAGACGGCGCCGGCCCGACCGCCGAGCGTCTTGGACTTGGAGGCCTTGACCATCGCGTCCGAAAAGCCGGACGTGTGGAGCATGGGCACATTCGAGAGCGTTTCGGCGCCACCCGCGATCGCCACGTCCACATGACCGAGTACTATCTGGTCGGCCGCGTCGGTTATTGCCTGGTTGGCAGATGCGCACGCGCGGCTGAAGATGAACGCCTGCACTACCTTCGGGAGCATCGGCAGAAGTGATATCTCGCGCGCGATGTTCGGCGCGATGACCGACGGGATCACCGTTCCAAACACGATCGCCTGCACCTCGCGACTGTCGAGCTCGGTTCGCTGCAGTAGCTCGGCGACGCAGAGCTTTCCCAGCTCGATGGCGTTGAACGACTTGAGGGACGTGCCCGCCCTGGTGAACGGCGTCCGTACTCCCGCGACTATCGCCACGCGCCTGCCCGTGCCACTGCCGTAGGAAGCCATGGGATGAAGTTAGACCTGGGAAGTATAGGTTTCTAGGATGTCGATGGCACTTCCAACGTCGGTTCCCCTGGCCGTGGTCGCGCATCGTGCGCGCCTGGCTCGGGAGTCGTTCGACGTTGTCGTCATCGGCGGCGGAATAAACGGCTGCGGTGTGGCTCGGGACGCCGCCATGCGCGGGTTGAGCGTCGCCCTGATCGAAAAGGACGATTTCGGGAGCGGTACCTCGGGGCGCACATCCCGGCTGATTCACGGCGGATTGCGGTACCTGGAGCAGGGGCGGATCGGTCTCGTCCGGGAGTCACGGCGGGAGCGCGCCACGCTGATGCGCATCGCGCCGCACCTCGTCCGGCCGCTCCAGTTTACATGGCCGGTCTACCGCGGCTCGCGTGTCTCGAAGAGAAGGCTGGCGGCGGGCCTCACGCTGTACGATCTGCTCGCGGGATCGCGCCGCGAGTACCGGCACGAGCGGCTGTCAGCGACTGAAATCATCGAGCGTGAGCCAGCACTCCATCGCGACGGCCTCACGGGAGGGGGATCGTACTTCGATTCTTCGACGGATGATTCGCGGCTGACTCTCGCCAACGCGTTGAGCGCCAGCTACTGGAACGCCGTGGTGGTCAACCACATGAGCGCCGAGCTGGCCGACGGAGGCGCGGAGTGCCGGATCGCGCTCACGGACCATCTCACAGGCGAGCGGCTCACGATGTTCGCGCGTGTCGTTGTGCGGGCCCTCGGCCCGTGGACATCCGCCGCCGAGCACAGCAAGGGCTCTCACATCATCGTCGATCGCGCCGTCGTTGGAAACCGGGACGCGCTCGCGCTGCTCTCGCCGATAGACGGACGGGTGATGTTCATTCTGCCTTCCGACGCGCAGACCATCATCGGCACGACCGAGATACTCACACGCGCCTCGCCGGATCAGGTTCGTGCATCCGAATCCGAGATCTCGTATCTCATCGCTTCGGCGAACGCGTACCTCGCTGGAGCGCGCATCTCGCGCGCGGACGTGATCAGCGCATGGGCAGGCCTCCGCCCGCTCGCCCCTGCCCGGATGTCCAACGATCCGTCGTCCGCTTCGCGCGAGCATCTCATCACCCGCGACGAACGCGGAGTGATCACCATTACCGGCGGCAAGCTCACGACATACAGAGCCGTCGCGGAGGAGGTCGTCGATCTCGTACAAGCGACGCTCGGCGTGCGAAAAACCAAATCTCGCACCGCGAGAGATTCTCTTCCTGGCGCGGACCGAGAGAGCGCCATCGAGGAGATGATTCGTCAGTCCCCATCGCTCGGGGCGCCGCTTGCGCCGGGCTCGGAACTTCGTCCGGCGGATCTGATCTACTGCGTCGAGCACGAAATGGCGCTGACGCTGAGCGATCTCCTCATCCGCCGCACCTCGGCCGCCTTCAGCGTGCGCGACCACGCCATGTCGCTCGCGGCTCCGGCCGCAGACGTCGTCGCGCCCCTGCTCGGGTGGACCGCGGAGTTGCGGGAGGCCGCGATCCTGGATTATGCGCGAGAGATCACGAGGCTGTTCACTATCGATCCCGACTAGGCAGGTGCCGTTGCTGGTTCGGTGGCTGAGGCTGGTCTCCCTGGCACCTACGCTCGCTTCGCTCGCTAAGACGACCAGCCTCAGCCCCCAGAACCCCGTCGGAGACCGGCCTAGACCGAGCTCGAGTCGTGAATCGTCTTGAGCTCCACGACTTTCAGCCTTCGAACGCCGGCCGGCAGCTTCAGAATCGCGACTTCGCCCAGAGCCTTGCCGACAATCGCCAGGCCGATCGGCGACGACATCGTGACGTGTCCTTCCTGAAACTCCAGGGCGTCGCCGAACACGAGACTGTACGTCTCCCGCTCGCCGGTCTTCTCGTCCTCCACCGTGACCTGTGACCCGAGTCCGACCTTGTCGGCGGGAATCTGAGTGACGTCGATCTGCGAGAGCTTACTCAGGCGCTGCCGCAACTGGCCCAGCCGCGCCTGCACGAACTGCTGGCGTTCGAGCGCCGCCTTGTATTCGCTGTTCTCGCGTAAATCGCCGTGCTCCACCGCGCGCTTGATCTCCTGCGGGAGCGTGATGCTCAGCTCGCGCTGGAGGCGCTCGACTTCGTCGCCGAGTTTGGCTTTCAGTTCTTCGATCATGGAAGCAGGTGGTCAGTGATTGGTGGCTAGTGAATAGTCACCAACAACAACCTATCTCGCCGACGCGTTGTAAGCAGTAATGACCGCCTGGGCCGCTTCTCCGGGGTCGTCAGTGAGGAAGAGCAAGTCGAGATCTCCCGCCGCGATCTTCTTCTCCAGCAGCACGCGCGTGTTCAGCCACCGGAGCAGTCCCGCCCAGTACCGGCGCCCCATGAGAATGACCGGAAACTGGTAGATCTTTCCCGTTTGAATGAGCGTGACCGCCTCGAACAGCTCGTCCAGCGTCCCGAACCCGCCGGGAAAGATGATGAATGCCGACGAGTACTTGATGAACATCGTCTTCCGGACGAAGAAGTAGCGAAAATTTACGAGCGTGTCGACATACGGATTGGCGCCTTGCTCGAACGGCAGCTCGATGTTGCATCCGATCGACGGGCCGCCGCCGAGGCGCGCGCCCTTGTTTGCCGCTTCCATAATGCCGGGCCCCGCACCGGTGATGATCGAGAACCCCGCCTCCGCCAGCAGCCGCGACACTTCGACGGCATCCTCGTATTGCGGGTCGGTCGGTCCCACGCGCGCGGAGCCGAACACCGCGACGCCCTTCTCGGTTTTTGCGAGCACGTCGAAGCCTTCGATGAACTCGCTCATGATCCGCAGCACCCGCCACGGATCGCTGCGCGTGAAATCCACCCCCGCTTGCGGATGCTGCAACAGCTTTTCGTCTTCCGTCTCGACCACGTGATCGCGGATCGCCTCGTCGATGATGCGCGTGGCTCCAGAGTGTCGGGCGTCCGCGACGGCCGACGGCGGAGTGCGACCGGCCTTTCGGTGCCCGGCCTCGGTACGCTCCTTCAGCCCTGCCAGCGACGACTCTTCCGCCGATGCGAGCACAGCGGGGTTCATCGGTTTCCCGGTGGTCGTGCGCGCGCCGCTCTTTCGACGTGTCGTCGATTTCTTGCGGGCTGCAGCCGGCTTCTTGCGGCGGGTCGACGCCCCTGGCGTATCTTTTCGCTTCTTCTTCATTAAGAGTTGCGCGCTGAAGTACGTGTCCGGAATCTATTGCCCATAATAATCCTCGTCGCCGACGGCGTCCGGACTGACACGCTTCGAGCGGCCATAGGCTCCGGCAAGCTACCCGCCATGGCGCGGATGATGGAAGACGGCGGGCTCCACGAGATCACCTCGGTCTTTCCTTCGGTGACGGGACCCGCGTACACGCCGTTTCTCATGGGCAAGCACCCCGGATCGGTGGGTATGCCCGGGCTCCGCTGGTACGATCGCTCGCGCAAGGACTGCGCCGGGCCCGGGCACGCGCGCAGCTACGTGGGAATCGACATGCGCCTCGCGGACCGGGATATCGATCCCGCATCCCCGACGATGTTCGACCTCGTGCCCAATTCAGTCGCCGCGATGAGCGTGATCACGCGCGGCCTCCACCCGTCGCGCTTCTTCACGCGGGGCCCGTCTTTCGCCGCGCGCGCTGCGTGGACGCACTTTCGCGGCGACGTCGACGGCTGGCTGGAAATCGATCGTTACGTCTCGCGCCGGCTCGTAGCGATGGTGCGCGAGCTCGAACCGGATTTCGTGTTCGCGGCGTTCACCGGAGTCGACAAGGTCTCACACGCACGCGGATACGAATCGGACGACGTGAACGAGGCGCTCCGCATTGTCGACGACACGATCTCCGGCATCCGACGCGATTTGGAAGACTCCGGCAAATGGCAAGCTACGCATCTCTGGGTCGTGAGCGATCACGGGCACACCCCCGTCAATGCTCACGAGGACCTCGTGGGACTGCTTCAGCAGCTCGGCCATCGCCCGCTCGCTCATCCCTGGGTGTTCACGCGCGATCCCCGAACGGCCGTGATGGTGAGTGGGAACGCGATGGCTCACCTGTATCTCGATCTCGAGACCCGGAGCAGGCGCTGGTGGCCTGCGCTCGCGCCCGAATGGAGCGGGCTCGCGACCGAGTTGCTGGCGCGCGATTCGACGGATCTCGCGCTGCTCCCCTGCGGCGAAGCCAGGTGCGAGATCCGATCCCACGCGGCAGGCTCGGCACTGCTGGAATGGCGGGAGGATTTTTACTCGTACAAGCCGGGAACCGGCGATCCGCTGGGAATCGGCGAGTGCATCGACGTCAGCGGTGACGACTCGTACGCGCTTACGGTCGGCGGCGAGTACCCGGACGCGCTGGTGCAGATAGCGCGGATCGCGCGCTCGCCGCGCTCCGGCGACATCATCCTGTCGGCCGCCCGCGACTGGGACCTCCGCGCCGGCTTCGAGCCGATACCGCATGTGTCGTCGCACGGCGCTCTCCACCGGGATCACATGCTGGTGCCGCTTCTCGCCAGCAGGCCTCTGCCGGGCGCGCCGTTGCGAACCGTTGATCTCATGCCGATCGCTCTCGACGCCCTGTCGATCCCGCATCCCCCCGGACTCGAGGGCCGTTCCCGACGGGGTCAGAGTCGTTGAAAACGATTACGCGTCAGTCGGAATGATTCAGCTCCACGAATGCGACCTGGGCTACGCCGTCGGCGATCCGCAGGCGCGCGACGCTGGGCGCCAGGTCGAACCGGCGCTGACCGGCCGCTCCCGGATTTACAACGATTCGCCCCTCCCACTCGAGCAGGAACTGTTTGTGAGTATGGCCGTACACCAGGATGTCCTGCGCGTACCGCGCGAGCAGCCGCTCGGGCGTCAGTCTGCCGACCTCGTGCCCGTGACTGACATGGATGCTCAATCCGCCGACCTCCCTGACGATCTCCGTTTCGAGCCATGCAGCCGGATGGTCGGTGTTGCCACGTACCGCGAGCGTCGGCGCGATCGCTCGGAGCTCGTGCAGGATATCCTCCCCGCCCACGTCGCCGGCGTGCAGAATCAGCCCGACGCCGGCCAGCGCGCTGTGCACCTCGGGCCGTAGAAGCCCGTGCGTGTCGGAAATGAGACCGATCAAGTGCTCGGAAGCCATATCACTTATGTTCAATCATGCAGTGGTTGCGACTTACCGGTAATCTGGCGGCTCGATCGATCCGCCATCCGCGCCTGGCAATAGCGCTCGCGCGGGTGGCCTGGCGGTTCCGGCGCCGCGGATGGCATATGCGATTCCCGTTCCTTCCCGTGCCCGACCGAACATACCTGAAATGGCGGATGCATACCGCGTACGGCGACCACGACGCGGTGCCCCCCGCACGTGACGTCGAGCGGTACGCGCTCTGGTCGGTCTCTGATCCGTGATGGTCGAAGAAAGCCTCAAATCGCGAGCGCGCGAGCTCGGCTTCGACCTCGTCGGAATCACGCGCCTCGGTCCTGCGGAGACCGCCCCGATGTTCGACGACTGGCTGTCGCGCGGATACTTCGGCGACATGGGTTACCTCGAGCGTGGCGCGGCGAAGCGGGCTGATCCGCGCACCGTGTACGAGAACGTCAGCTCCGCGATCGTCGTAGCGATGAACTACGGCGGCACCGCGCCGAGCGGGCCGGTCGCGAGATACGCGCGGGGCGACGACTACCACGAAGTCATGACGGACAGGCTTCGTGCGCTGCACGGCTGGTTGAGCGCTGAGCTCGGGCGCGAC
>JBPCJJ010000098.1:0-6900 GCA_051005405.1 Gemmatimonadaceae bacterium | reverse complement strand
GTTGCGACTTGGCGGGAGAGATTCAGGCGCGCGTCATACATGGTGAGGAGCACGCCGTCGATCGCGAGATCCTCGTTTATTCCATGCTGCACGCGGTGGACCGTGTTGAGCAGCTGCGAGATTCCCTCGAGGGCGTAGTACTCGCACTGTAGCGGGATCAGCAGCCCGTCAGCGGCCGCGAGCATGTTCACGGTGAGGAGGCCGAGCGCAGGCGGGCAATCGATGAGCACGAAATCGTATTCGTCGCGCACTTCTTCCACCGCGGTCCGGAGCGATTGCTCACGTTTTGGCCTATCGATCAACTCCACTTCCGCGCCGGCGAGATCCGGGGTAGCCGGAACCACGTCCAGATGCTTCAGCGCAACGCTTCGATGGCGGACGTTGGCGATCGATGTCGCGCCCAGGAGAACTTCGTACAGAGTGCTTTCGATGTCGGCGCGCTCTACCCCGATCCCGCTCGTGGCGTTCGCCTGCGGATCGCCGTCGATCAGTAGCGTACGATGCTCAGCCGCCGCCAGGCTCGCTGCGAGGTTGACGGCTGACGTGGTTTTCCCAACCCCGCCTTTTTGGTTCGCAACCGCGATGATTCTGCCCACTTGGTCCGGTCTCGGGTGAGCGGCCAATATAGGGGCCGGAACCATCGATTGTAGCTTTTTGGCTCCAATGTTTCACGTGGAACGCTCCGCAAGCCGTTCCACGTGAAACGCTCTTTCTATCCACCGGATACGAAATACCACCTGGTAGTTACCTGGACCGATAGCAGCTCACTTCCCGGCTCCACCGGAGTTGCAGCTCCGGCGGCCACGTCTGCGCGCATCATCTGCAAGTTCTCCCTGCGCATGGGGATCATATAGGCGCCCACAGTAGCTTGGGCTAACCCGCCCAACGTCCCGCCAGCCGCTTGAGCGATGATCTGCGCGTCGCGCCGAGCTTTGTCCACGGCCGCGGCGAGAGCTGCGCGACGCGCCTCCTCGGTATTCGAGGCGTAGAAGTCGAGAGAATTGATCATGTTCGCCCCACTCCCCAGCGACGCGTCGATGACGCGCGCGACCTGCTCGATCTGACGCACATCAACGACGACTGTATTGTGCACGGCGTAGCTGGTGATTTCCGGGCTCCGGTTCTCGATGTGCCGGTACTCGGGATTAACGGAGTAATTCACGGTCGAGATCTGCTCAGCTCCGATCCCTACAGCCTTGATCGCCGCGATAACTCGCTGCGCGACTCTGGCGTTCTCCGCACTCGCCGCCGAGGCCGTCGCCCCTCTGGTCTGCACCCCAATCTGGATCGTGGCCCTGTCCGGCGTTATTCGAGTGCTTCCTTGCGCCGAAACGCTAATAGATGGGCGTTCTGGCGCTCTACTGGCTGCATCCTGCGCTTGTAATGGCGCTATAACCGTCGCCAAACCGACCAAAAGAAGGCCTAACGAAGCGATACACCTGACTTGCATGACGAAAACTCCTCTCTGGAGAGTGGTCGGGGAACTGCCCTGCGTGCTCTGTGCTGCGTGCTGCGCCCTCGCAACATAGTGGGCACAGTTGTCCTTGTATGACGTTCGCCTTCGCGAAACCTGCACAGCTGCCATCCGGCTTCCAAAGTCTGCACAAAGAGAGCCGCACACCGCCGTTTAGCTTGTCGCGATGCCTACGCCGCACGTGCCACACATCTCGGCTTCGACCGCGAGAGCTACGCTGCTGGTTCTGCTCTCTGCCGTGAGCTTCGGATCCATCTCCATACTGACCGTCTTCGCCGTGCGCGAAGGGATGGCGATACTGAGCATCGTCTTCTGGCGGTTTCTCTTCGGCGCGATCGCGCTGTTCGTGATTGCGTACGCGCCTGTGCGCTCTCACTGGCGCGCCGGGATCGGATTGTTCGCGATCGGCGGGCTCATACAGGCACTCTGCACTTACATCAGTCTGTCCGCGTTGCGGTTCGTTCCGGCCAGCGTCGTCGCGTTTCTGTTCTTCACTTACCCCGCCTGGCTCGCGCTGACTGGCGCCGCGCGCGGGACAGATCCACTGACAGCTAAGCGCGGCGGAATCCTGCTGCTGGCAATGACCGGAGTCGCCATCATGATCGGCATACCGGGCGTGAGCGCGAACATGCACCTCAATCCCATCGGGATCGTCCTCGGCCTCACAGCAGCGCTGCTGTATTCAACCTATCTGCCGATCGTCAATCATCTCCAGCGTGCGATTCCGCCGGTTGCCGCTTCGTTCTACATCATCCTCGGCGCGTTGCTCACGTTTTTTCTCGCGGGCGTCGTGTCGTCGCGTCCGTGGAATCCCGCCGCGGGCGCGCTCAGCGCGTTAGCCGCTCCGCCCACGAGCGCCGCGTGGATCTACGTGCTGCTGCTCGCGATCGTCTCGACGGTGATCGCGTTCCTCGCGCTGCTGGGTGGCCTCAGGATTCTCGACGCCGCGCGCACGAGCATCATCGCGACCGCCGAGCCGTTCTTCACGACCCTGCTCGCGATCGTGCTACTCGGCGAGCGACTGCGCTGGACGACGCTGGTGGGTGGAGCCTGCATTGCCGCGGCGGTCATCGCGATTGCCGTGCAACGTGAGGAGGTCGTCGCCGAACAGTCACTAGTCACGAGTCACTAATCACCGGTTAGTCAGTCCCTAGTCACCAGTCCGCGCCGCCAACGCTCGACTTCGATTACCAGGTTCTGCAGATCGCTTGGATTCACGCCGGGGATGCTCGATGCCTGGGCCAGCGTGCGAGGGCGAACGCCTGTGAGCTTTTGCCTGGCCTCGAACGACAGCATCGTCATTTCCTCGTACGGAAGGTCGGCGTCCAGTTTCATTTCACCCATGCGTGTCATGCGGTCAGCGTGCGCACGCTCGCGCTCGAAGTAACCGGCATACTTGAGCTCGAGCTCTGCGCTCAACACGGCTTCGGCTCCGAACTCCTGGTCCACCCCGGCGGCAGCGAACAGCTCGGACAGCGTTACGCCGTTTCTCTTCGCGACCTCGCCGATCTTCATCCCGTGCTTGAGCGGCGTGCCGCCTCCGGCAAGCAAAATGGGATCGGCCTGGTCGGGACGAATGGTGTTCGTTTCTGCCGCCGCGATTGCATCGCGGACCTCGCCGATCCGACGCTCGGCGATCCCCCGCTCCTCATCAGTGTACAGCCCGAGGCGAGCCGCGATGGATGAGAGTCTCTGCAGGGCGTTGTCCTGCCTGACGGTCAGCCGGAACTCCGATCGCGATGTGAACAGCCGATAGGGCTCGTCGACGCCGCGCGTTACGAGATCGTCCACGAGCACCCCGATGTACGATGTCTCGCGCCCCAGCACGAGCGGATCGCGCCCGAGCGCACGGAGGCCTGCATTCGCGCCTGCGACAAGCCCCTGTCCCGCCGCTTCCTCGTAGCCAGTCGTCCCGTTGATCTGGCCGGCAAAGAAGAGTCCGGGGATCGACTTCACCTGCAGCGTCTGGTCGAGCTGCGTGGGCGGATAGTAGTCGTACTCGATCGCGTAGCCCGCGCGGTTCATTCGAACACGCTCGAGCCCGGGAATGGATCGCAGTATCTCGAGTTGCACCGGCGCCGGCAGCGATGTCGACAAGCCGTTGACGTAAAGCTCGGCGGTATCGTGCCCTTCAGGCTCGAGAAAAAGCTGGTGCCGCTCCGCGGCGGGAAACTTTACGATCTTGTCTTCGACGGACGGACAGTAGCGGGGCCCGCGCGACGAGATCGCGCCGCCGTACATCGCCGACTGCTCGATGTTTCGCGTGATGATCTCCTTGCCTTCCGCGCGGAGGTACGTGATCCAGCAGGGAAGTTGTGCAGGGTGGCGCGTCACGCCGTTCGACTCGCGCGGCGTAGTCCAGAAATGAGACCACGAATAATCGAACTGGTCTATCTCGCTTCGCTGAACTTCCAGCGCGCTGAAATCCACCGTGCGCCCGTCGATGCGGGGCGGCGTGCCTGTCTTGAACCGCGCGACCTGCAGTCCGGCATTCTCCAACTGCTCGGCGAGATGCGTGGTGGCAGCGTCGCCGGCTCGCCCGCCGGAGATCTGCGTCGTGGTGCCGATGTGCATGCGGCCGCGAAGGAAAGTGCCGGTAGTTATTACGACCGCTTTCGCGCCAAAGCGGCGGCCCTCCAGAGTCTCTACGCCGCTAACGGCGTCGCCATCCATCAGCAGGCACGCTACTGTGCCCTGAATCGTCTGAAGCCCGGCGTGGTGCTCGAGGAGCGCGCGCGCGGCGCGCCGGTAGAGGCCGCGATCGCACTGAGCACGCGGCGACCAGACGGCGGGACCCTTGCCGCGGTTCAACATCCGGAACTGCAGCGTCGCGAGATCCGTCGCGCGACCCATGATCCCGCCAAGGGCGTCGACCTCGCGCACTACCGTGCCCTTCGCGACGCCGCCGATCGCCGGGTTGCACGACATCTGCCCGATCGTCTCGAGCGCGCTCGTCACAAGGCCAACGGTTGCGCCGAGGCGGGCTGCCGCCACGGCTGCCTCGGTTCCGGCGTGGCCGGCGCCTACAGCCAATACATCGAACTCAGGCTCCAGCGGCTGATTCGCGCGCGTCTCCGCCATGCCGGAAATCTAGACGGTTCGCTGTACGCTCTAGAAGATTCGACCCGCGAACAGGTAAACGACTGGCGGCAGCAACGCTATGAAGAACAGGTCCAGGTAGAATCCCGCCTTCGCCATTTGCGGGATGGTCAGCGCGCCGGTTCCATACACGATTGCGTTGGGCGGCGTCGCCACCGGCAACATGAACCCGCAGCTCGCCGCCAGCACTGTCATAAGGGTGAGCACCATGGGCTCGGCGCCGACGGCGATCGCCAGCGCTGCGGCGACCGGAAGAAACGCCGCCGCAGTCGCGGTGTTACTCGCGAGCTCCGAGAGAAGTATCACTACGGCGGTCACCGCGATGAGCACCGCGAGCAACGGCCACACGGCGATCGCGCTTAGCTCGCCGCCGATCCACCCGGCCAGTCCAGTCGCCTGAATCGCCGCGGCGAGCGATAGCCCTCCGCCGAACAGGATCAGCACCGACCACGGAAGACGCTCTGCGTCCGACCAGGTCAACGCCACTCGCCGCGGCCGCCACGCCACTGGGACGATGAACATCAGCATCGCGCCGGCGATAGCGATGCCGGCATCCGTCAGCGCGGGAATCCATTGCTCGATTATCGGCCGGCTCACCCAGGCGGTGGCGGTTAGCGCGGTGATCGCGCCGACGGTCCATTCTGCGCGCGACACGGGCCCGAGCTCGCGGCGCTCCTCGCGCAACATCGCCGCGCCGCCGGCAATCGGCTCGGACCCGACCGGATGAAGCCAGCGGGTGAGCAACAGCCATGTAAACGGAAGCGCGATGATCACGAGGGGCACGCCCAGCAGCATCCATTGCGCGAATCCGATCTCGATGCCGTAAGTCTCCGACATGAACCCGGCTAGCAGCGCGTTGGGCGGCGTGCCGATGAGCGTGCCAAGCCCGCCGATGCTCGCAGCGTACGCGATGCCGAGGAGCAGCGCGACGTCGAAAGCGGAGCTCCCTCCGTCGGCAGCAGGACCGCCGCCGCGCGCGAGGAAGATGACCGACGTCGCCATGGGGAGCATCATGATGATCGTCGCGGAATTGCTCACCCACATGCTTATGAAGGCCGTGGCGACCATGAAGCCGAAGATGAGGTTGGCGGGCCGCGTGCCGACTACGCGCAGGATCGCCAACGCCAGACGCCGGTGCAGCCCGCAGCTCTCGAGGGCCATGGCGATGAGAAATCCGCCGAGAAAGAGGTAGATCACCGGGTTTGCGAACGGCTCGGTGGTGGCGGCGATCGTCGCGATGCCGAGCAGGGGAAAGAGCACGATGGGGAGGAGCGCGGTCGCGGCGATGGGTATCGGTTCGGTGATCCACCACGTCGCCATGAGAGCGCCGACGGCGGCGGTGCGCCACGCGAAGATCGTCATCCCTTCCGGAGGGGACGTGAGCAGCATGGCCGCGAACAGCAGCGGCCCGCCGATGAGGCCGATATGCTCGCGAGTGTCCGGGGAGGCTTCTCTCAGAGGCGCGGCTCTACCGACGACCACGGCTCGACGTTCGCGAAGCCGTTTTCCTGCGTGTCTATGACCACCTCGGTTCCAACCGCGATCGGACTACCGTCGAGGCTGCGCGCCTGGATCGAATGGTGATGCCCATTAAGCGTGTACTCGATTCGGCCCGGTGTCGACGAGCCGATTTCCTGAACCACGATGGCGATATGTCCCTGAATCAGCTCCTGCAGCTCGTGCGGATCTTCCAGTGGTGCCTGGAGCGCCCACTTCGCAAGCAACAGAGTCATTCCCCCATACGCCGCCGCGCCCGACAGAGCAGCGATGGCCGTACGCGCGCCTGTGCCCAGCGAGCTGTACCGTGACAGCAGGTAGCCGACCGCGCCGAACGCGATCAGCGCCATGCCGAACACCGGAAGGTTGACCCCGGCGAGGGGACGCTTGATCTCGTCGCCGGTCCGCGTTTCGACGCCCCGCAACATCGCGAACACCGCCAATACCAACCCTGCGACGAACGCGGTGGTAAAGAGCCAGAGTTCCGGCGGCATGCTCATCTCCCGAGGTAAGTTCTGAACCAGGAGACCGTCTCGGGCCACGCCGCCCGCGCTGCCGCGAGGTTCTTTCCTTCGCGCCCGTCCTGCTGCCGGAGGAATCCGTGGCCCGCGCCCTCATAAAGAATGGGGCGGTACACCTTGCTCATCTCAATCATGGCCGAATCGGCCGGCGGAATGGTCGCGTTTACGCGCGCGTCGTCCGCTCCATACAGCCCGAGAACCGGCGCTCTTACCGAGCCCAGCCGCGCGGGCGCTGGGGAGGCGCCGTAGTACACGACTGCCGCCCCGAGCATCGGCGCTCGCACCGCGTGCTCGAACGAAACTCCGCCA
>JBPCJJ010000097.1:0-6788 GCA_051005405.1 Gemmatimonadaceae bacterium | reverse complement strand
CGGTCCTCGTAGAGCGAGAACATCGAATCGTCCGAAAGGCCGTCCTCGCTGCTGAAGGTTTCGAACCCTTTATCGGTCCGGCGGGTCAGACCTCCCGCATAGGTGCCGATCCAGAGCGTTCCCCGGCTGTCCTCGAGGAGATCAACCACCCGGTTGTCGGCCAGCCCATCTTCGGTTGTGTAGGTCGTGAACTTCCCGTTCTCGAAGCGACTGATCCCACCGCCGTACGTGCCGACCCAGAGCTTCCCATGGCGGTCCTCCAGCAGGGCAAAGACAATGTCGGTCGGCAAGCCGTCCTTTATGGTGTAATTGGTGAACTTGCCATCCCTGTACCGGCTGAGGCCGCCGCCATAGGTGCCGATCCAGAGACTGCCCTCCCGATCCTCCAGAAGGGGCCTCACCTTGTTGTCCGCGAGACCGTCCTCGGTCGTGTAGGCCGTGAATTTCCCGTCCTTGTAGCGACTGACCCCGCCGCCGTAGGTCCCGATCCAAAGGCTCCCTTCGCGATCTTGTAGAAGACTTCGGATCTGATCGTGCGGCAGGCCGTCTTCGCTCGTGTACTGGGTGAAGCGGCCGTTCTTCAGCCGTGTCAGCCCGCCGCCGTACGTGCCGATCCAGAGGCTTCCGTCGCGGTCTTCGAGAAGTGCGCGGATGTCATTGTCGCCCAGGGCGGGTGTATTTTTCTTGTCGAACACGGTGAATCGCACGCCGTCGAAGCGCGCGAGGCCGCCGCGGGTACCGAGCCACAGATAGCCGTCGCGCGTCTGGAGAATGTCCAGCACGGAGTTCTGCGGCAGACCATCGCCGGTCTGCCATACGTCGTGGACGTACTGCGTGAGCGCCAGGCGGGGATCAAGGCTCCGAATCTGCTGCGCCGAGAGCGGGAATGGCCAGAGCACGGCCAGTAGACTCAAAACGGATAAGCGCGCGAGGATCCGGCTTGGCATGCTGCGAAGTCCCTTTGTTCTAGGCGGCGTCCGGGCCGCCACCAGTCCCACCGGCATACTCCTCGACAAGGCGCCCAAGCTCTAGAAGATCATACGGTTTCAGCACTACGGGAGATCCCGCCGCGCCGATGACGCTGGCCGCCTCACCGCTCGGTTCAGCGCCGGTAAGAAAGATGATTCGCGAGTACAGATCGCCGCCTCGGTTCCGTAGCTCAAGTAGGAGCTGATCGCCGCTCATGACGGGCATCTTGAGGTCGCAAAGGATCACATCGTAGCTCGCCTCTTCCGTGAAGCGGTCGAGCATTTGCAACGCCTCCTGCCCATTCACGGCCTCGTCCACGCGGTGGCCGCAGCGGCGAAGATAGCGGCTCAGGCTGCGGCGTACCGTTTCTTCATCATCCACCACCAGCAGGTGAAGCGGCTGATGCGTGGCTGGCCTGAACCGCTCCGTGCGCGGTCCGGGCGAGGGCTGGCGAGAATTGGGAGGGTCGGCCGTCACGTGCCTCGATCTGCTCAAGTTTCGTTCTCCGACGATTTGCGCCGGCGCGAGACCAACAATCCGCTAAAGGATCAAGACCATCACGGGGCGCGGCACCCGAACGGGCGCCCCATATCCGCCGCAGGCGGGTTGAGTTCAACGCCTTCAGCTATGCCGCAAGCGAATCATACAATCGTGAGCGCAGCGAGCAACATTGAATCGCTTGTCGGCATAAGCATGTGGTATGCCGCTTAGCATGAAGAAGGTATTAGTGTCAGCGCCCAGGTTGTCGGCATAACTACTTGTTAGCCAGCAGGATATGCTGCGGCGCCGCAGCTGCCTTACTCCGCATCGCCGTCGCGGAGACCCGAGCTGGTCAGCTCCCCTTCGCCAGCTCGTAAATCGAGCCGCCGACGGTCGCGACGTGGGCGAGCTGGGTCACCGGCATCGCGAAGTGTTTTAGCGCCGCACTCTCGACTTTCTCCACGCCGCCGCCCTTGTTCAGCGCCGCGCGGCGGATTCGCTTCGCCTGCCGCAGTGGATTCGCCCCTGCCGGGTCGAGCGCGAACACTTCCGATGAATCGAACCGATTCAGAAAATCCACCATGTAGTCGAACGACCGCTCCATGTAGGCGGACGACTCCTGCTCGCCCAAGTCCCAGCGGCTGTTCTCCGATATCATCTGGAAGATCCGCTGCCACCCGTCCGAGTCAGCGACCCGCACCATGCCCCTGAATATCCGTCGATTCGTCGGCGTGCTGAAGATCGTGGGGCTCAGGATTCGATCCAGGTGCGCGTCGGAGTGCTCATGGTCGCGGAGGATCACCTCCCGGGCTAGCCGAGAAAATCGCTCGCCGAGGTGCATCTCAAACCGGCTTTCCCAATAGCTGTGGCCGATCGCGCTCGTCGTGGACGTGACGGTGAGCTGGCGCGGCACGAAGTAGTTGTGCGCTACAGAGTCCGCGGCGAGGTGGGCGAGGTAGCCGAGCGAGAAGCTCCGAACCGGGTCGTTGCGCGCGCGTTCGTGGATCTCCAGCCCGACCTTCCACGAATGGCAATGCCGTCCCGCGGCCGCGTACTTCTTGGCCATGCTCGTGTCGGCCGCGATGGATCCGTACAGAAAGTCGTGCGGGAACGCCGAGATGAGCGCGGCGATGTTGCCGGGCAGCAGGTGGAGCGATTTAAGGAGCGCTTCGCCGAGGAAAATGTGCGTCCCCGGGGTCCACGCGTGCGCGACGTCCGGGGTGAGCGCGACGAGCGCTAGCGCAGCGATCGCGGCGAGACCCGCCCACCCGAAGGGCTTGGGCATTGCGACGATCCGGTAGGCGGGGGTCAGTGGTGTCCCCGACGGTCGCGTCTTAGCTCGCGCCGTTTGCGAGCGTAGCGACCGAAGGGGACACCACTGATTCCCGCCGCGCAGCGAGATCTAAATGCCGATGCGCTTGCGTTGGCGCCGGATGGCCTTTCGGAGATCACGCGCTTCGTGCTCGACCGTCTCGCTGATTGCTTCGCGCGCTGCATCCACGTAATCACGCACAGTCTCGGTCACATCGTCCAGTGCCGGGAGTCTTTCGAGCATCGGTTCGCTTTGCTCGCGGGCCCAACGGGCGCCGCGCATGGCGCCCTTCCGCGCGCGTTTGGCGTACGGCGGGATCGTGTCGCCAGCCCACCTGGCGCCTTCGAGCCCCATCGCGCCACCCCACTTGGCGCCGCGGCCCATCGCGTCCATCATCGGCATGAGCGGCCGCCTGCCACTGGGCCCCTTCCGGACCAGCAGGGCTATGCCCGCGCCGATTGCGACTCCGATGACCGCCGCGGTCAGGAGATCAAACTGCTCTTCGCGATCCTCGCCGAAATCATCCACGGGGGCGGATGCGCGGCGTTTCTGGCCGGCCGTCGGCCCCTTGGTCTCTGAAGATGCCACCATTGTCAAACTCCTCCTCGTCTGAAGACTCGTCTGCGAAAGATTCATCGAGCGCATCACCGACGCGCTCCACTGCCTCTACCAGGCCCGGATCGCGAAGCCGCTCGCGCCGGACCTTCCGTGTCCTGCCCCGCGCGAACGTTGCGGCTCCCGTGCCAACACCCTTGATCGTCGAGACGGAAGCGATGAACACCGCTTCCAGCTCTTCCTGCGCGACTTCCAGCAGCGCGTTCAGCTCGTCAAGCCTGTCCTCGGCCAGCTCCGCCGCCTTCAGCAGCTTCTGGTTGGCCGACGCCACCGTCTGGTTCACCTGCTGCACGTCCACGCGAATCGACGTCGTGATGTAGTCCAGATTGTCCGTGATCGAGCTCGCATGCCGCATCAGCGGATTGATGTCTCCATAAATCCGGTCGAGCGTGTCGCTGATCTTCTTGTGCGTCTTTCGCACGTTCAGCGCCGCGGGTATCAGCGCCGCCGCCAGCGCCAGGAACGTGAGCGTCAGGACGCCGCTCGCGATGCTCGTCGCCTGATCCCACCAGCTGCGGTCCCTCGCGATCTCTTTGGTGAAGATCGTGTCCGGTAGCGCGGCGGCCTGCTGCGCGAGCAAGTCGATGATGGCTATCGTCCAGGTGTTCACGCGCACGATGTGTGCAAGGGAAGGGCCAGTAACGGGTTGTGGCTCATGGATTTCGGCTTTCGACAGTCACGAGTTCGAGCTGCCGGAACCAGCAGCCATAAACCATAAACCAAAATCGGCTGCTCGATAGCCGCAATGGCGCACACCCCATGATATTTGGGGACAACCTTCGATCTCACAAACCATGGCCGCAGTCCAGTACGTCGTCGAAGGCAGGGCGACACTCAAAGGCTCAATCCGCCCATCGGGCAACAAGAACGCGGCGCTGCCGATACTTGCGGCCGCGCTGCTGTCGCGCCACCCCGTGAGACTCGAGAACGTGCCGCGGATCCGCGACATGGAAACTCTTGTCGCGCTGATACGGTCGATGGGGGTGACGATCGACTGGGAAGGGCGGAACACCCTCGAGATTCACGCCGAGAAGCTGGACGGCTCGAACCTCGACCCGGTCCTGTGCAGCACGATCCGGGCGTCGATACTCCTCGCGGCCCCGCTGCTGGCCCGCTGCGGCGAGGTATCGCTTCCGGCCCCGGGCGGCGACGTGATCGGGCGGAGGCGTCTCGATACGCACTTCCTGGCCCTCCAGGCTCTGGGCGCCAAGGTCAATGCAAGCGATCAGTTCGAGCTGACCGCCAGCAAGTTCGTCGGAGCTGACGTCTTTCTCGACGAGCCCAGCGTCACAGCCACCGAGAACGCGCTCATGGCTGCGGCCGCCGCGGAAGGGACGACGATCCTGCGCAACTGCGCCAGCGAGCCGCACGTCCAGGATCTGGCGTGGTTTCTCGAGAAGCTCGGCGCCCGGATCGAAGGGATCGGTACCAACACGATGACCATCCACGGCGAGCACGAGCTGGGACACGGGCCGGTCACGCATTCGATCGGGCCTGATCACATCGAGGTGGGGTCGTTCATCGGGCTGGCCGCGGTGACAGGCTCGGAGTTGCGCATCGTGGACGCCGGGGTCGAGCACCTGCGCTCGACGCGGATGGGGTTCGCCAAGATGGGAATCGAGTGCCTCGTCGAAGGAAACGACCTGATCGTTCCGGCGAAGCAAACCAAGGAGATCCAGCCGGACCACGGCGGGCACATCTCCAAGCTCGAAGACCAGCCCTGGCCCGCGTTCCCCGCGGACACGATGTCGATCGCGATCGTGACGGCCACCCAGTGCAAAGGGCTGATCATGATGCACGAGAAGATGTTCGAGTCGAGACTCTTCTTCGTTGACAAGCTGATCGCCATGGGCGCGCGGATCGTGCTGTGCGATCCGCATCGCGCTCTGATCACCGGGCCGCAACGGCTGCACGGAGCGTACATGGATTCGCCCGACATTCGCGCGGGAATGGCGCTGCTGCTAGCGGCTCTCTGCGCTGACGGAACCAGCCGGATCAACAACGTCCAGCAGATCGAGCGCGGCTACGAGCGGATCGACGAGAGGCTGAATGCGCTGGGCGCCAACATCCGCCGCGTCGAAGACCGCCGCGGGGAGCTGCCAGCCGGCCGCGTAAGCTGACGGTCCCGCACGACCCGGTCACCGAGTTCCACGACCTCGGCGTCCGCGCGTTCACGACGACGCGCGCTGCAGGGACGTTCGGCCTGGCGGGGGCCGAGCCGAAAGGTGAAGTCATGGGACGATGGGCAGGCCTCGAGCGCGAGATCGCCGGCGAGGCCACCGCGCTGGTCGTCGCGCGGCAGGTTCACGGCACGAAGCTTCTCGAGCACGGGAGCGGGCTGAGCGGCTGGGTAAAAATGGGCGAAGGCGACGGGCACATCACATCGGAGCGGGGGCTGGCGCTGGCCGTCCAGATCGGGGACTGCGTGCCCGTGTTCATGGCGCATCCCTCGGGGACGATCGCGCTGCTGCACTCGGGGTGGAAGGGCACGGCCGCGGGGTTCGTCACCCGCGCGGTCGCCGCGTTCTCGATTCTCGGCAAGGCGCCGGCGGAGCTGCGGGTGCACCTCGGCCCCGCCATCTGCGGGCGGTGCTACGAGGTCGGCGCGGACGTCCGGGAGCAGCTTACCGGACACCCTGCGAATCGCGCGGGGCAGGTGGACCTCAGGGCCTTGCTGGCGGAGCAGGCGTCAGCGGCCGGGGTGAAGCAGATCAGCATGAGCCCGTGGTGCACGCGGCACGACAATGACCGGTTTTTCTCCCACCGGGCGGGAGATGCCGGCCGGCAGGTCGCGGTGATGATGCGTAGGCTCTAGGGATCAGGAGCGGCCTTGGATGCCCTCCGGTTCCGACGAGCTTACGGGCTACGCTTCGTGGTGTGATCGAGCTTGGGCCGAAATTTCATAGCGATTACCCCGACCAACATCGCGAGGGTGCCTGCAAGCGAGATCCATCCAGCGAACTCTCGTCCGGCTGAAGCTGCTGTCGTCGTAACCGCGGCAGTAAACCCGACTAACATCAGAACCTCGGGCGGCGAAAATGGCTGGGATGCGCCCCAGCGGCGCGCGATATACCCGAGCACGAGCACCACCAGCGCTCCGGCGGCTATGTATGGAGTCATAGGTCTCGTGGTTTGCGGGAAGCAAGTCGAAAGCCGTGGCGCGATGCGACGATTGCAGAAAGCTATCGGCGGTACGCCTTGTCCGTGGCCCGTGTTACGGCACAACCGATTCTTTCAGGCGATGCTGCGAGGACGCAGCGCGCAGTACGCAGCGCTTTTCCGCAGGGGGGTCCGTTTCGCGACGTTGACCTGCGATTGCGGATTGAGGATCCTTGCGGGACCCGGAGGGACGGACACTGGGGGGGGGAGGGTCAAGGAGGGACCGGAAGGGGGGGGAAAAGGGTGCCAGCGA
>JBPCJJ010000096.1:0-6827 GCA_051005405.1 Gemmatimonadaceae bacterium | reverse complement strand
CGCCTGCCCGTCTCTACTCACCCGTGAAGCTCGGCTACAAGAACGTGAAGTATCTCACGCGAATCGTCTTCCTGCCCGCCGCCAACGGCGGATACTGGAGCGACCGGGGATACGAGTGGTACGCCGGTGTATAACCACGCCATATGAGCGCCGCTCGGCGCACACAGGGACGGCTAAAACCCCGTTGGCTGGAGAAATGCCGTCCCGACCGAATTCAGCGCAGCGTAGCGATGAAACCCCTGAATAGGAGAGACTTCGCGTGGTTCGCGGCTGCGATCGCCGCCGTTCCGCTCACGATCCTTACTCATGAGCTGGGGCACTTCCTCGCGGGCCATGCCTTCAATCATCCAGCCGTCGCTCTTCACTATGCATCGGTCAGTTCCGATGCCGTGAAGGCGGGTTACCCCTCATGGCAGGTGGCAACGGTCGCGGCCGCCGGCCCGCTGGTGACGATTGCGACCGTGCTTGCATGCTGTTTGCTGGCGACCCGGTATCGCGCCCGTCCATTGATAATCGCCCTGGGCCTGTTCGCCCCCGTGAAGTTCTCAGTTGGGCTCGTCTTCATTTACTTCTGGCTGACGGGTGTGCGGAACTCGACGCCGAACTTTGATGAGTACAGCGTTGCAAAGTATGCAGGGATCTCGCCGCTCATAACTTCCCTGATCGGCGCGGCGGTGCTGCTGGTTGCCTGGATCTGGCTGGTCCGCTCAATCCCCGGGACCGAACGAGTGCGGGCGCTCGCGGCATTGATCGCCGGGATGGTTGCGGGCCTCGCGCTGTACGGGCGTTTCGTGGGCCCGCTGCTGTTGCCGTAGCGCGTAGAGCGCGGGCGGATTTCGTTGGTTGTGAGCCGGCCAACCAGGCCCTGCGTGACGGGCGGTGGCCGTCGCGAGGATAACGGCGAAACCCCGCGTTCAGCTCATCGTAAGGCGATCCGGTACTAGCCCGTCACCGTGTCTCCTGGGAGCTCCGATGAACGAAGTCTCGATGGTCCGATTCTACGTCCTTCGCGCCACCTACCTGCTGATCGTCGTTGGCTTAGGCACCATGATCTGGCCGCTCCTATTAGACTCGCCGGAAACTGCGGAGCACTTCCGAGGTGTCACGTGGTGCCTTCTCAGCACTGTCGCCTTGCTCGCGCTGCTCGGGTTGCGCTATCCGCTGAAGATGCTGCCCCTGCTCTTCTTCGAACTCCTCTGGAAGGCCACTTGGCTGATTACGATAGGAGTTCAGCTCCGTAGCGATGGGCAGCTTGAGGGCGCGTTTCGCGAGACGTGGTTTGCGAACGTAATGGGCCTAATCATCGTTTCCCTTGTCATACCATGGGGCTACGTCGTGCGCAGGTACATCCGCGAGCCCGGCGATCGCTGGTCATGGGCGCGCTCGCCTTGAACATCGCCTTACGCGTGCCGAACGTGCACGCTGTCGGCTTCGTCCTTCGTCGCCGGCGTTATACGGGCCTGGGATAGTCCCGGGTTACGGATAGGAGCGCCGCCGGATGCGCCGCGGCGACACGCAGTAGTATCATCGCAGGTCCTTCCGGTTGCCGGCGACGCTGCTCCCAGTTTTGGAGCGTGTCGATGCTAATCCCGAGGAGCGCCGCAAATTTCGACTGGCTCAAGTTGAAATGCGCGCGCAGCGCAGCGACGTCGGGAGTACTTCCGCTTACCAATGCTTCAGCGCGGGTTACCCGCGCCGCCTTGCGGCGGCCTGCCTGGATCCCGTTCATCTCCTTCACGCTCTCGACGAGCTGATCGAACAGGTCCTGCCGCATCCTTCCTCCTTCGCTAGTCGTCTGCCACAAGGTTGCCGCAACGTCTGGAGCTGGAATCGGGACAGGGGCAGTCTCGATCAGATCAAGATTTTATTTACGTCATAGGCGTGTATCCGTCAATGGCGTATAAAAGCCGACTGGGTGGGAAGCCCTGTGGAGCCGAATTCGCCATCGTCAGCGGCCGCGTCGTCGTGCCGAGTCGAGAACCGAAACGTTCCGCTACGGGACAGATTGGTTGCAGGAACTACTTGGTCAAGGCGAGATTACAGATGAACTGGCGCGGGGGTATAATCAGGCATGCGAACATTTACCGCGGTCGTTGAGCGAGACTCCGATACTGGGCTCTATGTTGGCCACGTACCGGGGTTCCCCGGGGCTCACAGCCAGGGCGCTACGAAAGAGGAGCTCCGTGAGAATCTGCACGAGGTCATCGAAATGCTCCTGGAGGACGGTGATCCGCGGCTCGAGACTGAGTTCCTCGGTACTGAGCTCATACAAGTCGGCTGATCGGCCGTGGGCTCCCTGCCCGTCCTCAAGCCGCGCGACGTTATCAGGCGACTCGAACGGCTCGGCTTCGTCGAGGTGAGGCAGCGCGGTTCGCATAAGCAATTTCGCCACGCCGATGGTCGCGGAACCACAGTGCCAGTGCACGCTGGCCGCGACGTTTCTCCGTCTCTTCTGCGTCAGATTTGCCGGGATATTCGGATCACGCCAGAGCAGTTCATCAGTCTCTGACTTCCTAGGCGAGGCGCTCTGGGTCCTCGGATCTTCACCCTTGGCTGTCGAGGAGATTGACATGCGTCTCGCGTCATGCTTGCTGGCCGTCACGCTCGGCGGCACTTCACAGTGCACGCCAGGACCTGCCGGGACTGGAGGCAGCCTCGTAACCGGGCGCTGGGGCGCGACGCGCGCCGAGCTCACGCTCACCGACGCGGGCGGCAGCATCGAGTACGACTGCGCCCACGGCGGGCTCAACACCCCGCTGCACGCCGACGGTTCGGGTCGCTTCGATGTGGCGGGCGTGCACGTGCGGGAGCACGGCGGACCCGTCCGGGTGGGTGAGATCCCCGACTCCGCGTCTGCCCGCTACGTTGGGCGCGTCAGTGGCGGCCGCATGACGCTGCGGGTTTTCGTCGGCCCCGACACGCTCGGACCTTTCGAGCTCACGCGCGGCGCGGACGCGCAGCTGGTCAAATGTCTCTAGCCGCTGGAACGTCCACGAGCATGAAATACTTGACGGTTTACCGCCTCGGGCCCAGTGTTGGGCCGTTATCAAGACCAGGCACGCCCATGTAATCGCGCCTTTCGGTCAGCGGCGCGAGCCTCCAACCATACCTGCCATGTCAAAGCTCTCGAGCTCGCCCCCGCTTGCTTCTGTGAACAGTGACCGCGTCGGATCCGTACGTCGTGCCGCGCTGGAAATCGCGCTTGGCCTGTTTCTCTCGGCGGGTTCGTTGGGCGCGCAGACGACGGGCACCGTCACGGGCCGGGTCACGGACGTCGAGACGGGTGAGCCGGTCGCGTCCACTACGGTGCGTGCAGTCGGAACGCAGTCCGGCACGATGACCCGAGCGGACGGCAGCTACCGGCTGGCGCTTCCCGCGGGATCGTACGAGCTGAGAGCGACGTTCATCGGTTATTCCGCACAGCAGCACCGCGTCGAGATCGCGGCAGGACAGGCTGTCACGCAGGACTTCTCGCTGCGCAAGACGGGTATTTCTCTGGACCAGGTCGTCGTCACCGGCTCGCGCCGCGTGGACCGCACGGTCGTGGAAGCCCCGGTCCCCATAGACGTGCTGTCGTCGGAAGACATCCAGCGCACTGGTCTCACGGAAACGAGCCAGATCATCCAGATGCTCGCGCCCTCGTTCAACTTCCCGCGCCCCTCGGTAAACGACGGCACGGATCACGTGCGCCCCGCGACGCTTCGCAGCCTCGGCCCCGACCAGGTGCTGGTGCTCATCAACGGAAAGCGACGTCACAACACCGCGCTCGTGCACGTCAATCAATCCGTCGGGCGCGGCTCGACCAGCGTTGATTTCAACGCGATTCCGGCGAACGCGATCGAGCGCATCGAGATCCTCCGCGATGGCGCGGCGGCCCAGTACGGCTCCGACGCCATTGCTGGCGTGATCAACATCATCCTCAAGTCCAGCACCGACGCATCAGTCTCGGCGACCGTAGGGCAGCGTTTCACCAACACGTTCGGATCCACCACTGACGCCAGCAATCAGGTCACATTCGGGAAGCGCGACTTCCGTGATGGCCGCGTCCTCCAGCTCGATGGCAACATCGGGTGGAACCTGCGCGAAACGGGATTCCTGCACCTGGGCGCCGAGTTCCGGGACCGCGAGCGGACCAACCGCGCGCGCGCGGACGTCAGCAACCAGTGCCTCGCAGTGACGGTTCGCTGCGACAATCTCCGCCACATCCAGAGCTGGCAGGGCGACCCTGAAACGCAGGACAAGCTCGCGTTCCTGAACGCTGCACTGCCGCTGGCCAACGGAGTCGAGCTGTACAGCTTCGGTGGCATAAGCAGCAGAGAAGGCCTCGCGGCCGGTTTCTTCCGCCGCTCGCTGGACGATCGCACAGTACGCGAGATCGCTCCGAACGGATTCCTGCCGCTCATCGCGAGCGACATCTTCGATGGATCGGCCGCGATCGGCGCGAAGGGAGCCCTGCGAGGTTGGGCCTGGGACCTGAGCGGCCTGTATGGCAAAAACTCGTTCGAGTTCACCGTGGACAGCAGCCTCAATACGTCCATGGGCCTGGCGAGCCCAAGACGCTTTTACGCTGGGGCTCAACGGTTCAACCAGATGACGACCAACCTCGATCTGGTCAGGGCCTTTGATCAATGGCTGCCGTTCCCGCTGAACGTCGCCTTCGGGTTCGAAGCGCGGCGGGACAATTACAAGCTCGAGAAGGGAGACGAAAATTCATATAGGGAAGGCACAGCCCGAATCCTGGACGGCCCGAACGCCGGCCAGCTAGCCCCTCCGTTCGCGCAGGTCTTCCCCGGCTTCCGCCCGGTGGACGAAGCCGACAAATCGCGCACCAACGTCGGCGGGTATGTGGACCTCGAGGGGAATCTTCTACCGCAGCTGCTGGTGGCCCTCGCCGCTCGCGCCGAGAACTATAGTGATTTCGGTTCAACGGTGGACGGGAAGCTTGCCACGCGGTACGAGCCCTTCCCGGGGTTCGCGTTGCGCGCGGCGGCACAGACCGGTTTCCGCGCGCCATCGCTCGCGCAGTCGAACTTCTCCGCCGTTTCAACGAACTTCGTCCTCGTCAACGGCGTGAACACACCGTTCGAGATCCGCACGTTCGCGGTCGGCTCCCCCGGCGCGACGCTGCTGGGAGCGAAGGAGCTGGAGCCAGAGGAATCGACGAATTACAGCGCGGGCGTGACGCTGCGTCCCTTCTCCAACCTCTCGCTCACGGCTGACTACTACCGCATCGAGATAGACAATCGCATTGTGCTGTCCGGCAACTTCACTCACGCTTCGGTGCGCACGCTGCTCGAGCAGAACGGCATCACGGGCGTGAGCGGCGCGCGGTATTTCACCAACGCCATAGACACTCGGACCAGAGGGTTGGACATGGTCATGCAGTACGGCCTCAACCTCGCGCCGCGCGGGCTGCTGCGCTTCACCGCCGGCCACAACCAGAACAAGACCAGGGTCACGCGGGTGGCCGCGACTCCACCGCAACTTGCCGCCGTAAGCACCGCGCTGTTCGACCGGGTGCAGAAGGCGCTGTTCGAGTCTGGACAGCCGCGCAACAACACGAGCCTGACCGCCAACTACTCGCTGCGCGCGTTTGGGGTGAACCTGCACACGCAGCGTTTCGGAAAGGTCACCGAGTTTGCGCCGGCTCCCACCGGCGCGCAGGACCAGACATACAGCGCGAAGTGGATCACCGATCTGGCCCTGTCGTACCGGTTGTTCGACCGGCTGGCGCTGACGCTTGGCGGCAACAACATCACCGACGCGTATCCCGATACCACAATCACGCCGCTGCAGACCCGTGGCATTTACCTGTATGACGCGAGCTCATCCACGTGGGGCATCAACGGTGCGTACTACTACGTGAAAGCGTCGTACGACCTGGGGCGTATCGGGGGAATGGGCCGCCGCGCGGCGCGCGCGGCCTCAGAGCGCTCACCGCGGGCCGCCGGCCGCAGTCGCGACAAAGTCAGCATGCTGCCGGCGCGGCGTGCATTCGCGGTGCGTGCCGAAGGCGAGGCGAACTAGATATGGTTCCGCGCGGCAGCTTCTCTCCGGGCTACCTCTGATGTAAGGCTCGAAGGAGCACGGTGATCTACGGCTCCCGACGACGTGCGCCCTTTCACCAATCGTCTGCACCCTCTTACGCGGAGATTAATTAGACCGTCAATTCCAATGTGTGACCTCAACAGTTCCCGTACCGTGAGGTGCGTGCTGGCGGGAATTCTTTTCTGCGCGACCGCCCCGGCTATCGCGCTCGCTCAGTATCCGCGGCGCGCACTCCTCCCTATCGAGTTCGAGAGCTCGGCCGAGGCCGCCTGGCTCCGGAAGCCCGTCCTGGCGAGCCGCACGCTCGACGACATGACGCGGCCCGATAGCTGGCGCTCCAGCGGAACCGCGGCCGTCACCTTCCCCGCCGAGCTGCGCGCCGACGGCATGCGCGTGCTACGCGTGGACATGCAGATGTTCCGGGACGCGCCCGCGCCGACGCGCAGCCGGCTGTCGTCCGTCAACCTTCGGCGCTCATTCGATGGCGAAGACTGGCGCGCGTACAACCGGCTCTCGCTCTGGATCAGGCCCGAAGTCCGCGGCTTCCCGATGCTGCCGCTCCAGATCGTCCTGCACAACGACGGCGCTGAGAAAGTGCCGGACAAGTATTACCGCGAAGGAATCCACTACGTCACGCTCGCCAATGACAAGTGGACGCAGGTGGTGTGGGAGATCGAGCCGCTCGCGCGCGACCGCGTCACGGCGATCGAGATCGGCTACTGGGTGAACAAGATGCTCGCGCTTCCGGGCGACACGGTCGCGTTCGAGATCGGCCGCAT
>JBPCJJ010000095.1:0-5461 GCA_051005405.1 Gemmatimonadaceae bacterium | reverse complement strand
GTTCTCGGGCTCGGACTCCACGGTGACGCGGCTCCAGTCGCCGTCGGGTGAGCAGCGGTTCCGGATCTACCATTCCAACAATCCGGACTACGCCACGCCGGACACGATGAACGTCACGTCCAGCACGGGCGTCAATTTCCCGCAGCGGTATTACACCTGGGACGCGACGACGGGCGCCTTGAGCTCCTTCGCCTTCGCCGGGCAGTACGGGCTCTCGATGGGCTACAACACCGAGCAGCTCAGGACCAGCACATCGTTCCCGAACAGTTCCGGCACGCGGAGCGAGAGCTATACGAGCCTGCACGGCGTCATCCAGTCGCAGTTCAGCAACTCGAACCTTCACAGCGACTTCTACCGCGGCTACGAGTACGACGACATCGGGCGCGTGAAGCGAGTGCTGGGCGGCCAGCGCTGGACCTACTCCTACGATAACCTCGGGCGGCTCACGGGCCGCGTCACCGAGGATGGCTGCGTCAATTACGGCGAGAACCCGGATTTCGGGCTCTCCACCTCGTGCGGGTATACGACCGCGAGCGAGGCGTTCAGCTACGACCAGGTGGGTAACCGCACCGACCTGGGCGGTGTGTCAGGGACGGGCAACCGCATCCAGTCCTTCAACGGCATCACCTTCTTCCACGACGCCGACGGGAACGTCATCCAGAAGTACAAGGGCGGCGTGTACAACCGGCAGTACTGGTGGAGCGCCGAAGCCCCTCAGTGGGTTGTGGTTTGTGCGGATCCGAGACGCGCAGAATTGTGGAGTCGCCGTCCAAGACCCACGCGCAAGAGTTTACGTAAAGGACTGTGGAGCGACCACTGATTTTCTCTCCATGTTGCAATGGGCAGGGCCGATGGCGGTCGTTTGGTCGATGTTTTTGTGGTAGATGCCGACCACGACCGTGCACCGAGGGCGGAGGACGGTGCACCACGCGCGGACGTTGCATGGGGGAGCGATTCAGTGCTACGGATTCGTTACGACAGCACCGCTCGCGTTTTCAAGCAGCGAACGCGGGTTCACGGAATACGTGTGGAGTATTTTACCGACAGCGTTCGTCCGAATCTTCGATGAACGAGAACCTTTAACGCGGAGCAGCGGCGCGAGACCATCGGTAATTTCTGGTAGGCGTAGCGAATACGAATTACTTGGCGGGGGAGGGCTTGCCGCTCGGTCAGCTCCATCATCACGCGGCCTGTCTCCCAATCGTAGTAAGCTGAATCAGCACGCCGGCCCGCCGCTCGCTCCCGTGTATCCCGGGCGCGGGCGCGTGGGATCTGCCGGAGAATATCAGTCTTGGATGTTCGCGTCTTATTCATGGGATTCCCTCCAGCATGCCTGCCGGTTACAGCTCCAACAGCACCGCTCGGGCCGGCGCGCCGTCGAGGCCAGTAATCCTTAATGGAAGGCATATGAAATCATACACGCCCGGCGCGATGCCTCCCAGCTGCAAACCCTCGACGATCACTATGCGGCGCTGGAGCAGAGTGCGATGCGTGCGGTGATGTCCCGACCGAAACTGCTCGATTGATAGATAGTCGATGCCCACGAGCACGACACCCTTGTCCGCGAGCAGCTCAGCGCCGTCCGGCGCGAGAAAGGTGTAGTCCTTCGCGAATTCGGCTTGTTCGAGCAGAGCAGAGTTGCGCGTTTTCAGCAGAACCCGTTGCACGCCCTCGACCGGCTGGCCGTCGAGCTCCTTCGCGCCGATCTGCATGACGTCATCGGGAAACTCGAGCACCGTCGCGCGCCCGATGAGCGCGTCGAGCGGGAGTTGGTCCACGGGCTGGCCGTCGTCGAAGAAATGCTTCGCTGCATCAACGTGCGTCCCGGTGTGCGAGCCGAGCACCAGGGTGCTGACATTTGCCGACGCTCCGTCAGCGATTGATTGCTGGGGTGTGATCTGGATCTCCGGATTGCCCGGGTAGATCAGGCCGCCAGTGGTCAGTGGGATGGAAACGTCGAATATTTTCCGCATCTGTGTGGTCACTCAGGGAAAAGCGGTTCAGGATGGCAGTCCGCTCGAGGAGCTCGCAATCAGGAGAAATCTCGGAATCTCCGCGGAGAACTCCCCGCCATCGGGAAGCATGAAGTTGTACTGCCCCTCCATATGTCCTTCGGGCGATTTTAGCACGCAGAAGCTGCGGTATTCGTGCACCTGCCCCGGCGCGATTAGCGGCTGCTGCCCGACTACGCCGTCGCCGACGACCTCGGTGTCCTCGCCGATCGAATCGTGGATCAGCCACCGGCGCGAGAGAAGCTGCACCGGCCGCTCGCCGACGTTCTCGATTCGCACGAAGTACGCGAACACATAATGGCTGCGGGACGCGTCCGACTGGTCCCGCAGGTACACGGGACGAACGGTGATGCGAATGCCGAGCGTTTCCCGGTAGAAGAAGTCTTTGGACATGGTCGCTGATACCTGATACCCAGCAATCAGCTGGCTGTTGCGGCCTCTACCACTCCGCGGCATTCCCCGAATCCGATCGTCACGAACCCCGTCCTTCTGCAACTTCCGCGCATCAGCACTTCGTCCCCATCATGGAGGAACTTCCGCTCCTCGCCGTTTGGGAGCGCGATCGGGTGCGCTCCGCGACTCGTGAGCTCCATGAGGCAACCGCGAGAATCGGCGCTGATCCCCGATATCGTGCCGCTCGCAAGAAGGTCTCCGGGACGGAGGTTACACCCGTTGCTGGCGTGGTGCGCCAGCAACTGCGCGGGCGTCCAGTACATCTCTGCCAGACTGCCGCGGCTCAGCCGAAACGCCTCCGCACCCTCGGCCCGCATCCGCTCGGTCAGCAGCAATACATCGAGAGTGAGTGCCAGACCGCCTTCCGCCTCATTGCTCGCGGATGCCAGATACGCCAGTGGCGAGGGCTCGTCCGCTCCGCGCGCGCGCGCGGGCACCCGGAACGGCGCGAGCGCCTCCGAAGTCACGACCCACGGCGAAACGGTCGTGGCGAAACTCTTCGCGAGAAACGGCCCCAGCGGCTGGTACTCCCACGCCTGGATGTCGCGCGCCGACCAGTCGTTGACAAGGCAAAAGCCGAAGATGTTGTCCTCCGCGCGCGCGATCGGAATCGGCTCGCCGCGACGGTTGCCGCCGGACACGTAAAACCCTACCTCAGCCTCGTAGTCGAGGAGCTTGGAGGGTCCGAAGGTGGGCGTCTCCGCATCGGCGGGCTTGGCCTGCCCCAGCGGACGCCGCACGGCCGCTCCGCTCGGCACGATCGAGGATGCGCGCCCGTGATATCCGATGGGGACGTGGCGGTAGTTGGGGAGCAACGGATTGTCGGGACGGAACATCTTTCCGATGTTCGTGGCGTGATCGACGGACGCGTAGAAGTCTGTGTAGTCGCCGATGTCCGCCGGAACGTGCATCCGCGCGTCGCGCATGGGCACCAGCAGCGATGCGGCAGCGCGCGCGCCCGACCCGCCGGACTCCTCGTCGCGCAGCAGCCGGCTGAGCTCAAGACGCAGTCCGGAAACGGACAGCCGGTCCGCGGTCATCAGCGCGTTCAGCGTGCCGGATCTGCACGCCTCCGCCGCGGCGAACGCGGCATCGCTCTCCAGCAGATTCGCTTCGAGACACGCGCTCACGTCCAGGATCTGGTCTCCGATCGCCACGCCAACGCCTGGCCCGCCCGCTCCGCGCGAGAACACGCCGAACGGAAGATTCTGAATCGGAAAATCGGTGATCTGCTCGTTCGCCGAAGTCACCCATGACCTCAACGCCGGGTCGTGCGTCTCGTTGATCGCGGTCATCCGATCAACCCGGCTGCCAGCATCTCGTCGACCGGCTCGCGGAACGAGCACGACCCGAACGACGCGGCGAATTCGCGCGCGCCCGAAATGTCACCGGTTGAAATGAGGAGCCCGCGCCACGTGATGCCGGTGTCGCCCAAGCTGAATGCATTCAAATCCGACTCCATGAGAATGTCATGCGCGTTGTCCCGGGAAGCGCCGGCGTAAAGCGCGGCCGCTGCGATGAACACGTTGAGAAATCCGTACATCGCCGCGCGCTTGCTGCCGCTTTCATAGGTAAGAGGATACTCCGAACGTATCAGATGATGCAGTCCCGCGGTCGCCTTGAACGGGAGCCTGCGCGCGGCGCATGCGGCGAGAAAATCGATCACGTCGTGAGGAGCGGGAAACGCGTCGCCCGTCACGCCGCCCATGCGGATCTTGGCCCTGGCGCCGGAGCCCTCGGCGCTGTCCACAATTGCAGCCGCCTTCCCGCCCGCGGCCTCGAGGTACAGCGTGAAAAAATCGGGCACCGCCGCGCGCGCCATTACCGGATCCAGTCCGGCCTGGGCACGCATCTCGATCGTGTCGATTATCGCGTGGCCGAGCTCCGAGCCCTGCCAGTGGCGGCAGTTGAACTTGAGGGCGGCCTGCACGTCGGCGGCGAGATCGTCGCCCGCGAGCGCCGCGAGCTTCCACGCGCTCGACCCTTCTCCGCTGCTCAACAGCTCCGCCGACGCCGCGTCGAACTCGCCCAGCCTCGCGATGGGAACCACGAACCGGCCCAGAATCCACGAGTGCGGTCCGGACAGGTACCCCGCGTAATTGCTCATCGCCGCTCCCATGCCGAGCTGCGCAGGCGGAAAAAGGCCCGCGTAATCCACGAGCCCGGCGACCAGCGCGCGCACCGAGCGCGACGATCTCACGGCGGGATCCGGCTTACTCAACGCGCAACGGACAGCTCCATTGACGAAAACTTAACAACGGAGCGGCTTCTTCATCCCCGACCTCCGCTCTCCAATGGGCCTCCGGTGGAGCGTGCAGCTAGTTCGCGGGCTTCTGCGTGATGAGTGTGGCGATCGCGGCCGGCGGGGTGAAAGCGGCCGGCTGGGCCGCCCCGTACTCGTACGACGTAAAGGTCATCACCTGCTGCTGGTTCATGACAGAGAGCGTGATCTTCGTCGGCTGCTTGAGCCCCGCGAAATCCATGTAGTCCGCGAACTCAGTGACCGCTTCGATCGAGCCCATCGGCGATTCCTGCTTGGCGAAATTGCCGATCAACAGCCCCGACGACACCGAGTAGCAATCGAACGCCTCGCGGCCGCTCTTCCATGTGATCTTCACCTTGTAGCATTCCTCGGCGCCCAGGGTGACCTTCTCGGTCGTTTCCATGGAGGCGATGTTCGCGGACTCGCGAAGGACCGATCCGAACTCGGCCTCATTCATCATTTGCGCGAGCTCCTCACCGTCGATCAGGCGCGGTCCCTGGAACGGATCCATCGCCCAGCCGTGCTTGCCGTCGTACCCCTGGAGAATCTCGCCCGCGCCGGGGATCGTGATCTTCATGTGAACGAGATTCGGCTTGGCGCCGGCGATGTCGAGCTCACCGGTCATTCCAGCGGCGGGCATCGAAAACGTGCCCTTGGCGCGGAAGAAAGGATGGCGAAGAACCGCATCGCGGCCACCGATAGCCGCCACGTGCTTCGCGACCAGATCCTTCGC
>JBPCJJ010000094.1:0-8415 GCA_051005405.1 Gemmatimonadaceae bacterium | reverse complement strand
CGCCGATGTCGCGGCCGTCGCTGAACCCGCCCGATCTTCCGAGTGGACTCGCCAGCGCGTCGTCGAGCGTGAGGCCGAGCGAGATGAGTAGCGGCCGCGACCGGTAGTACGCGCCCGCCGCGTCATGCCGATGATCAATGAACGACCCGAGTATCGTCTGCGCGACGTCGTGGCCTCGTGCCGAGAACTGGTAGAGCACGAGATGCTCCTTCGGAACGGACGCGCGGTTCTTGTTCGTCGCTTCCTCGAGATCGTCCATCAGGCGCGACGCATTGACCAGGTACGCGATGCGCCGCCAGTCCAGCGCCGGGCTCACTGGTGGAAGCGCCTCCCTTCGCGGACCATCTGCTCGAGGAGCGGGCTGGGCCGATATCTCTCCTCCTGGTGTTCCGTACGCAGAAGCTCGATGGAGCGCAGCACGTTGTCGAGCCCGATCTCGTTACCCCAGGCGAGGAGGCCTTTCGGATAATTCACGCCTTTGGTCATCGCGAGATCCACGTCCGACGGGGAGCCGATGCCATAATGAACGGCGTCGGCGGCTTCGTTGATCAGCATGGCGAGAATGCGATCGACGATGCGCCGCCCCAGGGGTTCGTCCTTCGTTGGATCCGGCCTGGGCGCGCCTCCGCCGTATTCGTAAAAGCCGCGCCCGGTTTTTTTCCCCAGCGAGCCGGCATCCACGAGTTTCTTCTGGGTAATGGAAGGCTGGTATCGCATGTCGAAGCCAGTGGCTTCGAATACGGCCGTGGTGGTAGCGAAGTTGATGTCGTTGCCGATGAAGTCCATCAGCTCGAATGGGCCCATCCGGAAGCCGCCCAGATCGCGCATCGCCCAATCGATTGTAGCGAAATCGGCGATTCCGTCCTCGTAAATTCGGATGGCTTCCCCATAGAAAGGTCGGGCAATCCGGTTGACGATGAAGCCCGGCGTATCGGACGCGAGAACGGTCGTCTTGCCCCAGGACTGGATGAGCGCCCGGGCGCTCGCGGTCACGTCGGTAGAGGTCGCGCGCCCCGGCACGATCTCCACCAGCGGCAGAATCACGGGCGGGTTGAAAAAGTGAACGCCGAGCACGCGCCCCGGACGCGCGCACGCCTCGGCGATCGCCGTCACCGAAAGGGACGAGGTGTTGGTCGCCAACACGCATCCTGCGCCCACAACGTCTTCGAGCTCGCCGAACGTTCGCTGCTTGGCGTCGAGATTCTCAATTATCGCCTCGATCACGATTCCGCAGGTCGCGAGCGAAACCGGCTTTCCCGCACCGTCCGGGACGACGGTCACGCGATCGAGAATCTCTGCCGCCGCTGACGCGGTCAGCTTCTGCTTCGCCACCTGAGCGTCGAGCGATTTTCCGATGGAAAGCTTTCCGCGCCGGCCGGCGTCCTCATTGACGTCGCGGAGGAGCACTCGATGGCCCGCGGCTGCGGCGACCTGGGCGATTCCGCTTCCCATCGCCCCTGCGCCGACCACTCCGACCACGGCGTCGGGCCCGAGCGAGGCCACCTACTCGCCGGTAAAGAGCGGTTTTCGCTTCTCGCTGAAGGCGGCGACGCCCTCGCGGAAATCGCTCGTTCGGCCGGCCAGTCCCTGCAGCTCTTCTTCGAGTGAGAGCTGGGTCTCGAGGTCGTTGCTCAGCGACTTGTTGAACGCACGCTTGGTGAGCCCAAGCGCGCGGGTCGGCATCGAGGCCAGCGCAAGCGCCAGTTCGAGCGCGGCACCGGCCAGCTCGGCCGGCTCGCAGACCTGGTAAATCATCCCGTACTCGAGAGCTCGCGCGGCCGGAAGTTTTTCGCCGAGCATCGCCATTGCTGTGGCGCGCGGGAGTCCGACGAGGCGCGGCAAAAAGAACGTTCCGCCGCTGTCGGGCACCAGCCCGACTTTTACAAAAGACTGGATGAAGGAAGCCTGGCTGGACGCTAACACCAGGTCGCAGGCAAGAGCCAGATTGGCGCCCGCGCCGGCAGCCACCCCGTTCACCGCGCAGACCACGGGCTTCTCGATTCCGCGAATCGCGCGAATGACCGGATTGAAGCTGTCCCTCACGATCCTGCCCAGATCAGGCTCCTCGCCCGGCGGGGGCGTTGCGTCGGCCAGATCCTGCCCGGCGCAGAACGCCCGCCCCGCACCAGTCAGGAGCACGGCGCGCACGCTCCGGTCGTTCTCAGCGGCGCCGATCGCGGCTCGCAGCTCCTGCGCCATCTGCCCGTTGAAGCTGTTGAGAACGTCGGGCCGGTTAAGCGTCAGGCGCGCGACGAAACCATCGGTTTCGGCAAGAACGAATTGGTAGCTCATTGAGGGGGTCAATTTATCCCGTCTTTCTCCCATTCACTAGATTTCGCGGTCGATGACCGATGCATTCATTGTCGACGGAGTGCGCACTCCGATAGGAAGCTTTGCCGGCTCACTGTCCCAGGTACGAGCCGACGACCTCGCGGCGCACGTTATCGCGCAGCTCGTGGAGCGACACCCATCAGTCGATCCGAGTCGCATAACCGACGTGGTTTTCGGATGCGCCAACCAGGCCGGCGAGGACAACCGCAACGTCGCACGGATGGCGCTGCTCCTGGCCGGCTTGCCGGTGAGCGTGCCGGGCGAGACCGTCAACCGGCTGTGCGCGTCCGGCATGAGCGCGGTGACCCACGCCGCGCGGGCCATTCGGAGCGGAGAGGGCGACCTGTTTATTGCCGGCGGGGTCGAGCAGATGACACGCGCGCCGTACGCGATGTCGAAGGCTGCGCAGCCGTTCGCCAGGAATGTCGAGATGTTCGACACGAGCATGGGATGGCGCTTCGTGAACCCGAAGATGCCCCCACTTTACGGCATTGACTCGATGGGTGAAACGGCGGAGAACGTCGCCGACCAGTTCAAGGTCTCACGAGGAGATCAGGACTCGTTCGCCCTCGCCTCGCAGATGAAAGCCGCCCGCGCCCGCGAATCTGGCCGCTTCAAGAGTGAGATCGTTGACGTTGCCATTCCGGGCGCGAAAGGGAAGCCCGCTCCCTCGCCGTTCGCCGAAGACGAATTCATTCGCAAGGACAGTTCGCTCGAAGCGCTTGCGCGGCTCAAGCCGGCGTTTCGCATGGACGGCAAGGGCTCTGTCACGGCCGGCAACTCGTCGGGCATCAACGACGGAGCATGCGCCATCTACGTTGCGTCGGACGGTGCGGTGAGCGAGTTCAAGCTGAGCCCGATTGCGCGCGTCGTAACGAGCGCCGCGGTGGGCGTCGAGCCGCGGACGATGGGCATGGGCCCGGTTCCCGCGGTGAAGAAGGTTCTGGCGCAGGCAGGCCTCACGCTCGACGCGATGGATGTGATCGAGCTTAACGAGGCGTTCGCCGCGCAGTCACTGGCGTGCATCCGCGAGCTGGGAATGCGGGACGACGATCCACGCATCAACCCAAACGGGGGCGCGATCGCTCTCGGACATCCGCTCGGCATGTCGGGGGCGCGGCTGATCCTCACGGCCGCGCGTGAGCTGGAGAAGACCGGCAAGCGGTTCGCGCTGTGCACGATGTGCGTCGGCGTCGGCCAGGGGATGGCGATGATAATCGAGCGCGCGTGACCCCCACGAACGTCTTCGAATTCGACGGATTCCGGCCGGTAATCCACGAAAGCGCATTCATTCATCCCAACGCGACGGTGACCGGCAACGTCGTCATCGGGCGTGACGTGTACGTCGGCCCCGGGGCCGCGATTCGCGGCGACTGGGGAGGGATCGTGATCGAGGATGGCTGCAACATTCAGGAGAATTGCACCATCCACATGTTCCCAGGTGTGACCGTCGTTCTCGAGAAGAGCGCGCACATAGGGCACGGAGCGGTGGTCCACGGCGCACGCATCGGCAAGAATGCGCTCATCGGAATGAACGCGGTGGTGATGGACAACGCGGTAGTCGGCGCGGAATGTGTCGTCGGCGCTCTTTGCTTCGTTCCTGCCGATATGAAGATTCCGCCGAGAAAGGTCGTGGTCGGGAATCCGGCGAAGATCGTCAAGGACGTGAGCGACGAGATGATAGCGTGGAAGACCGAGGGCACGAAGCTGTACCAATCGCTTCCCGGGCAATTGCGCTCATCGCTGCTCCCGTGCGAGCCGCTGCGCGAGGCTCCGGCCGAACGTCCGGCGCAACAGGCGTCGTACCAGACATGGCGGGAAACGAAATCGAAGGCAACCGGAGAGTAGCAGGATGAGACTGCGGAGCTACGCCCAGGGCGAATGGGTTGAGGGAACAGGGAAGGCGACCGAGCTCTTCCACGCCGTGACCGGCGAGAAGGTCGCCGAAGCGACGAGCGAAGGACTCGACTTCAAGGCGATGCTTGAGTATGGCAGCACCGTCGGCGGACGGAAGCTCCGGAAGATGACTTTCCACGAGCGCGCCGCAATGCTCAAGGAGATGGCGAAATACCTGATGGAGCGGAAGGATGAGTTTTATCAGGCGTCCGCGGCGACCGGTGCGACGAAAGCCGACTGCTGGGTTGACGTGGACGGTGGCATCGGGACTTTCTTCGCCTATTCGAGCAAGGGCCGGCGCGAGCTTCCGAACGAGACGTTCCACGTCGAAGGCGCCGTCGAAACGCTGTCCAAGGACGGCAGTTTTGTCGCCCGCCATATCTGCGTTCCCCTCGAGGGAACCGCCGTCCACATCAATGCGTTCAACTTCCCCTGCTGGGGAATGCTCGAGAAGCTGGCGCCCACATTCCTCGGCGGGATGCCGGCGATCGTAAAGCCGGCGACGGTCACTTCGTTTGTGACCGAGAAAGTGGTGAGGGCGATGATCGAGTCGAAGATTCTTCCCGAGGGCGCGCTGCAGCTCATAGTCGGAGGCGTTGGCGATCTCTTCGATCACTTCGACTCGCAGGACGTCGTCACCTTCACGGGCTCCGCCACGACCGGGCGGAAGCTCAAGACGCATCGATCGATCATCGAGCATTCCGTTCGCTTCAACATGGAGTCGGACTCACTCAATTTCTCGATGCTCGCACCCGACGCGACGCCGGGGAGCGAGGAGTTCGATCTGTTCATCAAGGAAGTCACCCGCGAGATGACGTCGAAGGCTGGTCAGAAATGCACCGCCATTCGACGCACGCTCGTGCCGGCGCCGATGGTGGACGATGTGATCTCCGCTCTCCAGAAGCGGCTGGCGGGCGTGAAGATCGGAGATCCTTCGGTGGAAGGCGTGAAGATGGGCCCGCTCGCGGCCAGGGCGCAGGTGGAGGAAGTGGGCCAGAGCCTCGACGCACTGCTCCGGGCCGGCGAGCGCGTGTATGGAGATCCGGAGCAGTTCGACGTCGTCGGTGCAGACAAAGATCGTGGCGCGTTTTTCCCGACAACCCTTCTCTATTGCGAGAAGCCTCTCTCGCGCGACGAGCCGCACAGCGTCGAGGCATTCGGCCCGGTGAACACGGTGATGCCGTACTCGAGTGTGGATGAAGCAATCGAACTGGCAAAGATGGGCCGCGGCAGCCTCGTCGGTTCCGTCTTCACCGCGAACGACGAAACGGCGCGCGACGTCGTCCTCGGCGTCGCGTCGCACCACGGGCGTCTGATGGTGCTCAACCGTCACAGCGCGAAGGCCTCCACCGGTCACGGCTCGCCGCTTCCGCAGCTCGTGCACGGTGGCCCGGGCCGCGCCGGCGGCGGAGAGGAGATGGGAGGCATTCGCGGGGCGCTCCACTTCATGCAGCGCACCGCCGTGCAGGGGTCGCCGACCACGCTCACCCGCGTCTCCAACGAATGGATAAGGGGAGCGCACGAGAAGTCGGACGCGGTGCATCCCTTTCGGAAGTACTACGACGAGATCGAGGTTGGCGAGACTCTAATCACGGGTACTCGCACCGTCACAGAAAAGGATATTTCCGATTTTGCGGCGATAAGCGGCGACAATTTCTACGCCCACATGAACGACGCAGCGGCGAAGGAGTCGATCTTCGGCGCCCGCGTGGCCCACGGCTACTTCGTGGTCTCGGCGGCTGCCGGCCTGTTCGTGGATCCGGCGCCCGGTCCCGTGATCGCCAATTACGGGCTGGAGAATCTCCGCTTCGTCAAGCCGGTCTATATCGGCGACACGATCCAGGTGCGACTGACCTGCAAGCAGAAAACCGCGAAGGACACGCCCGAAGGCGGAGTTCCGCAGGGCGTCATCGCGTGGGACGTCGAGGTCAGCAATCAGGACGCCGAGCCGGTCGCCGTTTACACCATTCTAACGCTGGTAAAACGGACGCCCACCGACTCGACGCCGGCGCTCCGCGCGACGGGGTAACCGTCGAGCACGGAGCACATCAACTGCGAGGGAAGCCCGGTGAAGCCCGGATTCGCGAGACCTGTTTCATGTGATGGTCGAAGTGCTTGGTGAGAAATGACAGCATGCCTTTCACGGGCGTCGGTCCGACGATGGGATGGCGGTAGGCCAGGGCCGTGAGAGTCTCGGCGGTCGTCGCGTCGAGAAAAGTTCGGAGATTCGCATGAACTTCCCGCCACTCCCGCCAAAGCGCGTCCATGTCCGGCTCTGCGTGCGGTGTCACCCTGTCCGAAACCGCGCGTGGTATTCGTATCCGGATCCCGAACAGGGTGATCGCGTGGAACATCAACAGCCCCATCCGTTCGCGCGGCGTCGGCTTCGGCATTCGTCGGTCCACGCCTGGTTTGGTGGCGGCCCGGGTTACCTGGTACTCCACGTCAAGCATGTGGCGGGCTACCTCGGCGAGGCTCCAGCTCCCCGGCTTCGGACGGAAGCGCAGCTGGGCTTCCGACAGGTTGATCGTCGCCGCTTCAAATTGGCGCTGACGCTGTACCAACAGGTCATACCTGTGCTGAAGCTCGACGAGCATCAGGTCGGCCTGGCTATCGCGCTCATGACGGCTTCGCGATCCAGCTCCACCTTGCGAGCGGTGAAGACCCGCAGCCAGCGGGTGGACAGATAGAGCTGTTTGGAGAGCGACGGGAGGTTGATGGCACCCTTCCAGCCGGCATCGGTCAGCTTCTCCACTTTGCCGTTGCGGCGCACGACCGGCAGGTCGAGCCCCAGCATCTGCGTCTTGAGCGGATAATCGAGCAGGAGCTCTCCCGGCTGGAGACCCGCGTTGAGAGCCAGCTCATTCTCCAGGGCAACGACACGGTCGCGATCCTCGGCGATCCAGTCGCCAAATCCTTCGTCGAGACTTCCGCCAGGCCACTCGAGCGATCGTTTGTACAGGCGCCGAGCGCGCAGCGAGGCGAGCAGAGTCGCCGGGCCCGATTCGAGCCGGTTGAGCAGGCCCTCGTCCGTAAACTTTCCCAGCTCCGCGGAGCTCAATACGTTCGCGCGCAGCGCGTCGTCCACGATCCGCTTGTACATCGCCGTCGCGCTGCGGACCGTGTGGTGCCAGTAAACGTTTCGGTACATCTGGTATTTTGCGAACAGCAGCGACTCGAGCGCTGCCAGCGCCTTCTCGACGACTCCGATTCGCTTCCTGGTCGAGCCGGGCTCGCTCACGAGGACCATCGAGTTGGTCAGCCGGTCCACGTCGATCTCCCCGTACGGGACGCCGCACATCAAGGCGTCGCGTTTCAGGTACTCGATCTTATCCAGATCCAGTGACCCACTGATGAGACCCTGAAGCGGGCTGTTGCTCTTGCCGGTGATCAGCTCGTAAACGCGTCGGGGGGCGTCGCCACCGAGCCGATTCGAGAGCAGCCGCGCGACGTTCCCCTCTGTCACCAGCGGCTCGGCCACGTTCTCATGATTGAGCGCACCGATCTCCTCCAGAGCATGCGAGAACGGGTAGTGCCCGATGTCGTGGAGCAGGGCAGCGGCATAAATGATCGCAGGCTCCTCCGCCGCAAGTCCGTCCAGCTCCCCGCGCTCACCCAGCAGCGAGACCGTCCGCCGCGCGAGATGGTACGTCCCGAGCGCGTGCTCGAACCGCGAATGCGTCGCTCCGGGGTACACGAGGTACGCGAGTCCGAGCTGGCGCACGTACCGCAGCCGCTGAAACACCGGCGTATCAATGAGCGATACCGCGAGCTCGTCCAGTCGGATGTTGTTCCACAGCGGGTCGCGTATTATCTCGAATCTCACCCGCGGGAAGTTAGCGCGCTCTGCCTTGTCCGGCTGGCGGGTCGGCGGCAAGGCCGGCATGGGTCACACTCCGGCCGCTACGCTCGCAAACTGCGCTCGCTAAGACGCGGCCTGCGGTGACCCAAGCCAGCCCTGCCGCCGACCCGCCAACGTGCAGTTAGTGCGTGCCACCATCCGCGCGCGTACGCGTGGTTGGGGCAGCACCCCCGACTGTGTCCCAACGGTGACCGCGCACCCCAGGCCGGGCGTGTAAGGGCGAGGCTTGCCCGCCCAGGGCGGGTCTTAACTCACGCAGTTTGCGAGCGTAGCGCCCGAGCGGGCATGCCTCGCTCTTACAAGGGCGCGCAATACTTAGCCACGCG
>JBPCJJ010000093.1:0-3066 GCA_051005405.1 Gemmatimonadaceae bacterium | reverse complement strand
CGCCGCCGACGTTTCCTTCCTGGACGGCGCCGGAGCGCGCGCCGTCGAGTGCCGTAAAGACGTGCTCGGGCTTCACGTGAAAGCCGTTGATGTCGCTCACGAATCCGTCGTACGTCTCGGCGACGATCGGCAGCGCCCACGGCTGCGAGCCGGGCCGGCGCATCTGCCAGGCGATGATCGCGTCGCGCACGACCCCGACGCTGTGCGTGTTGGTGATCGCGATCGGTCCTTCGACGACGCCCGATTCTTCCACCCACGTCGTTCCAGTCATCTCGCCGTTCCCGTTGAGCGTAAACCACGCGCCCAGGACGGGGTCGCCGTTCGCCCTGCCGCGCGGATGAATCACGGTGACGCCGGTGCGCACCGGCCCCGTCCCAACGATCAGTTGGCCAGTGCCTGAAATCAGAGTCGTGTGGCCGACTTCCACTCCGCCAACGTCAGTGATCCCGTTCAGCGGGCCGCGGGTGCCGGCGATGGGAACGCCAAGGTCGTGCGCGCGCGGCCTGCCCTGCGCCGCCGCGGTCGTGGCGAGAGCCAGTGCGGCGATGACAAACTGGTGGAAGTGCATCCGCATGTCCCCGGGTTGAATAGATTTCATGAATGTCCGCCCTGTGCTCCGTAAACGATACCCGCGTCCTCTGCGCCATGTCAGGTGGCGTGGATTCTTCGGTCGCGGCCGCGATGCTCGTGGAACAGGGCTACGACGTAGTCGGCGCGACGATGAAGCTGTTCTGCCACGGCACCGACGTTCCGGACAGGCCCTGCTGTTCGCTGGATTCGGTGAACGATGCGCGACGCGTGTGCGAGCGGCTCGGTATCCCGCACTATGTGATCAACCTCGAGGACAAGTTCGGCGCGGATGTGATCGATAACTTCGTGGACGAGTACTCGCGCGGCCGGACGCCGATCCCGTGCGTGCGGTGCAACACGTTCACGAAGTTCCGGGACCTCGTGAAGACCGCGGACAAGATTGATGCGCGGTACATCGCGACGGGGCATTACGCGCGCATGGTGAATGGCGAGCTGCACCGCGGCGTGGACGAGAACAAGGACCAGACCTACTTCATGTGGGGGATCGACCGGTCGGTGCTGTCGCGAATGCTATTGCCCATAGGGGAGTTGACCAAGGCCGAGACGCGCGCGCTGGCGCACAAGCTCGGGCTCGAGGTGATCGCGGACAAGCCGGAGAGCCAGGAGATCTGCTTCGTGCCCGACGGCGATTACATGAAGATCCTGCGCGAGCGCCTGCCGGCCGATGCGCCCGCGCTGTCGAAGGGCCCGATAGTCATGACGGACGGCGCCGTGATCGGCGAGCACAATGGATACGCGCGCTACACGATCGGCCAGAGGCGCGGCTTACCGGGCGGCTTCGCAGAGCCTGTGTACGTCGTTGCGATCAGGCCGGAAGAGCGCGCTGTCGTCGTCGGGTCGCGCGAAGAGCTGCTCGGCAACGGCGTGATCGCCCGCGAGACGAATTGGATCTCCGATCCACCTGCTCCCGGCGCCAGTGTTCAGGTGCGGGTGCGCCACCGCGCGCCGCTCGTGACCGGAGAGCTGCTGCGGGTCGAAGACGGAGAAATCGAGATAGCGCTCGACGCCCCCGTTGCCGCGATCACGCCTGGCCAGAGTCTCGCTGTGTACAATGAATCAGGCATGTTGCTTGGAGGCGCGTTCATTGATGGCGCTCGGCAGTCTACCCGAGTGCTACGAACCATCGCTGCGTAAATCACGTTGACCCATCACGGCCCGAACCCAATGCCTGTCATGAACCGAGTCGCCCTTGTCGTATTCGCCGCCCTCGCCTGCTCTCCGGCTGATGACACTGTGACCGATACCGGCAATCAGCGGACGCTTCCGCGGGACGTGCACTCGTACGCGCACCCCGACACCGCCCGCGTAACTCACGTGTCGCTCGACCTCACGCCCGACTTTACAGCCAAGCGCATTCGCGGCACGGCTCGCCTCGCCATCGCGCGAACCGGCAACCCGGACAGCGTGATACTCGACGTCCGCGACCTCACGATCAAACGCGTCACGACCGCCAGCGGCGACACGCTGGGGTTCAGCATCGGCGCGGCGAAGGAATTCCTCGGCTCACCTCTCGCGATCGCATTTCCCGCTCGCGACACATCAGCACAAGCCGTAGCCGACACGATCGTCATAGAGTACGAGACCGCGCCCACCGCCGCGGCCGTGCAATGGCTCACGCCGCAGCAGACCGCCGGCAAGAAGCTGCCTTTCCTCTTCACGCAGGGGCAGGCCGTCCTCACCCGCACCTGGGTCCCGACCCAGGACTCCCCCGGCATCCGCCAGACGTACGACGCGACGATCCGCGTACCCGCGGGAATGCGCGCGGTCATGAGCGCGGAGAACGTCGGCACCGCCAACGAAACCGACTCGGCCGGACTCTCGGTCTTCCGCTTCCGGCTCGCGCACCCGGTCCCGCCGTATCTGTTCGCGCTTGCCGTGGGCGACATCGCCTTCCGCGCAATCGGCACCAATACGGGCGTGTACGCCGAGCCTTCGGTCGTCGAGCGGGCGGCGACGGAGTTTTCCGAGGTGGACGCGATGATGGCCGCCGCTGAGAAGCTGTACGGACCGTACCGGTGGAAGCGCTACGACATACTCGTGCTTCCGCCCTCCTTCCCCTTCGGCGGGATGGAGAATCCGATGCTGACCTTCGCGACGCCGACTATTCTCGCGGGCGATCGCTCGCTTGTGAGCCTCGTTGCGCACGAGCTCGCGCACTCGTGGTCGGGGAACCTGGTGACCAACGCGACGTGGGACGATTTCTGGCTGAACGAGGGATTTACCACGTATATAGAAGCGCGCATCATGGAAGAGCTGCGCGGCAAGCCTTACGCGGATATGCTGCGACAGCTGGGCCAGCAGGACATGCAGGAGGCAGTCGCGGAGCTCGATAGCGCGGACACACACCTGAAGCTGAATCTCGCAGGACGCGATCCGGACGACGGGCTTACCGACATCGCCTACGAGAAAGGCTCGGCGTTCCTCCAGACGATCGAATCCGTGGTTGGCCGCACGCGGCTCGACCAGTACCTGCGC
>JBPCJJ010000092.1:0-9372 GCA_051005405.1 Gemmatimonadaceae bacterium | reverse complement strand
GCCAGCGAATCATCCAGCGCAACTGCTTTCAGGGCGGCTGCCCTGGCACGAGCCTGCCGCTCGCCGCTCGGCGTCACGGCACCCTCGGCCCCGATCAGACGTAGGTTCAGGCGGGCCAACCCGGCGTACGCGGCTGCGTAGGCCGGATCCAGCGCGATCGCTTGCGTGAAGTACTGCAGGGCCAGACGGGCGCTGCTGTCGCTGCGGAGCAGGGCGGGGTCGTTGCCGCGTAGGTAGAGCTCGTACGCGGCGACGTTCCGCGTAGGCACCCGGCGGAGGTTGTCCATTGCCCGGCCGCCGAGCCGGAGGTCGAGCTCGCGGGCTACGGTTGCGGCAATGTCGCTTTGAACCAAAAAAATGTCCTTCAATTCACGGTCGTAGCTCTCCGACCAGCGGGTCGATCCATCGCGCGCGTCAATGAGCCGCACGAGAACGCGAATTCTCTGCCCGCTCTTCTGCACGCCACCCTCGAGAATGTTCGAAACGCGCAGGCTGTCTCCGATCTGACGCGCATCGAGGTCGTTGTTCCTGAAGGCGAACGCCGACGTGCGCGCTACGACTCGCAATCGGTCGACCTTCGCAAGCACGCCGATCAGCTCTTCGGTGAGGCCGTCAGCCAGCGCCGCGTCGCGGGGATCACCGCTGAGATTCGCGAGGGGGAGCACGGCAATCGAAACGCCGGCCGTCGGAGCCACGGCACCGTCGTTGCCTCGCGGTGACAGCCATAAGGCAGCGACCACCAGCGCCGCCAGCGTAAGCGCTGCGACGCCGTACAATGGAGCAGCGCGCTTTCGCACGCGTGTCGGCGCCGCGACCGGCCCCTCCGGTTTCGCCGCGGGCTCACCGGCGCCGGGCGCGGGCGGCAGGTACGGGGAAGTTTCGGGACGCAGTGGCGCTGGCGGCACGGCGCCGCGAACTACCACCGACCCCGTCTTCGCACGCGCGCGAACTTCAGCGACCAGCGCACCCACCTCAGGACCGACGCTCGTTCCCAGCTCCTGCGCCATGAGGGCTTCGTACCTCTCAGCGTATCTCAGCGCCGCCGCATGGTCTCCGTTGTTCATCAGTGCGCGAATCAAGCCCGTCGCGTGCTTGCTGCTGAGCGGATCGGCCTCGATCAGTTTCTGCCGCCACCGTGCCACGGCCGCGGAGTCATTTGCACCCTCAGCGCTTTGCGCGAGCTGTTCCAGGGCGCCGATGTATCTGTGCTCCACGCCGCGGCGCTCGGTGTCCATCCACTGCTCGAATTCCTGCGCATCGCCGAGATAGAAACCGTCGAGAAAGCGACCGCTGTACAGCTCGACCGCGACCTCGAAGTCGCCGCGTTCCAGGGCAGCGGCAAAATCAGCAACGTCGCTGCCGATAAAATCGGCGTTTAGGCGGATCGGATTCACGCCGATGAACGCGCTTGCGTCGAGCGACGTCCGGATCGCGTACAGCAGTTGCTCGAGCGAATGGCGGGCGCGTGACTGTGGGACATCGGGCCAGAAGAGGCCCTGCAGCTGATCGCGGCTGCGACCGCGTTCCCCCGATGCCGCGAGCACGGCGAGCAGGGCGAGCCTGCGGCGCTGGTGCCCATGGTCGCCGAGCACCGTCTCATCCGCGGATCCGACGAGTCGGAGCGTTCCGAACGTCTGAAGACGGAATCGAGGTGCTACAGGTATCTCGTCGTGGGTCGCTGTCACGCGCTCAACCTAGGACTCCGGCCCCGCAGCATCAAGAACGATCGAGTCGTATTTGAGCCCGGATTCGAACTCTGATTGAAGTCTGAGCGAACTCTGATCCAGCTCTGAAGGGGGCGTGAGCGCTGCTCGCCATGTTCCGGGCTCAAAGCACACCCATCACATCTTACCCGAGGCACCAACATGAAACGCTTTTCCATGCTCGCCGTCGCACTCACTGCAGGCATCAGCCTGGCGACGGGTTGTGGCGATTCAACCACTCCGGTTGAGCCGCCAGCTCCAGCGCCGATCGCGAAGCCGATTTTCCCCGCGCCTTCGCGCCCCGCCCAGATCTACGTGGAGACGGTTCAGACGTCGTCGCAGCCCTCTCGTTACGTCCTGTATGAGGACGGGTCATTCGCCTTGCAATATCCGGGGTTTGAGTATCCCGGCACATGGTCTCAGAAGGACGAGGTGATCACGTTCACCTTCCAGCGATGGCCGTGGGAGGCGATCGGACTTCTGTACGGCAATCACATGAGCATCGAGTACAACCTCGATATGGTGTGGATGGGCGACTTCGTGTCTCAAGTATACGTCCGGTCGCCATGACGGAGCGCGTGAACGCTGGGATGTGAGTCCAACGACTGAGGTCTGACGGAACTCTGATAGAGCGTGATCCAACGATGAATGTGGCTTGAGCTGGGCTCGTCAGCTTTCGCCTTTAACGGAATTTCACAGGAGGAGCGATGCAGGCAGGGACAGAAGGAAATTGCAGGCGAAGTATCCCGACTATCGGTTCGCGGCAGGGCTTAGCCCGACTCATAGGTGTATTGACCGCGTTCCTGCTGCTGGGGTGTAGCGACGGGCCGACCGGGCCGGCGCTTGGCAGCGCGCGCGTCAACATCGCTACGACAGGCGGTGATCTGGACCTTGACGGATATCAACTCGTCATCGACTCAGGCCGGCGGCTTGGTGTCGGCGTGAACGCCGTTGCCGTGCTGGACAGCCTTAGCGCAGGGGCCCACCTCCTGTCGCTGGAAGGGGTTGCGGACAACTGTACCGTTGCCGGCGAGCATCCGCTCTCGCTCACCATCGGTTCGGGCGGAATGGCGGAGGTTCATTTCTCGGTCGTATGCGTTGTCACGGGCATCAGTGTTACAGCCCTCGTCACAGGGTCTGACATGCCGCCCGCGTTCAGCGTACTTGTAGATGGCGAGCGCGCCGCCTCCCTCGTCACGAACGGTGGATCTGTTCTCATAAGCCGCCTCAGCCCTGGCAACCACACGGTGGAGTTGAGCGGCACAGCTTCGCATTGCGCCGTCGCGGGAAGCAATCCTATCACGATTTCGGTGGCCCGAGGAACCGCGGTCCCGGTCAACTACGAAGTCGTTTGCGCGCGCTCGGACAAGAGCATCGCGTTCGTACTCGACAGCGTCGTCAACGCGTTCGTAACGCGGTGGATAGTTGTGGCGGACTCGAATGGGACAAGTGTCCTTCCGCTCGACGCAGGACACAGTCCTGCGTGGTCGCCCGACGGGACTAGGCTCGTATTCTCCACCACCGAGTGCGACGACTACTACGGCCACTGCGACGGCGGTCTGCGGATCATGAATCCGGATACCCGCGGCACGACCGTCCTGACCTTTGCCGAATTCGGTGACGACCCATCCTGGAGTCCGGGCGGCGACATGATCGCGTGGGTTCAACGCTCCCCGTACAACGGCTTTGCGACGCTCCATCTGGCCCGATTGGACGGCTCGTCGCCCCTTCAGCTCGCACTGGGCGAAATTCGCGACGCAGCGCGCCCCAGCTGGTCCCCCGACGGCAAGCGCATCGTCTTCGAGTGCATGATAGCGCCGTACTTCATGGAGATCTGCGTAATCAACAGGGACGGGACGGGATTCAAGCGACTAACCAACGACACGGTTCTCGATGGCACCCCCGCCTGGAGCCCGGATGGCAGTACGATCGCCTTCAGCACGTACCGGTTCAATAACCAGCTCGCCATCGGGTTGATGGCGCCCGATGGCACAGGCATCGTCCGCCTGACGAGCGGCGGCCATCCTTCATGGTTGCCCGGTGGTTCCAAGCTGGTTTTCGCCCGAAACGACGGCGTGTTCACGATCAATTCTGACGGTTCCAATGTTACGAGGAAAACGACAGGACAGCATCGTTCTCCGGTTTGGCGGCCGTGACGGCGCGGCGGCTTCTGTCGGCCCTTGGAGCAGCCGGCGTGCTCGCCTGCGGTGGAGTGACAGACCCCGCAGCGAGCACCAGCACGATATCTCTTTCGGCGACTTCGCTCACACTTGCGCCGGGAACCAGCCAACAGCTGGACGTGACGGTCGGGCCGCGCGGGGGGGGCGTGCGGCTCTCCCTTGCGGGATTGCCAGCAGGCTTGAGCGCGACCTTCCTGCCGGAGGTGCTGTCCGCTGGGGAGACGAAAAGCTCGCTAACCCTTGCAGCAGCTTCCGACGCACCGGCATTCGACGTCACGCTCACTCTCAGCGCGACCAGAACCGCGGACGCAAGAACACAGGCAACTGCCTCACTCGGCGTCCGCGTGACGTACTGCCCCGGATATGCCATACCGTCGAGCTGTCCGCCGTTTCCCACCGGTGGGCCCAATGTCCTGACAGGTACCGTAGTCGAGCGCGCCGCAACTGGTACCACCCCTCTGGCCGGAGTTTCTGTGTGGGCATGGGTCGAGTATCCCAACGGGAATGGCTACAGCGTGGGACGCGTCGAAACGAATGACAGGGGCGAATACCGGATTCCGAACCTGCCGGCCGCGCTGATAGTGCTGCAGACGTCCCGCCCTGGATACGACCAACCCTGCGCTTCGTTCACCCAACTGACCGGATCGAGTTCGACGGCCAACATCGAGATGGTTTGGCAGGGCAATGCGAGGGCGGACACCAATCCGCCCCCGCCAGCGCTCGCCGGAGGCGTGTACGAGGTTACCGCAAGCGGCCAAAAACCTGTCGCAGATGCGCGTATCTACTTCGAGTGGGGTATGGAGATGGTCGTCGCAACGACGACGACGGACGCACTCGGCCGTTACAGCTTGTGTCGGCTTCCAGCTACTGGAGCGGTGACAGTAGTGAAGGCGGGATATATCACTGCCACCCGACCGGTGTCAATCTCCGGAGTGGTTCACATGGACGTCGAAATGAAAAGAGAATGAACCGCCTTGGCGCCCGTAAAGCGGCGCTGGTAGCGCTGCTTGGCGCGAGTGGACTGTCGCTGGCTTGTGATGCGGTGCTGGAGCCCGTCGCGTGTGAGCCTCCCGTGCTGGCGTCGAGCAGCGTCGCCTCGAATCCGCATAACGTGCTCAGTGCGATCGTAACCGCCGAGGTACGCGCGGCCGACAGCGTTGCCGTACGGTTCGGCATGCCGGGCGCGACGCTGGACAGCGTGACGCCGGCGGTCGCGGCGCGCGATGGTTCGGTACCCATCCCGCTCCTGGGCCTGCAGCCAGGAGCCGCGTACGACATCCAGGTAGTCGCATTCAACCATTGCGCCAGCAGCACCGCCACGGCCCTGCCATTTGTGACGGACACACTCCCCGCGGATCTGCCCCGATACATGGCCGGCGGGCCGAATCCTTCACCCGGGTACGTCGCATTAGCCGCCGGCAATTACGGACTCGTGATTGACAACACCGGTCGCGTCGTGTGGTACCGCCGGTTCCCGAATGGGCCGGGCTTGAATTTTCAGCCGCAGCCCAATGGGCGCTACGCGGCCCGCCCCTCGGCAGCTGCGCAGGCAGGTCCCGCTCCGTGGGTTGAGATAGATCCGGTGGGAAATGCTACGCGCACGCTTGGCTGTGCGCGGGGTCTGCAAGCGCGCTTCCACGATTTCCTGGCGCAGCCCGATGGCTCGTATTGGCTGCTGTGCGACGAAGTCCGGCCAATCGATCTTTCGGCCGCCGGGCGTTCGACGCAGGCGCTCGTGCTCGGAACGGCTGTCCAGCACATCAGCGTTACGGGCGAGGTCCTGTTCGACTGGTCGCCGTTCGACCACATCGATTTGGACATTCAGGTACTTGCTGCAGGGGATCTGTCAGGACCCGTGATCAATTGGACTCACGGGAACGCGCTCGACCTGGATTTCGATGGAAACCTGCTGGTCTCGTTCCGCAACCTCAGCGAAGTGACGAAGATCGACACGCGAACCAAGGCAGTGATGTGGCGCATGGGTGGCGCCCGCAACCAATTCATGTTCGATGACGTCGCCGCGCCATTCGCCCGACAGCATGGGCTTCGCGCCACAGGCGCGGGACGGCTGTTGTTGCTCGACAATCTCGGAGATCCACTCTCCAGCCGTGCGGAGCGGTATGAGTATGATGCCGCACGCCGCACCGTGCGGCTGACCGCGACGCACGCGTCGTCCACGGGCGCGATCGCGCAGCTCGGCGGAAGCACGCAGGACCTGCCCGGCGGTCGCACGCTGGTCTCGTTCGGCAACGGCGCGAGCGTGGAAGAGCATGACGTCGCGGGCAACGTAGTGTGGAAGATCTATGGGAATCCGGGTTACGTGTTCCGCGCCCAGCGCATTCCCTCACTATACCAACCCGGAGTGGGCGGTACGCGCTGATCCCGTCCTCGAGCAAGTCTCCCGTGAAAGAGCTTACCTCGTACGTCTCGGGGTCACTAACGGATTGGTGTCCCTACGCTCCAATCGGATGGAGATACCGCCTCCGATTAGCTGCGGCCGAGTGCTTGCATTTGCGAGATTATCCAATTATTCTTGCATTTGCATATGACTCCATCGCTCGTACGACCTGCTGTATCACCGAACCCTTCCAAAGTTCTTGCGAAGGCAGCGCTTGCCGCGGCGGCTCGGCTCGATCTCCGTAGCAGACATCTAGCTGCGATCATCGGCACGAGCGAAGCGTCGGTCTCCAGGCTTCGAATCGGGCGGACGCTCGATCCGGATCAAAAGGAAGGCGAGCTCGCTCTCCTTTTCCTGCGCCTGTACCGGTCACTCGACGCGCTCGTCGGCGGCGATGACGAGAAAGCGAAAGCATGGCTCCACGCGGCCAACGACCACCTCGGCGGAGTCCCCGCCGATCGCATCCGCACAGTCGAGGGACTCGTAGATGTCATTCAGTATCTGGACGCGATGCGCGGGCGACTCTGAGCTGCGCACGCTCCGCCTCTCGCCCTGGCGAGTGGTGGAGGCGCAGCATCAGGTCTCGACGAGGAAGCTCGTGGACTCCGCCGACGAGCAAGCGCTGCTCGAACAGCTGATCGACAGGGTGAAGCCGCCCGACGTGACCGGCGGCCGGCTGCATTACCTGCTGTTCACGCCGTTCCGGTATCCGCCGCTTCCGCACGGCTCGCGCTTCGGCGGGCGGCGGGAGCGCGGGATCTGGTACGGCTCGCTCGAGCGCCGCGGCGCGTTCGCCGAGGTCGCGTACTACCGGCTCCTCTTTCTCGAGGGTACGCGAGCATCGCTCGGCACCGTCGAGACCGCGCTCACCGCGTTCACCGCGCCGGTGCGGACCTCGCGCGGCATCGACCTCGCCGCTCCGCCCTTCGATGCGCATCGGCGCGCGATCGCTTCGCCGACCCGCTACGCGGCATCGCAGGCGCTCGGAACTGCGATGCGGGCCGCGGGCGTCGAAGCTTTCCAATACCCGTCGGCGCGCGACGTCGAAGGTGGAATCAACGTCGGTGTGTTCGCCCCGTCCGCGTTCGGCGGCGCGAAGCCGAAGTCGTTCGAGACATGGTACTGCTTCGCATCGCGCGAGCGCGTGGAAGTCGCGCCCAGCGGCTACCTCAGCCGCGAGACATACGCGTTTCCGCGGGAGCAGTTCCTCGTGCAGGGCGCGCTGCCGTCGCCATCTCTGTAGCGATCATGCCAGGCTCATTCCTGCACCGCGCCTGGCCCCCGACGAGGGCCAATGGACAGCGTATCCACGCGCTGGAGAATCACCCGCAGCGCGCGTCCATTCACCACGAGCGAAGTGTCCGCGCGGACTCCACCGTTCGCATCCAGTCGTACTGTGACCGGGATCCGGGGCTGCGTCCTGCCTCGCACGATGGGCCGGTTGAGTCGGGCCCACAGCAGGCTGTCGGCGGCGCTTCGCGGCGGAACCAGCACCTCGAGATCGTTCCAGAGCCGCTCCGGAGCCGCGGCAAGGATGAACTCGAGCTCACCCGTGAGCGCGCGCCGCGCGTCGTTGCCCGGCGAGGTGGGCCGGTCGTTGGTGGCGAGCCAGACGAGCGGCGGCCACGCAGACCCGCTCGGCATCGCGCTCAACAATGAATCGGGCGAGCCCGCCGCGAAGCCGACGAGCCGGTAGCCAACGATGTAAGGCGACGCGAGCAAGTCCGCCGTCGTCGCGAGCGTGTCCGCACCGCGCCAGCCATAACCGGGCCGCTCGTGGGTGCGGAAAAACCAGATGTCCCGCTCGTCACCAACTTCCATGTCCACGCGGTAAGTGCCGCGCAGCCGGCTTGGACTGCGCATGGCGGCCTCCCAGTCGGGCCCGAGCACGGCACTGCGCACCAGCGCGCGCACGGGCTCCAGCTCGGCGGCGGCGGGATTCGCTCGAGCCCACTCCATCGCGCGCAGGCGTCTCGCGCTGTCCGCGGCTGCTCTGGCTTCCGCGCTCGTCGCCCGCGGCATCTCGAGGATCGCGTTGAGGCTGAACATCGCGTCCGCCGGCGCCAGCGGTACGTCAGCCGGGAGGCGAGAGACGAGACCTCGCCGTCGGGGGTATGGGTAGTTCCATTCATCCGGAATGACGAGCAACGGAACCCCATCGATCCAATATTCACTTGGAGTGAGCGTGGCACGGACGTAGCCCACCTCCCCGCGCTTGACGAAGGGCACCGTGTCCGTCCAGCGGATCGTTCGACAATCGGCGCGATACGGCGCCGCGCGGATGAAGGCGACGGGCTGGCTGGCGGTGATGCCGCTCGCCGCGAGGGTTCCGCGAGTGGCGGAGTCCAGCTGCAGCAGTCGCACGCGCGCGGCCGGCATCAGCGTTTCGGCTGTCGCGACCAGGGAGTCACCTGGGCCGGCGCGCACGCCGGATGCCGACATCGGGCGGATGCTGCCGGCGGCGCCCCGAAGCATGGTGTCCTGCTCGACGCGGATGAGCGCGAGCGTGCGGCCAGGCTCCAGAGTACACAGCCGTGATCCAGCGCGCGGCGGCCCCGCGGCCTCGAGGGTCAGCGCCGTCGCAGCGACGGTGCCGACGGCCAGCACCGAAAGCCACCAGCTTTTCGGCGCTGTCACGACGCGGGTAATTCGCGCAGAGTAGCCAGGCACTTCATGTCCTCAACATGCTTCTCGGACGCGATATTCGTCAGGCCTCTCTATCGAGGTGCACGTGTCGGGCTGTACCCCGCATTGGCTGCGAGAAACAATACTGAATTTGACGTCATGACGTTATAACGTTATACTACGATCATGACCACTGCCAAACGCGCCACCGTGTACTTCGATACAAACCTCCACAAGGCCCTGCGGCTCAAGGCGGCGGAAACCGATCAGAGCATTTCGGATCTGGTCAACATTGCCGTTCGTAACGCCCTGGCCGAGGATGCCGACGACTTGGCGGCTTTCCGCGACCGAGTGAAGGAGCCCACGCTCGCATTCGAGGATCTCGTCCGCGACATGAAGCGGCGTGGCAAGCTATAGCGTCCGCATCAAGCGGTCGGCGGCGAAGGAGCTGGAGGCCATCCCGCTC
>JBPCJJ010000091.1:0-16447 GCA_051005405.1 Gemmatimonadaceae bacterium | reverse complement strand
TCGTCTCCTTGTTGGTGCTACACAGTAGACGCTGAACGCAGACTTTCGTGCACACGTTTTGATGAAGATTCGATGACGTCGGCTTAATGAAGATTGGGTTAAGGTGAGCAAGAATCGGATAGCCGCTCTCCCGGAGCCCGCGTAGCTTCATTCCATGTCTGCTCTTACGACGCGCCCGAATGGTCGGGAAGGATCCACGGGCTCGGCAGCCGCGCAATTGGCCCGGCGCGCCCGCGCATTTCTCGACCAGCACGCGACCGAGCGCGTCACGCTGGAGGCGTTGGCCGCCAGCGTGGGCGCCAGTCCATCGCACCTGCAGCGCACATTCAAGCGCCTGGTCGGCCTGTCACCCGCCGAGTACGCCCGGATGAAGCGCCATCAGCATTTCAAATCCGCGATGCGGAAAGGAAGAACCGTGAGCCAGGCAACGTACGACGCTGGATTCGGCTCGAGCAGCAGAGCCTACGAGAACGCTGGGGGCGCGCTCGGTATGACTCCTGCCACTTACCGGAAAGGGGGCGACGGCATGGCGATAGACTACGCCGTCACGCGATCGCCCATCGGTCTCATACTCGTCGCATGGACTGCGCGCGGACTGTGCTCGGTCCGAATCGGTGATACTCACAATGCCGTCGTCGCATCCGTACGTTCGGAGTTCCCGAATGCCACGTTCAGGCGCGCATCGGAAATTTCGCCGTTCGCGGAGGCCATGCTCGAGCATGTGACCGGAGAGCGGCCGGAGATCGACGATCTTCCGCTCGACATCCGCGCGACCGCGTTTCAGCTCCGCGTGTGGCGGGCGCTGAAGCAGATCCCGTACGGCGAGACGCGCTCCTACAGCGAGGTCGCGAAATCGATCGGCGAGCCGCGCGCGGCGCGCGCGGTTGCCAGAGCGTGCGCTACTAACCCTGTCGCGCTCGCGATCCCCTGTCACCGCGTCGTGCGCAACGACGGTTCAATGGGGGGCTACGGCTTCGGTGTCGAGCGAAAGGAAGTCCTGCTCGCGACGGAAAAACAGACCGCCTCGCGAAGCGCCCGTCGCTGAATCAGATCCGCCCGGCGTTCGCTGACGGGTTCTCGAAGATCTGGCGATCGGAAAAACGCAGCAGGCCGGCCTTGGCATCCAGCGCGAGCGCGCGGAACCGGTCCGCTGATTGGCGCTGCACGTGCACCCGCGTGAACAGAACGATCGCGAACAGCTCGCCCGACGCCAGCGCTCCCCCGGCGCCTATCACCGACTTGATCCCGTAAGGCTCTACGAATTCCGCCTGGGCCGGGATGTAGGGACTTCCTTTTGCTTCCGCCACGTAGAAGACGCCGTACGTCTTGCCGCCGAGATCGCGGACGATCGAACCCGAATCACCGACGACGTCACGCACGTCCAGCCCGAACGCACTAATCAGCTGCGAGATCATGGGAGCTTTCTCGACCATCTCGACGCTCATCAGCGGGATCGCCCGGTGGCCTTTCGAGGTAAAGCGCGACTGCCAGGCAGGCTCGGCGCCGGACGTCGCCAGCAACGTGAGACAGCGGGTGTCGCCACCGATCCGCTCGACGCCGGCGGCGGACCGGGCGAACTCCTGCAGATCGGCGGGCAATCGCGAGTAGGGTTGCGTGATGTAGAATCTGACCAAGGCGCAGGCGGGATCGCCGGCCGCGTCCACGAGCTCGTCATGGAAGAACTCGCAGAATCTGCGTGCGGCGTCTTCGACCGACTGCGTCCCTTCGGCAGCTTTCCGGAGCCCGAGGCTGCATCTTAGTCGTTCCGCCAACCCGAACCCGGCGAGATTGGATGGCACTCGGTTATGCCATAGCGCGGGAGGGCTGACCGCTGAGCAAATCCGTGCCCGGTGGCCAGCAGCGGTCCCAGAAGCTGCACCGTCGCGGCCTCGAGCAATGATCGCCGGGATCGAGCGTCGGGAGCCCGCCGTCAAGCATTGCGAGCTGAGCGGCTATCTCCTGCGGGATCGGGCCGAGTAGTTCCTCTACCTTGGCGGTCACATCCACCCTCGTGAACAGATTGGCGAGGTTCGGGAACACGCCCTCACGGCAGAGGTGCATGATCTCCACGCGGCGCACGTCGAGACCGCTCCTGCGGGCGACGTAAACCTGAATCGCGGCGTCGGCGTAATGCTCGGGCTTCACGCTGAACCCCATCTTGACCTCTATCAATGTGAAGCCGTCGGAACCGTTGACCAGGATGTCAGCCGCAACGAAGACGTTGTCGGCCAGGAACGTTGCTTCGTAAATAACCGGAACTCCGGACGCCAGCGCCGCGCGGGTCGCCGCGACACTTTCGGCGTACTCCCACGGCGGAAAATTGATGAGCTTCCCGCCGGGGATATACTCCCGAGCCATGCGACCGACCTCATTGGCCCGATCGAAAAGCGCTTGCGTCGCGCTATCGATGGCAAGCTCGGGCGCCGACTTCTCGTGCGTTCGCCACCAGAGCTGCTTGTGGCATTGCCGACCCTGGGAGAATCTGGTCTTGGTGAGGCGGTGAGCCATGCGATAAGGATACTCCGTTGCGGCCCTCCTGCCCGCACAGGCCGTATTCTTATTGCATGGATGTCGCCTCCGTCGCCGCCAATCTTTCCGCGAATCCGCTGCTGGCGATCCCTCTGCTTTTCGCCGCCGGGGTTCTCACGAGCCTCACGCCATGCGTCTACCCGATGATCCCGATCACGGCAGCGATCGTCGGTGGAAGCTCGATCGACGGAGCTCGGCGGTCTCGGCTCGCCGTCGCCGGCCTGACCTTCACGTACGTAACCGGGCTCGCCCTCGTATACGCCGCGCTCGGCACGATCGCCGGACTCACCGGGTCGCTCTTCGGGTCGATCAGCACCAATCCGTGGCTCTACTTCGCCATGGCGAACCTGCTCGTCTATACGGCGTTGGTGATGCTCGATGTCATGCCCCTGCCCGTTCCAAGGTCGCTGATGGCGCGCGCCGCGGCCGTTGGAGGAGGCGGCCGTTACAGCGCTGCCTTCGCCATGGGAGCAGCCTCCGGCCTCGTCGCGGCGCCGTGTTCGGCGCCGGTAATGGCCGCGGTGCTCACATGGGTTGGGGCTACGCGCAGCGGAGTACTCGGCTTCGTCTATCTCTTTGCCTTCTCCCTGGGAATGTGCGCGCTACTGGTGGTTGTCGGCCTTTCCAGTGGCAATGCCGTCCGTCTCCCCAGGGCCGGCGCGTGGATGCTGTGGGTGAAAAGAGGGTTTGCCGTGATCATGCTGGGCGTAGCGGAGTACTATCTGATACAGATGGGCCGACTGCTGATATAGGCAGCGGCCATCAGCCAACGACTACCAGATCAATAGCATGAATTCATTCGCGTTTCGCGTTGTCACGTTCGCTTGCGTATGCCTCGCGGCCGCGACGAGTCGCGAGGCTCGCGCGCAGGACTTCGGGCTCCCCGTCGGATCGAACGCCCCGGTTGCTTCGGTTCAGGCGCTCGACGGCAGCACGGTTTCACTCGCGCGATACGTCGGTAAGGGGCCCGTGCTCATCCAGTTCTGGGCCGCATGGTGCTCAACCTGCCGCCAGTTGATGCCTTCTTTTCAGCGCGCCCAGCAGCTGTATGGATCGCGCGTGAAGTTTGTGGGCGTGGCCGTTTCCGCGAACGAGTCGCTGGAGCGAGTTCGGCGCTACTCGGCGGCACACAAGTTCACTCACGACATCCTGTACGATCACACTGGCGAAGCTGTGGAGCGGTTCCTGGTTCCCGCGACTTCGTACGTGATCGTGTTGGATCGGAAAGGGAAGGTGGTGTACACGGGCGTGGGTGGTGACCAGGATCTCGTCGCTGCCGTGCGGAAAGCGTTCTAGAGGTGGCGGAAAGAGAATCGCGACATAGGTCGTTCACAGGAGCGTCTTAGCGCAGCGTAGCTCCAGTGAACGACCTATGTCGTGAGTCTCCTGCCGAGATCTGACCTGCTACCCTGAGCTGTCCGCCGGCAGCGGCGCGATCCTGTCCAGCGCCTCCTCTAGCTCCTTGTACGACGCCGCCGAAAGCGCGCGGAACGGGCGGGCGGTGTACGCGACCCGTCCCTCCGGATCTATCACGTACAGCGAGCGATCGTCGATGCGACGCGCGGGATCGAACGCACCGTAAAGCGTCCCGACATACCCGCTTGTATCACTGGCGAACAGCATCGGGAACGAGCTTTCGCGCGCCCACGCCGCTAGCGTTGTGTCGGCGTCGGCACTGATACCGACCAGGACTATTCCGCGGCCGTTGTTGAAGATCGTGGCGTACTGATCACGGTACGCCTCCATTTGGATCGTTCAGCCGCGGGTTCGAGCCTGGCTGAAGAAGGCCAGCACGATTGTCTGCCCCCGGAATTGCGACAGCGTGAACGGCTCCGCCACTCGGCCGTACCGTGTCGCTGCGGGGAGCGAGAAGTCAGGCGCCAGCGACCCAACGGTCGGTCCCGGTCGTGGAGCGGGGGCCGCCGCGCCGGGCGGAGCGGCTGGTGGCTGCTGCGCGGGCCCCGTTGCTGGCGCGCATCCGAACACTACGGCTGCGCCGGCCAATAGCGGTAACGAACGGCGGGTCAAGCGTTCGTGCATGGCGTGCCCTCGATGATGGCGATTCCGAATTGTACGGCCGGGCGACTGAGAGGTCTAGTGACGTGCGTCGCGGAGCAGTCGTTGCGCATCTCGCACACTGATCGGCTCGAATGTCACGGTCTCTCCGGGGGTTCGCTGCGCCAGGCGAACCAGATCCACCGATGTCACCACGCCGATTTTCGGATAGCCACCTACCGTGGGTCCGTCCGGCATCAGCACGATGGCGCTTTTCCCGTCGGGCACCTGGATCGCTCCGATACATGCAGGAGCGGACGGGAGGCTCCGTTGCTCCGGATCCGAATCCGGCTGCCGGTCGAGCCGGTACCCCGCGCGATTCGAGCTCCGCGACAGGGTAAACTCGCTCGACCAGAAGCACTCGCGAAACCCGGTCGAGAACGCGGAGCTGTCGGGGCCTTCTACGACTCGGATAGGTCCCTGGTACGCTCCCGTCGCGCGCGAGACCGCGGAAGGGACCGCCGTCGCATCACCGCCGTCGCCCGAGGCGGTGCGCAGGATGTCGCCCGCGCGGAGTCTTCTGCCTGCTAACCCCCCGAAGGCCGCGGGAAGATACGTCGACCGGCTCCCCAGCACCGGAGGAACGTCGATTCCGCCGCGGACAGCGATGTAGATGAACGCTCCGCTGACGAATCGACCAACGGTGAGCTCGTCGCCGGTAGCGAAGGTCACAGACTCGCCGGCCGGAAGCGGTGTTCCGTTCCGGCTCAGTTCCGCGTGCGCGCCCGCGACGGCGACGACGGTCGACCCGCCGAACTCGATGCTCCCGCCCGCAAGAGTCCACTCGATCGCGGCCGCTCCGCGAGGGTTTCCGACGAGCATATTTGCACGGGCTAAAGAATCGACGTCCATCGCGCCGGAGCGGGGAACCGCGTCAGCGCCGTGCCCAACGCGGCCGTCGTCCTGCACGGTGGCGAAGCCCGACATCCCGAGAACAGTGATCACGCCACCACTTCGAACTTCACGCGATCGCCCGCTCGAAGCAGGGACGGCTGTTCGCGCGCCGGGTCGAACATCGCGACTGCAGTCGTCCCGATCAGGTGCCAGCCACCCGGTGTATCGTGGGGGTACACCGCCGTCTGCGATCCCGCGATCGCAACTGCCCCGGCCGGCACGCGCGACCTGGGAGACTCGCGCCTTGGCATGTGTAGCGCCGGATCGAGATCTCCGAGATACGCAAATCCCGGCGTGAATCCCAGCAGGTACACGAAATATTCCACGCTCGAGTGCCTGGCGACGACGTCGGCAACGGTGATGCCCCGTGCGTTCGCGACCGACGGCAGATCAGGCCCATCGTACGTCACTGGTATGACTACAAGTCGCTGCTCGGCTCGTTCAGGTGCGGCGAGGGGAGCGCTCGCCAGTTCGCGCAGCCGCGCAGTCAGCTCACTCTCTTCCACGACGACGGGATCGTAATGAACCGCGAGGGAGATGTATGCCGGCACTACATCGGTCACTCCCCGCAAGCGCTCATTTCTCAACGCAGCGGCCAGCGCAAGCACGCGACGACTCACGTCGCGGTTGATGGTCGTTCCCAACGTTATGAGCACGGCGGAATCGCCGAGTGGCGCGAGCTGAATCATTTAGCGCTCGTCACCGCCGTGCGAACGGTGCGATGGTCACCCCGCGACTTTGCAGCCGCTCCCGCGCCGCCCGCAGAAGCGCGACTGAATCCGGATTGTCGCCGTGCACGCTCAGCGAGTCCGGATGGATCGGATACACGATTCCCTCCACCGAGGTAACGACGTGTTCCAGCACCATGCGCTCGGCGATCCCCGCCGCCGCTTGCGGGTCGCTCACCAGCGCTCGCGCATCAGCGCGCGGGACCAGCTGCGCCGGAGTCTGGTACGCGCGGTCGAGAAAGGCCTCGCGCGGGGCGCGCAGCCCCGCGCTCTCAGCCGCCAGTTGCAGCGCGCTTCCCGGCATGCACAACACGACTACGGACGGATCGGTCTCGACGACCGCGCGCGCGATGCTTTCGGCCGCCGCGGGGTCGGCCATCGCGCGATTGTACAGCGCGCCGTGCGGCTTTACGTGCGTGAACCCGGTACCGGAGTCCGCGCACGCGGCTGCGAACACTCCGAGCTGCTCGAGCATCAGCGTCCGGATCTCCGCGGGATCCGCCCCCGTTTCCCGCCGCCCGAACCCCGCGCGATCCGGGTAGCCGGGGTGCGCTCCAACGAGAACACCGCGCGTCAACGCGGCCTCGATTGTCAGACGCATGGTTCGCTCGTCGCCAGCGTGCGTGCCGCACGCGATGCTGGCTGACGACACAAGATCCAGCAGGTCCGCGTCGTACGGACACCCTTCACCGAGGTCGGCATTCAGGTCCACTTTCAGCACCCGGCAAACTTCGCGGCCGGGAAACTTCCGCGCTATGCGGGGCGTTAAACATCGATCAGCTTCGCGTGCTATGTTTGCCGCGAAACCAGCGACAGGAAACCCTGATGGCGATTACCTCGATCCCGCTCACCGATAGTCAGGAGACTGCGCCCGGTGGGGCCGTGCTCTGGCTGCTATACGCAACATTGTTCGCCTCCGCCGCCATCGTGGTCGGTCTGATCTGGGACATCTCGTGGCACCGGACCGTCGGCCGCGACACCTTCTGGAGCCCGCCGCATGTCCTGGAGCAGCTCGCCGCCGTCGTAGCCGGTGTCAGCTGCGGCTGGCTTGTGCTTAGAACCACGTTCGGCGGCGACGAGGCCGCAAAGCAACGGTCGGTACGCGTCTGGGGCTTTTACGGCCCCCTGGGCGCCTGGGTCTGCATATGGGGGACGGCGATGATGATCGCGTCGGCCCCCTTCGACAACTGGTGGCACAACGCGTACGGGCTGGACGTGAAGATCATCAGCCCCCCGCATATGATCCTCGCGTTGGGAATGATGGGGATCCAGATCGGCGCGATGCTGATGGCCGTGTCGGCACAGAACCGTGGCGGGCACGACACGCGGCTGAAGCTGATTTACGTGGCCAGCGCCGGGATCATGGTGACCATGCTTGCGACGGTGATCGTCGAGGATGCCGGCTTCGGCAACGAGATGCGGGCGCCGATGTTCTACAGGATGACAGCTATCGTGCTTCCGATGGTGTTGATAGCGACGTCCCGCGCGAGCGCGTTGCGCTGGCCGGCCACTACCGCTGCCCTGATGTACATGGCCCTCGTGACGGTGCTTATCTGGATTCTGCAGCTGATGCCGGCGACCCCGCTGCTCGCGCCGATCTACAATCCGGTCACCCACATGGTCCCGCCGCCTTTCCCGCTGCTACTCGTGGTGCCGGCTCTCTTCGTCGACCTGGTGCTCCCGCGATTGAAGTCGATGAACGACTGGCTGCTGGCGCCGGTCCTCGGCGTTGGGTTCGTAGTCGTGATGTTGGGTGTTCACTGGTATTGGTCGGAATTCCTGCTGTCTCCTGGCGCGCGAAACTGGTTCTTCGGTGTGGACAAATGGGACTACACGGAGCGGCTCGGACCGTGGCGGTACGAATACTGGAACACGGTGCCCGCGGCGGAATTCATTCGCAAGCTGGGATGGACGCTGCTGGCCGCGACGATCTCCGCGAGGCTCGGGCTGTGGGTGGGCAAGGGCATGGCCAGGGTTCAGCGGTGATGCGAGCAGCAGTGCGTGGTCTCGCGGCGCTCGGGCTCGTCCTCGTTTGCGCCGCGCACATCGGAAGCCCCGACACGTGGTTCGAGGGGGTGGCCGGTCCCTATCGGGTGCTGGTTCATGTTCGGTCGCCGGGCGTCATCCCGGCCGTCGCCGACATTTCCGTTCGCGTGTACGGATCGGCGCGGGAGCAGGGACGCATTTCCGTTTCGGCGAGCGTAAACAAGTTCGACGCCGCCGGCGCGCCCCCGCCGCCGGAGAAAGCGACCCCGGTCGCGGGCGATCCCGAGCTGCATGCGGTTTCGGTGTGGGTGATGTCCGGGGGCTCGAACAGCGTGACGGTCAACGTGGCCGGACCGCGGGGCTCGGGGAGCGTCGTCGTTCCCGCGGCCTTCGTGGCATATCGCAGGCTGGGACTGGATGGCCCGCTGGCGATCGGTCTCGCGATAGTAGGTCTGGTGTTGTTCGCGGGCCTGGTGAGCATCGTGGCTGCCGCGGCGCGCGAGGCCGCGCTGGCTCCGGGCACGCCGGTGGATCCTGCGCGGCGCACGCGGGGCCGCATCGCGCTCGCGATCGCCACCGTAGTCCTCGTCTCCGTGCTCATTGGCGGCCGAGCCTGGTGGAACGCGGAAGACGCTGCGTACAGCAGATCGATTTTCCGGCCGATGGCGGCCGTAGCGAGTGCCGTGGACTCCGGTCCGTCGAGCACTGTGGAGCTGCGCATTACCGACAGCGGTTGGGTGGCCAGCAGGAACGAGGCAGTGCGGCCCGGAGCGCGACGCGGGTATACGCCCATGATCCCCGATCACGGCAAGCTCATGCACATGTTCGTGATCAGCGACGACCTGCGCGCGTTCGCCCACCTGCATCCCTCTACGACCGATACCGTTCGCTTCACCGCGTGGAAGCCCCCGCTGCCCGGAGGCGCGTACCACGTTTACGGCGACGTCGTGCACGAGAGCGGTTTCGGGCAGACTTTGACGGCACCGCTGGCGCTGGAGCCGAGGACCGCGGAGCCGAGTTCCGGGTCGCGCGGCGACGATTCGTGGCATGTGAGGGTGGTGCGCGCTACCAGCGGGACGGCTTCGGATCGCGAAACGGCTATCCGGTGGGACCGCGGCACCGCGCCATTGGTTGCGGGCCGCCCCGCGCCCCTCCGGTTTACGGTCACCGACCTCGCCGGGAATCCGGTGGCACTCGAGCCGTACATGGGGATGCCGGCGCACGCCGTCGTCATGCGCGATGACCGCTCCGTCTTCATCCACTTGCATCCCTCGGGCACCGTGCCGATGGCGGCGAAGCGAAGCTTCGACCTGCGGACTCCCACCGACACCATCGCGGGAGAGCTGTCACGCCGCGTTACGGCCACCGACTCCGCGGAATCGGCGGCTCACACGGGCATGCCGACTGGTAACGTCGTATCGTTTCCTTACGCCTTTCCTAGCGCTGGCAAGTACCGCGTGTGGGTCCAGGTAAAGCGCGCCGGCCGCGTGATCACCGGTGCGTTCGATGCCGAGGTGCTCGCGGGAGCCCGGTAGTGACTAGTCAGTAGCCACCAGTCTCACCTGCCGATCCAGTACGTCGCCTTTAAAGCAAACACGTTCTCGGGCGCAGTGCGGAACAGCCCCGATACGTCGCGCCCGATCTCGAAATCTCCCCGCGGCCCTTCACCGGCCCTGCGCTGCTGCCAGACGAAGAAGAGCGCCGAGCCCGGACGATACTCCCATCGGATGACCGCGTTGCCCAGCAATGCGCGCTCATGGAAGTCAGGATCGCGGAAAGTGATTGAACTTCCCGGAGCCGGAAAAGCTACATAGCCGCCATCTTCCCGAACCAGAGTGCCGTCGGCTTGCGAGAAGCGGTCGAACTCGCGCGAGCGAGGCCGTCGCAGGCTGCGGAAATCCGAATACGCGCCCGTCGCCACAAGCGGCTGCACGAACACTTGCAGGGAGAGCTTGGGAGTGAACGTCCAGTCTACGCGCGTCTCCAGCGAAAGCTCGGTGTATCGCAGCGCGCCAAAAATGTAGCGCCGCCCGAAGGTGCTGGACGCGGCCGCATCCTGTGCCTGCGCGATGTACTGCGTTGCGAATCTGGCGGGTTCGTACTGGGGCGAGAAGCTGACGCGGAGTGCTGGGCTGGGCCGTGCCGAGAATCTCAGGGAGTACTCGTCCTGCCTGCTCCCTTCCTTGTCGCTGAAGTATTCGTACTCCGCTTCCACGGAGTAAACGTGGCGCTGATCGGTCGCGATCCTGATTTCGGCCGACCTTGCAGGGGGCCGCGACATCACGGGCCCGCCGCGTGTCAGGCGATCGTCGTAGCGCTGCCCGGTGAATATCAAATTCGAGCGGAACGTCCAGAAGTTGGGGAACCGCCCCTCCAATGCCAGGGCGTGATAGAGGCCGATCTTATCGCCGTCGAAGTTGCTCGTGTAGCCGGAGAACGTGCCGAGCAGGTAGTTCCGGAAGATCTTGCCCGGCCGGTCGTCCTTGTATGCGACCACGGTGGAAAGTGCGCGGTAGGACGTTAGGGAGTGAAAGCCCAAATCGTTGGCTTCGAACCCGGGACTTACAACCTGGTAAGTCGTGCTGCCAAACCAGTGCTCACCGGTGTTCTTGGCTCCGGATACCTGCCACGCGTGGCCGTGAAGCGAGCGGCGGTTTGGATCGAGGCGGTCGGACTCCAAGTCCGGGCGCTGGAAGTAGTGGACCGGAGAACGCTGAGTCAGCGTCATGGCTGCCGGCGTGCCGAACACTGCGCTCCGTGTGATCGCCGCGTCGAAGGTCCACTCCCGCTGCTTCCAGCTCTGGTTGAAGTCCAGTCCGGCGACGTACGCGTCGCGACGGAGAAGGGCGGCCAGCGGTGCGTCCTCGAGGTCGCGGTTGACCGCTGTCACCAGCGTGCCGATCGCGGTGTTGCCCTGGTTGTATTCCTGTCGCGCCCGTGCGGCGAAGTAATTCGTCATCGGCTCCACCGGCTCGGTGCCACGCTGGTCGGTGACCGTCGCGAACCGTGCAGTCTGGCGCAGGGTCAAGGCGTCGAGCACGCCCACCGAGAGTCCACTCGACGTCTTTCCCGTGACTTTCATCGCGCCTGCGATCGTAGCTTCGTCGGGCGAATCGACGTAGGGCTGGCCACCGATCGATCGCTGAGGTGCCCGGCCTATGCGGCGTGAATGGAAGGACGTAGGAAAGGTGAACGAGTTGTGGCTCCGAATCCGCCCATACCGGAAGATGTCCGCGCCCTCTATGAAAAACGGGCGCCGCTCTTCAAAGAACAGCTCATTTGCCGAAAGGTTGACGCGGGCCGGGTCCACCTCGACCTGGCCAAAGTCCGGGTTGATCGTCGCGCTCAACCGCATACTACTCGTGAGGGAGTACTTGAGATCTCCGCCAACGCTGGTCCGGTACGCGCTTGCGCCACGGAACGGATCACCGGGAGCGACATTCAGGTACTCGGCGCGCGCAGTCGCATAGGGCATCAGCTCGAGGTTTCGCGTTCTGGGGAGGGCGTGAAGGCCGGTGAGATCGGCCCACGATTCCGCGCCACCGGGGAGTCGCTTCGGGGTGAACGCGAGCATGGCAACCTCGCCTTTTCGCGCGATATCGCGGCGAACCTGCATTCCCCACGTCGTATCCGTCGGACCAACGTTGTAGCGAAGCTGCGAAAAAGGGATTCGAAGCTCCGCCGTCCAGCCCATCGAATCGATTGTTGCCCCCGACTCCCACACGGCATCCCAGGAATTATCCTGGCCAAAGCCACCGCCTCCCGGGGCCAGCCATGCGGCGTCTCGAACCGCGCCCGCCGGCGTGATGCGAAAAACGAATCCCGTCAGCCGGTCGTGGTACGTGTCGAGATACACTTCGACCAGATCTGCGCCGAAGATCGGATCGTCTCTTCGGGCGAGCCGCGACCGAATTCCGGACGGATCGGAATCGTACATGCGCAGGCCGAAGTAGAGAGCGGCGCCGTCATATAGAATTCGCACCTCCGTTCGCTCCGACCCGGGCTGTCCCTCGTTCGGATCCAGTTGCGTGAACTCCGAGTATACCGGCGCTGACGCCCACGCTGCGTCGTCGAGCCTGCCATCGATGCGGATGTCGCCCTCAGATCGTGCGGCAATCAATACCGGGCGGGGTCGCTCGCCGACGGGAGGCGCTGGTTGCTGCGCCCACGCAGGGGCGGCAGCAAGGAACGCAAGAATCAGAACACGAATCATCGACTGGGCTGTTCGGTGAATAGGTGAAGGTGCAGTGGCGCGCACCGTTCGACACCCAAAAAATAGCTGGCTGTGCGCGTCCATCGAGCGTACGTCCAGCAGGCGGAGTCGGTTTCGGCGGATGATACATTCGCGTAGCTTCCTACGCGGCCCGCCTTCTCGCTTGAATCTCTTTTGCCCGCCACGTGGCTACGAACCCGCCTCGCCCGATCAAGCCGGAAAAAAAACCGATCGACTATTCCCGCGCGTGGAGCGAGGCGCGCGAGCTCATCTGGAGCCATCGGCGCCCACTGACGATCGGGCTCGCGCTGATGCTGGTCAACAGGTTTGCCGGGCTCGTGCTGCCCGCCAGCTCCAAGTATCTGATCGACGACGTGATCGGAAATCGGCAGGTGCAGTTGCTGCTGCCGCTCGCGCTGGCGGCAGGAGTGGCGACGCTCATTCAAGCGGTCACGGGTTACGCGCTCTCACAGGTGGTCAGCGTTACCGCGCAGCGGGCGATCACTGACATGCGGCGCGCGGTCCACGCGCACGTGCTCCGATTGCCGGTCTCGTTCTTCGATTCCACAAAGACCGGAATCCTCATTTCACGCGTGATGAACGATGCCGACGGGATCCGAAATCTCGTGGGCACGGGGCTCGTGCAGCTCACGGGCGGACTGGTCACGGCGGTCGTGGGGCTGGTGGTTCTGTTCAATCTGAACTGGAAGCTCACTCTCGCGATGCTGATTATCCTCGGCGGGTTCGGCGGGATGATGGCCGCCGCGTTCGGGAGGTTGCGCCCGTTGTTCCGCGCACGGGGGGAACTGACCGCGGACGCAACAGGCCGCCTCGCCGAATCGCTCGGCGGGATTCGCATCGTCAAGGTGTACGTCGCGGAAGAGCGCGAGGAAAAGATCTTTACTGAAGCGGTCGAGAAGCTATTCAGGAATATCGCGCGGACCATAACCGGCACCTCGGCCGTCGGCGCCGGCGCTACGGTCATCGTCGGCGCCATCGGGGTCCTGATGATCGTCGTTGGCGGCCGCGCGATCCTCGATGGCACGATGACGCTCGGCGATTTCGTTATGTATATCTTTTTTGTCGGGCTTGTTGCCGCCCCACTGATTCAGATCGCGTCGATCGGGACGCAGATCACCGAGGCGTTCGCCGGCCTCGACCGCATCAGAGAGCTGCGGCAGATGGCGAGCGAACAGTCCGAGGATGAGACCCGCGATGCGCTGCCCGATCCGAGCGGGGAGGTCGCCTTCGAGGGCGTCTCGTTCTCCTACGTTCCCGGGCGGCCGGTGCTCAAGGAGATTTCGTTCGTGGCGCCCGCCGGGTTCACTACGGCGCTTGTGGGGCCGAGCGGATCGGGCAAGAGCACGCTGATCAACCTGGTGATGGCGTTCAACCGGCCCGACGGCGGACGCGTACTCGTGGACGGGCACGACCTGGCTGCTGTGCGCCTGCTCGACTATCGTGCGCACTTAGGCGTCGTGCTGCAGGACAATTTTCTTTTCGACGGCACCATCAGGGAGAACATCGCGTTCTCCAAGCCCGACGCAACCGACGAGGAGATCCGCGCGGCGGGACGGATCGCGCACTGCGACGAGTTCGTCGAGGAGTTCGAGCTCAAGTACGAGACGATCGTCGGCGAGCGCGGAGTAAAGTTGTCGGGTGGCCAGCGGCAGCGCGTAGCGATAGCGCGGGCGATCGTCGCCAATCCACGGATACTCATCCTCGACGAAGCAACGTCGAGCCTCGACAGCGAAAGCGAAGCGCTGATCCGCGATGGCTTGCAGTCGCTTCGGCGCGGGCGAACCACTTTCGTCATCGCGCACCGCCTATCGACTATCGAGAGCGCCGACCAGATTCTTGTGCTCGATGCCGGCCAGCTCGTCGAGCGGGGCACGCACGCCGAGCTCGTCAAGCTCGACGGACGATATCGGCAGCTGTACGACAAGCAGTACGGAATCGAGCGCGATCGCTTCATCAACCCCGGCGAGGATTTCACGCCGGAGGCACCGTCGCCTCTGGACGGCCTGGGACCCGTTTCGAGCAACACCGGTCTGTAACTCCAACTCGGGATTCCAACGATGATGCGCATGTTCTCTTTTTGCCTCGTTCTTTCGATCCTGTCTGCTTCGGTCTCCGCGCAGCAGCCCTCGCGGACGGCTCGGTTCGCAGCCGAATATGCCGCTATCGAGGGATCGCGCGGAGCCAAGCCCGATAACGCGCGACTGCGCGAGCTGTTCGACGTGAACTGGCGGCACACGATGATCGAGTACCCGGAGTTCGCGACGTACGCGGGCTTTCCGGGCCAGAACGATCGGTGGACGGACATGTCCGCTGCGGCTGTCGCGCGCAGGAAAACTGCTCCCGAGGTGCCGTTGCGCGTGTTGCGGTCGATCGACCGGGGGGCGCTGGGTGCCAGCGATCAGGTGAGCTACGATCTGTTCCGCAGGGACATGGAAGCATCTCTCGAGGGAGCGAGGTTTCCGGGAGAGGTGCTGCAGATAACACAGTTGGGCGGCGTGCATCAGGACATCTCGCAGATGATGGTGCGCATGCCCGCGTCGAAGGTGGAGCACTACGAGGACATGCTCGCGCGCCTCGTCGCTTCGCCCGCCCTCATCGATCAGACGATCGCGCTGCTCCAGCGGGGTCAGCAGCTCGGAGTCACGCCCGCGCGCATCACCATGCGCGACATTCCGGGGCAGGTGAAGCAGCAGATCGTGGAAGACCCGCTTGCCAGCCCGCTGCTGCAGCCATTCGTGACCTTCCACTCGTCCATCCCCGCCGCCGATCAGCAGCGGCTCCGCCAGGCGGCCGTCGAGACGTACCGGACTTCACTCCGTCCGGCTTTCCAGCGGCTGCACGACTATCTGCAGTCGCAGTACGTACCCCGCTCTCGCGAGGCGCTCGGCTGGAGCTCGGTGCCCGATGGCGCTGCCTGGTACGCGTTCAATGTCCGCGAGCAGACGACGACCAGGATGTCACCCGGTGAGATTCACGCCCTTGGCCACTCCGAGGTACGCCGCATCCGCGGCGTCATGGACTCCGTGATCCGCTCTACCGGGTTCACGGGGACGTTCGCGGAGTTCGTCCGCTTCCTTCGGACGGACACGCGCTTCTACCATACGGATTCCGCCAGCCTCGTCCGCGAGTACCGCGACATCTCCAAGCGGATCGACCCCGAGCTCGTGAAGCTGTTCGGAAAGCTGCCGCGGCTGCCGTACGGAGTCACGACCATTCCGTCGTTCATGGCTCCCTCGCAGACGACTGCCTACTACTCCCAGGGATCCCCCGCCGCCGGGCGCCCCGGGTGGTATTACGTGAACACCTATGACCTGACCTCGAGACCGAAATGGGAGATGGAAGCCCTTTCGCTTCACGAGGCCGTGCCGGGGCATCACTTCCAGATCGCGCTCGCGCAGGAGATGGAGAACGTTCCAGAGTTTCGGCGCCATATCGGACCTACCGCGTTCGTGGAGGGGTGGGCGCTGTACGCGGAGAGTCTGGGCCCCGACCTGGGCTTCTATAAGGATCCCTACTCGAAGTTCGGTCAGCTGACATACGAGATGTGGCGCGCGATCCGGCTGGTGCTGGACACGGGAATCCATTCCATGGGTTGGACCCGGCAGCAGGCAATCGACTTCTTCCGCGAGAACTCAGCGAAGAGCGAGCACGACATCACCGTCGAGGTGGACCGGTACATCGCGTGGCCGGGCCAGGCGCTGGCGTACAAGCTGGGAGAGCTGAAGATCAAGCAATTGCGCGCGGAGGCCGAGCGAGAGCTTGGCCCGAAGTTCGACGTTCGCGCCTTCCATGATGAAGTGCTGGCGCACGGGGCGATCCCGTTGGAGCTGCTGGAGACCAACGTTCGCGCGTGGATCGCGCGCAGCCGGTGAGAGCCCACGTGCCGCGTGTCGGCTGATCGATGGTAAAGCATCGATTTTTCACGCTGGACGTCTTCACGGACGTTCCATTTGCTGGCAACCAGCTCGCGGTCTTTCCTGACGCGCAGGGGATGCCCGAGAATCAGCTTCAGGCGATTGCC
>JBPCJJ010000090.1:0-7162 GCA_051005405.1 Gemmatimonadaceae bacterium | reverse complement strand
CTCCGCTGTACGAGGGGAGCTCGGTGGCCTGACCGCCCAGCGGGCGCTGCCTGTTCCAATTGCCGTTGAAGGAAAAATTCACAGCCTGTCCCGAGCTGGACGACGGCGGGGCGATGTCGATGGTACCGAACAGCGCTCCCTGATCGCCCACTCTGCTGCCTGGCGCGCCCGCGTCGAACGGGATGCCGCGGGCCTGCAGGAGCGCCAGGCCTCTCGCGGCGGAATCGGGTGCGATGCCCACGGCCTGGAATCCGTCGGCACCCGTGGTGAGGAGATTGAACAGGTCGCTGGACCGGCGTCCGAGCTGGTAGGACACGTTGTAAAACGACTTGTCGAAGCTGATCGGCCCCGACATCGCGCCGCCGAGCGAGAAGTTGGAGTACTCCTGACCAAGCGACCTGGCCGCGCGATCGGTCCACTGCAGCTGCGGCGCGTCCAGGTTCAGGCTCATTCCGCGCGTGACGAAGTTGGAGCCCGACCGCGTGCGAAGGTTCATCTGCGCGCCGCTGAATCCGCCGCGCGACACGTCGTACGGCGACGTGATGAGCGACGACGACACCGCCGCGTCGCGGGGGAGGCTGGATCCGCCGAAGCTCATGCCGTTGAGCACGGAGTTGTTCTGGTCTGCGCCGAGCCCGAGCACGGAATAGCCGTCCTGCCCGTCCGCGCCCGTCGCGGCCTGCACTCCCGGGAGCGTCGCGGCCATCGCGGCGAGGTCGCCGAGCAGATCCGCCGGGACCGCCGCGTTGCTGATGGCCTGCTCGGTTCCGCTGACATCCGGCGGCGGCGCGTCTCCCGTGCGTGGAACTCTGGCACGTTGTGCCGTCACGTTCACGTCTTCCAGCAGCGCGCCCATCGTCGTGAGGCGCGCGTCGGCCAGGAGTATCTCTTCGTCCGCGACGCGCTTCACCTCGAACCGCTTGGGCGCGTATCCCAGGAGCGCGACAGTGACCATGTAGTCGCCGTCACCGCCCGGGAAGGTGATTGTGAATCGGCCATTACGGTCAGTCCGCGCGCTCCGGCTGACGTTGCCGGAGATGGATGTGGCCGTGACCGTCGCGCCTTCGACGGCCGCGCTGTCGGGTCCGGTAATCCGACCGCGGATCACGTCAGCCTGCTGCGCGCCGGCGGTGGGCGGAGCGGCGGCAAGAACGAACAGGGTCGCGACCAGCGCGGCCAGGAAGCAGGCGGGGTTTCTTGAGGACATGTATGTGTGAGATGTGACGCTGGATTCGACCCATTGTTAGGGCGAATCGTTGCCTCTATTAAGTACGCCGCTAGAGCGGTCACCGTTGCGTTTTGGCGGTGGCACGGTGGGTGGGTCGCTGGGAATCCAAGAAATGAGAGGCCAGAAGTCAGAGCCCAGACAGCCAGAAGGATCTGGCATGCTGGCATCTAACCTCTGGCCTCTCTTTTCTTGGATTCCCGCGCGGCCGCCGAAAGGGCCGACTACGCCCGCAACGGTCTGGCCACGAGTATCCCGGTCGAGCGTCGTATCGCGGCCACGTACTCGGGCAGGGTCGCGCGCGTGATTTCGACCACGCCTCCCGAAAGGGGGGCGTGCAGAACGCGAAGCACGCCCGCAGGATCACGATATGCGAACGCGGCGTGCGTTACGTCCAGGCCAGGGATCGCCGTCGCGAACGCCAAAACGTCGCCTGTCTCGATACGATCGGCCAGTTCGGGAATGCGCGCGGTCGGGATTATCCGACGCGGCTGAGCATCCAGCGTTCTCTCCATTTCGCCGATCTCGCGATACACGCCATCATCCGCGAGGGCGGGGTAGCTCGCGCGGTGCTCGGTCATGAATCGCAATGGGCGCGAGTCTTCGATTCCGCCCAGCTCGGCGCCGAGCTCCTTGTACAGACCGCGTTTGGCGCCGTCGGTGATCCATTCGCTGAAGTAATGGAGGCGCGACGTGTAGCCGCCGCGTACGCCGCCGCGATAGCGCATCCGCTCCATCTCGGTGCCGAAGCTGTCCCAGGTCGGCGCGCCGGGATCATCCGCGACACGCGACACTGCGAGGCAGGACTCTACCAGCGAGACGCAATCGAACTTCGTCAAGGACAGAGTCAGCGGCTCGGTGCGCGACGGGCTGCCTCCCGCGCGCAGATACGCCTCGAGGGTGAACGCTTCGTACGGAGTGCCGATCGCGAGCTCGCCGACCCTCGTCGCGCTGCGGCCCAGCGGGACGCGGGCCTGCGCGACGCCTTCGGTGCGGAGGGTCGATGCCCACGCGGCGAGGCGGGCTTCGTCCGGGCCAACCTGCGTAGCGCCGTCTGATTCCGGCGCTCTCGCGTCCGCGTTCGGTCGCTGGCAGGCCACGAGGCCGAGCCCCGCGGCGGACAGGGCCACGCTCCTGAGGAGATCCCGTCGGGAAATCGAGTCGGACATTCTACGCACCGGAGAGGGTCGGGAAAGACACGCTGTACCTATCATTATAGACACACTTTGAACGAGAGGGAGCCATTCCAGCGGACAGAATCTCTCCAGCGCCCGATGATCGCCGGTTACCGACGGCCTTGAGCATCGCCCGCACCCGCGCCCTCGCAAGGGCGCTCGACAGCGCGGTGAGAATCCCTGGCACGAACGTCCGGTTCGGCCTCGACGCCCTGGTCGGGCTCGTTCCCGGACTCGGCGATGTCACCGGCGCCGTGTTGGGCGGACACTTCATCCTTCTCGGCTCCCGCCTCGGAGCGCCGAAGGCTGTGCTCGCCCGAATGGTGCTGAACGTCGCGCTGGATACTCTCGTCGGTGTCGTGCCCGTATTTGGAGATCTGTTCGACGTCGCATGGAAGGCGAACACCCGCAACATGGCGCTGCTCGAGCGCTACATAGACCGACCGGCCGCCACGACACAATCGAGTCGAGCCCTGGTGTTCGCTATGATCGGGGTGCTTGCGCTGCTCGCCGTGGGCGGAATGATTCTCACTGTCGTGGTCGTGAAATGGCTGTTCGGAATGCTCGGTTGATTCCGATCATGGGGGTTTTGGGTATCGCCTACGTGCGGGGCTTTCCCGGTCCGCGCCTGCGTCCGCTGGACGGCGACACGCGGCGCAGCCCTGTCTTGCGGGGACCTTCCGGCTCCGGCGCGGCCTTGGGCGCCGAATCCCGCTGCGGCGCTGGTCGAGACTTCTTTTCCTTGGACCGCGTGCGATCCGCGGCGCGCTGCGTCCGCATCTTCGCGAGCCGCTCTCCCAGCGGAATCTCGAGGCTCTCGGCGGTCTTCGCCGAGTAGTCGAAGTCGGGGACGGTCACGCGCAGCAGCGGATGGCCGACCACGCGCTCGATGGCGTGCAGGTCGCCGAGCTCGCCGGGAGCCACGAAAGTGAACGCATCACCCGTCAGCTCTGCGCGCGCAGTGCGACCCACGCGGTGGATGTAGTCCTCCGGCTTGTTGGGCACGTCGAAGTTCACCACGTGTCCGAGTGCTTCGACGTCGATGCCGCGGGCCGCGATGTCGGTCGCGATCAGTACGCGGTACACGCCGTTCTTGAATCCCTCGAGCGCTTCGGTCCGCTGCGGCTGCGAGCGATTCCCATGGATGCGAGCGGCATTGATCCCGCGCTTGTCGAGGTATTCCCACAAGCGGTTGGCCCGATGCTTGGTGCGGGTGAAGACGAGCGCGTCCTGCATGACCTCGCGCTCCAGCAGCGTCAGCAGAAGCTCCGACTTTCTCTCCTGCGGCACGAGATAAATCGCCTGCGTGATTCCGACGGCCGGCTTGGACTTGCGCTCGAGGTTGATGGTCGCTGGATCCTTGAGCATCTCGCGCGTGAGCTGCACGATCTGACCCGGCATCGTCGCGCTGAAGAACAGCGTCTGGCGCTTGGCGGGCACATAGCGAAGCAGGCGGCGGATGTCCGGGAGAAAACCCATGTCGAGCATGCGATCCGCTTCGTCGAGCACGAGGTGCTCGATCTTATCGAGCTTGGCGTACGGGAAGCGAAGGTGATCGAGCAGCCGTCCCGGCGTCGCGACGATCACGTCGACGCCGGTACGGAAGGCGTGCTCCTGGGGTCCCATCGCGACGCCGCCAAAAACGGACGCCGAAGTTATGGGCGTATGAACGGAGAGATCCTCGAGGTCCTCGAGAATCTGCGCCGCGAGCTCACGCGTCGGCGTGAGGATGAGCGCGCGCGTGGTGCGTCGTGGCTTGGCGAGCAGGTTGTGCAGAATAGGCAGTAGGAACGCCGCAGTCTTGCCGCTTCCCGTCATGGCGCAGGCGAGTACGTCCTTGCCCTCGATCGCGGGGGGAATGGCGTCGGCCTGGATGGGCGTGGGCCGGGTAAATCCCAGCTCCTTGATGCCCTTGAGAAGGTCGGGGTGGAGGTCGAACGTACCGAAAGACATGGAGTGATGTGTCGAAGTAGGGGTACCAAGCTCGTAGCGGAAAGCTACTGGCCTGAAGCTATCAGCTTGACGGTTCGAAGTGGCAACGCGCACGTTACTTGACTAGTCTGACTAGTGACAATACCGTTCTGGTATGAGGTACACGTACTCGCTGTACGACGCCAAGGCAAAGTTGTCGGCGCTCGTCCGGACGGTTCGAGAAGGCCACCACGTGACCATCACCCTCCGCGGTGAGCCGGTCGCCGAGCTCCGGCCCGTGCCTCAAGCGGAAACGGGCCTCGCCGCGCGGCTGAAGGAACTCAACGAGCGTGGCGTGCTCGTTCCGGCGGTCGATCCTCAGGCTCCGCTCAAAGTTCTTGCCAGGCGCCCCGGCTCCCTCAAGCGCTTTCTCGACGAGCGCGACTGAGTGAAAGGAGCCTACATCGATACGTCGTGCCTCGTGGCGATCGCGCTCGGCGAGTCAGGAATCGGATCGGTCGCCAGGAAGCTCGCCGCGTTCGACGCCCTGTACTCATCCAGCCTTCTGGAGGCCGAGCTGAGCGCCGTGCTGCACCGCGAACGCGTGACGCCGGACGTCCGATCTCTCGATCGGATCGTCTGGGTAGTGCCCGATCGCCCGCTGCATGTCGAGATCGAGCGTGTCCTGAATGCCGGCTACGTTCGCGGCACCGACTGCTGGCACCTCGCCACCGCTCTCTATCTCGCGCGCGAGCCGGAAACGCTGAGCTTTCTGACGCTGGACGCGAGGCAATCAGACATCGCGCGGAAGCTCGGATTCCTGGGATACCAGTGACCCGGCTGCCGCTCGTCCTCGTGCACGGCTATTCCGCAGACGCGGGGTCGTTCCGGAAATGGTCCGAAGAACTCGGCCGCCGCGGCTACGACGTGAGCACCATCCACGTCTGCAACTACCGCTCACTCACGAACGAAGTGACGATTCGCGATGTGGCCGAAGGATTCGACCGCGCATTGCGCGTGCGCGCGGGGCTCGATACCGACGAGCCGTTCGACGCGATCGTCCACTCCACCGGAATGCTCGTCGTGCGGTCGTGGCTTACGGCGTACGCCGGGCGCCGCGACCGGCTCAAGCATCTCGTGGCGCTCGCGCCCGCGACTTTCGGATCGCCGATCGCGCACAAGGGGCGGAGCTGGCTCGGCGCGCTGTTCAAGGGAAACCGCGAGCTTGGTCCCGACTTCCTGGAAGCTGGTGACAAGATCCTCGACGGCCTCGAGCTCGGAGGTCGTTACACGTGGGATCTCGCGCACCAGGACATGCTTGGGCCCGAGACGTACTATGGGCCCACGGGCGCTACGCCATTCGTTTTCATCTTTTGCGGCGATTCGGGCTACACAGGCGTGAGCGCGGTTGCGAATCAGCCAGGGAGCGACGGGACGGTGCGGTGGTCAGGGTGCGCTCTCAACATGCGAAAGATTGTCCTCGACTTGAGCGTGGACCCGGCGCGCGTGGGCGGCGCGGGCGGCGCGGGTCGCGTGAACGTGGAGCCGTGGCCGAACCTGGATATCCCAATGATCCCCGTCGCGGGGAAGAATCACGGCACGATCCTGAGCGCTCCCGGCAAGTGGCTCGTTGATACCGTTGACAGCGCGCTCTCGGTGTCCGCCCCGGAGGAGTTCGATAAATGGCTTGCCACTGCCGAGAAGGATTCAGACCCTACCCGCCGGAAGATGGACGAGTGGCAACAGTTCGTGATCCGGGCCGTGGACGAACGCGGTGACCCCGTCACGGATTACAACGTCCAGCTCTATTCGCGCCGTGGCGACGACGAGGAGCCGATTCCATTTGCGGTGGACGTGCACACGTATCTGGCGGATTCGAGTCTGCGGTGCTTCCACGCGAATCTGACCCGGCTGGCGATCGGCGACATGAAGAGCCTCTGGATACGCGTCATCGCCTCCTCAGGATCAGCGCTAGTCGGTTACACCGGTTTCGGCAGCGACAAGATGGGCGACGTTTCCAGCGGCACGTCGCATGACGGAAAATGGGACGGCGAGCTGGACCTTTCCTCTCTGGTCGGCGACGCGCAGGTGAAGTTTTTCTTTCCATACACGACGACGCTCGTCGAGATCAGGCTGAATCGCGAGCCGTTGCCGCTGTCGGGTCGGAACGAGGTGTGCTGGTTTTAGGAAATGATTCCCCGTTGTCCGCGAGCCGCGCGACGAGAACGCGCATGGCCACACCTTCGGCATAGTAGTCGCTCACGTGCGCTTCGGGTTCGAAGCCGGCCATGGCCAGCAGATCGCCGTACGCTGCCATCTCCGGTACATCCGGCAGCTCCGCCACGATCAGCCGCGCGCCGCCCGACGAGAGTTGTTTGACGGCGGCCGACAGCACCGCGATTCCGCTCGCCTCGTCCGCGCGCGCAACGCAGGAGATCGCCCCGGTCCGGTCGGCGCCTGCCACGAAGTTGAAAGACGCAAACCCGCGCAGCTCGCTACCATCGAAAGACCCGAGCGCCGAATGCTCCCCGTCCAGCTCTCCCGAAATCGAGTCGAGCACCCAGCCCGGACGCTCGCCATTGTCGGCCCAGCACGGATCGCTGGCCAGCAGCTTCTCCGCGGCGGGGACGTCGGCTTCGCGCAGTACCCGCTCACTCATGGTGCGTAGCCAGGGCGCAGCACGCAGCGGGCAGCGCGTTGCGGCTTCCCGTAACGCGCAGCGTCGTCAAATGTGGATCGACCGCCCAAGCACTCCAAGCGCTGCTTCCTTCACGACCTCCGATAGCGTCGGATGTGAATGCACAGTCATTCCGATATCCTCGGACGAGCCGCGGTACTCGAACGCGAGCAC
>JBPCJJ010000089.1:0-27168 GCA_051005405.1 Gemmatimonadaceae bacterium | reverse complement strand
TTGGGGCCGAACACGTTGAAGTACTTGAGCCCCGCGATCTTCCCAAGCCACCCGTTGTGCGCGGCGTGCACGTCGAACAGGTGCTTCGAGTAGCCGTACATGTTGAGCGGGCGAAGCGTATGCAGGTACTTGAGCTCCGCTGAATCGCTCATCCCCGCGGAGCCGTCGCCGTACGTCGCCGCCGACGACGCGTACACGAACCGCGCGCCGGTCTTCATCGAGTGCTCGGCCAGGTCCTTCGTGTACTGGTAGTTATTGCTGATCAGATACTCGGCGTCCGTCTCGGTGGTCGACGAGCAGGCGCCCATGTGCAGCACGAGATCGAACTTCCCCAGACGATCGTTGCAGAGCTGGTCGGCGAGCTCGTCCGCTTCGATGTAATCCTCGAAGTGGAGCGGACGGAGGTGCCGCCACTTGTCGCCCTGTCCGAGAAAGTCCGCGACGACGATCGAATCGCAGCCGCGCTGGTTCAGCGCCCAGACGAGGGCGCTGCCGATGAATCCGGCCCCGCCCGTTACCAGAACGCGCGCCTTGGAGAGATCGAGCATGCGACGAATCTAGCTTTCGAGGCTGTCGCGCGGGTATGATCCTATCACACCATGACAGACAAAATCGCGCCCGCCCTCTCGTCCGCCGAATGGATCCAGTACGGCGCTGATCTTGTGGTGATGGCCGACTGGGCCGCCGACAAGCGACCCTACGGTCCGGATCGCCGCTACACCATGGAGCAGAAGCGGCACGCAGTGGCCGCCCTCGCTCTCCATAACCAGCCCTTCGGATTTACCGCCGCCGATCTCGATGTGCTTGGCGAGGTAATGAGGTTCTATCAACACCGGGGCTTCCCGGGAGACCCTCCCTTCGCGGAGCGGCTCGAACGGATTTACGACCGGATCTCGGCGTTGCTTCCCCCCAGGGACGCCGAAAAGGTGTTGGACAAGCTGGGAGGGTAAAGCGCCTCCAGCGGCACCCTTGTTTTCGGTATTTCTTCGGGCTATGCTGGACCAATGCCTCCACGCTTCGCCGAGCTCCGGGCGCACTCCGGATTCTCCTTCGGCGACGGCAGCCTCACCCCGGAGAAGCTCGCCGCCTCAGCCGCCCACCTGGGATACACCTCCCTCGGTCTGACCGACAGCGCCGACCTCGGCGGAGTGGTCCGGTTCGCGGAAGAGGCCTGGCGACAGGGGATCAAGCCGGTCATCGGCGCCGAGTTCAACGTCGACGGATACACGGCCGCTTTTCTGGCGCGGACGGAAGAGGGATTCCACAACCTGGCCGCGCTAGTCACGCGCTCGCGCGTGGGAGATCTGCATCTCTGGAACAAGGATGCGATCGAGCACACGCGCGGCCGTCCGCGCCTGACGTGGGATCAGGTCGCCGAGCGAAGCGCGGGACTGCACGCGCTCACCGGCCCTGCAACGGGCGAGATCGCGTCGTTGATACTGTCGGAGCGTAGAAGCGAAGCGTTGTACGCCCTGTCACGGTGGCGCGATGTCTTCGACGCCAGGCTCGCGGTCGAAGTGCAGCTGCATCACACGGGGGGCAGCGAAGCTGCGCTCGCGGGCGCGCTCATCGAAGTCGCGGAGCGATCCAATGTGTCGTGGGTCGTGTGCCAGGATGCGAGGTACATCGACGGGGACACGCGGCTCGTGCACGACATGCTCACCGCGCTGCGCCACGACATGGATCTGGACACCGCCCTGTCGAAAGGAGTGCTGCACCCCAACGGCGAATGGCGGCTGCGTCCACCGGCGGAGATCGCGTGCAGATGGGAGGGGCGCGAGCAGGGGATCGAGGAGAGCGAGAAGATCGCGGCGGGATGCGATTTCAAGCTCGGCTGGCTCCGGCCCCCGCTGCCGGGCTTCCCCAAGCACGACGGTCTGAGCGACGACGGGTTCCTGCGGCGCAACGTGCTCGAGGGCGCGCACCAGCGCTGGGGGAAGATCATGCCGAAAGAGCAAGCGCAGCTCGAGCACGAGCTCGGCGTGATCGCGCGGCTCGGGTTCTCCGGGTTCTTTCTGGTGATGTGGGATGCGGTGCGGTTCGCGCGGCACAAGGGAATTCTCTGCCAGGGGCGGGGGAGCGCCGCGAACTCGGCCGTAGCGTACTGCCTTGGCATCACCGCGGTCGATCCGGTGATGAACGGCCTGCTGTTCGAGCGATTTCTGTCGGAGATCCGCGTGGACGGCCAGACGGAGGCGCCTGACATCGATCTCGACATCGAGCACGACCGCCGCGAGGAAGTGCTGGACTACGTGTACGGCCGGTACGCGCGCGAGCATTCAGCGATCACATGCATCGTGCAGACGTATCGCGCGCCGAACGCCGTGCTCGATTCGATGCGCGCGCTTGGGTATCCCCCAGAGCAGTCCGGCGAGATCGCCAAGCGGCTGCACAGGTTCGATCCGGACGCGGGCGCGGTGCACATGCAGAACGGGCTCGCAAAGCAATTCAGCCTCGATCTGGAGACTCCGCGCGGGCGCGCGCTGCTCCGTGCGGTGCGCACGTTCGAGGGACTTCCACGTCTGCGCTCGACGCACGTCGGCGGGTTCGTGCTCTCGTCCGCACCGCTCGGCGATTACATGCCGATCGAGCATACGACCATGGGGCGCACGATCATCCAGTTCGACAAGGACGATCTCGACGCCATCGGCGTACCGAAGTTCGATTTTCTCGGGCTCGGGGCGCTGTCGCTCGTGCGGCGGTCGTTCGACGCGATCGAGAAGCGAACGGGCCAGCGGCCCGAGATTTACCGGCTGCCGGTGAACGACAGGAAGACTTACGATCTGATCGCGAGCGGGGAAAACATCGGGATGTTTCAGATCGAGAGCCGCGCGCAGATCGCGTCGATACTGCACACCAAGCCCGAGCGATTGTACGACATCGTGGTGCAGGTGGCGCTGATACGTCCCGGCCCGATCCAGGCGAAGTTCGTGCACCCGTACACCAGCCGTCGGCTCGGCCGCGAGGAAGTGCGTTACGCGGACGATCGGCTGAAGCCGATTCTGGAGCGCACTTACGGCATTCCGATCTTCCAGGAGCAGGCCATGTCCATCTCGATGGCGCTCGGCGGATTCTCCGCAGCCGAGGCGGACCAGTTGCGACGGACGATGGGGAATATCCGTAAGAAGGGAAAGCTCGAGATCGTACTGGAGAAGCTTCGCGTTCGGATGATCGGGAACGATGTAAAGGAGGAGGTCGCGTCGCAGATCACGGACGATCTGTTCAGCTTCGCCAACTACGGCTTCCCGGAGTCGCACGCGTGGAGCTTCGCGCTGATCGCGTACGCGTCGGCGTATCTCAAGGCGCACTACCCGGCCGAGTTCTACATGGGGATCCTGAACTCATGGCCGATGGGTTTTTACCCGCCCTCCACGCTGATCCACGACGCGCGCCGGCATGGCGTCGAGGTGCGGCAGCCGTGCATGCGGGACGGTGACTGGGAGTGCACGGTGGAGGAGACCGCGGATTTCTCGAGGCCCGCGCTGAGAGTGGGGTGGCGGCACGTGCGTGGGCTGGCCGACAAGGTGATCGAGCGTTTGCGGGCCGCGCGCGCCGAGGCGCCTTTCACTTCGATAGAAGACGTGGTGCGGCGGTGCGAGCTGGGACGCGCAGAGGCGTTGACGCTGGCGCGCGCGGACATCTTCGCGGTGTGGGAGCAGGACCGGCGGTGCGCCACGTGGGAAGCGCTGCGGGTGGCGGGCGATTCGCTCCCGCTCGCGCCGGCGGGTAACGGCATGAACTCCCCGCGGCCGCTGAGCAAGCGCGATCTGATCTTCATGGACTATTTCGCGCTGGGAATGAGTACGCGCGGGCATCCGATGGAGCACCTGCGGCTGAAGCTGAGCGGCGCCGGCGCGGTCGGCAGCCGCGACTTCGGCAAGTTGCGGCACCGGGAGAGCGTGCTGGTAGCCGGGCTGGTGACTGTGCGCCAGCGGCCGGAGAGCGCGGGTGGCACGATCTTTCTTCTGCTGGAGGACGAGCACGGCTTCATGAACATCATCGTGCCGAGCAAGCTGGTGGACGAGTTCGCCGAGCCGGTGAAGTACGCGACGTTCATCATGGTGCGGGGGCGGTTCGAGCGGGACGGCGCGGTGATGAATGTGGTTGGGGAGAGGTTCAAGGAGCTGAAGGTGCGGGGGCTGGCGCACCAGTCGCATGATTTCCGCTGATGGCTCGGTGGTTGCAGGTGGAGCGATCATATTTATAAGGAGCAGCGATGATGACTGATCACACCGACCCCGTCTGCGGCATGACGGTCATGCCCGAATCCGCCGAGGGGAAGGCCGAGTTTCAGGGCAAGACCTATTATTTCTGCTCCGATCAGTGCATGCGTGAGTTTCAGAAGGACCCTGCGAAGTATGCCAAATGAAAGAGCCCCCGTCTCTCGACGGAGGCTCTTCGTTTCGCTGCTAGCAGCTAGCTGCTAGCTGTAGTCCTCATCCGCACGGCTTCGCCGGATTCACATCGCACTCCTGCTGCGGAATCGGCAGCCACGTAAGGGTGGGGGTTGTCGTCACCGCCGTGCCGAACCTGCGCGTGTCTTCCCAACGCATTCCCTGCTCGTACAACTCGTACCGCCGCTGCCTCGCGATCTCGGCCAGAATTTGCGCCTGGGTCGCCAGCACGATCGGAGGGAGGCCGGCAACGGGCTCGTCGAGAGTAGAGCTCGTCTGCGTTCGCACCTCGTTGACCAGGGCCAGCGCCTGAACCAGCTGATTGGTCCGTGCATACGCCTCCGCCTTGATGAGCTTCATTTCGTCGGGGAGGTAGAGGGGGAAGGACTCGTTTGGAGTCGAGTACTTCCGCAGAAAGAGCAGGGCCGAGTCCGGGTTCCCCTTGGGACCGGCGATCGTGGTGTTGAGCCAGTACGAAGGCCTGCGGTCTCCGCTCTCCGCCTGCGTCACGAAGCTTTGCAGGCCCGCGACGTAGCGGAGCTGGAAGGCGAGATTTTCGATCGGATTCCGGCTCGGCGTCGGATACGACAGGACGGAGAGAATCGTCCTGCTGACCCGGTCGGCGGCGGTGATGGCGTCGGTGTGCCTGCCCGCGAGCAGGTAGTAGCGCGCCAGCATGGCGTCAATCGTGTTGCGAAGGTCGAATCCGGTTCCCGCGACGCGAGTACGGAACCCGGCGAGATCGGCGTCTGACACTCCCGCGATGTCGGCGCGCGCAGACTCGAGCAGGGTAAGGATCGTATCAAGGACCACCGTGCGGGGCTGCGGAACCGATCCTTCGGTGGTGACGACCACGGGCACACTTTCGAATTGCTGGATGAGCATGCCAAACGCCATTGCCTTGAACAGTTTGGCTATCGATACGGTTCCAGCTCGTAACCCTTCTCCCAGCCCGACCTGATCCGCGCCGACGAGAACCGTGTTCGCGGATTTGATGACGGAATATGACGCTGCCCATGGCGCTTCGACGACTCCGTAAGAGCGGTCGAAGTTCTGCCCCGTGAGCAGCGACTGATAGGAGATCAAAGCGGGCGTCTGGGTACCCCACTCGTCCGTGACCAGGGAATTGGTCACCATATAATCGTCAATCGCCTGCGCGAACTGTCCCTGCATCCCCACGGCGACCGCGAGCAACCCGTCCCGGTCGGTGACCACCGCTTCTTCGGTGGGTGAGTTGGGATTTGTCAGCTCTAGATCACACGCACTGGCGCCGAGTGTCAGCGCGGCCGCGAGCGCGATTTTCCGGATATGTGTCATTCGCGCACCTAGTAGTTGAAGGATAGGCCGATGCTGAACTGGCGGGGCAGCGGACTGGTCGCGAAGTCCACACCCCTCGACACGGTGCTGGCTGAAAACATGTTGGTTTCCGGGTCGAGCCCCGTGTAGTCCGTCCATGTCGCGAGATTACGCCCCGCGAGCCGGATGGATCCGTCCTGCGCACCGAACCGCCGCACCAGCGCGGGGCTGAGCGAGAGCCGAACGGCGATCTCACGCAGCTTCACGTAACTCCCATCCTCGATGTATTCCTCGTAAATGAGGCTTCTGCCAGCCGGGTTTAGGGAGAACGTGCGGAACACCGTGTCGCCGCTGATCTCACGCTCGGTCACTTTCGCTACGCCGAACAACTCCGAAATCCGGCGCGTGAAATTAGCGACGTCGTTTCCGAAGCGTCCATCGAGCAGGACGCTCACTTGAACACGATCGCCAAGGTCGAACTCATTGCCGAGAGTGGCGACGAAATCCGGGTTAGGATCACCGATGACGCGTCGGGCCGCCACGACCGCACCGCTTGGCAGCGTTACGGTTTCGCGGTACGGAAGATTCAAGCTTCGCCCGCCTACGGTGACCGGCCGATACGCTATCGCGCCATCGGGCGTGCGGGCATAAGTCCCGCCGAAGAACACGCCGATCGGCTGTCCGATTATCACGGCATTGAGGTAATCGAAGACGAGCGTGTCGGCCTCGGTTACGAGCTTGTCAATCTTGTTGCGGTTAGCCGAATACGTGAAGCGGGTTCGCCAGCCGAAGGTCGTGCGGTTGACGTTGACCGTGTTCAAGGCGATTTCGACGCCCTTGTTCGTCAGGCTTCCGATGTTCTGGAACTGGCGCTGGAATCCGCTGCTCGGCGGGAGCGGGATGTTGAGAACCAGATCGGTTGTCTTCTTGTCGTAATAGCTGAACTCGATCTGTGCGCGGTCGCCCAGAAAGCCGGCGTCGAACCCACCCTCGTACTCCCGCTGCCGCTCGGGCTTGAGATCGGGGTTGCCCGCGGTGGTGCTCGAGACGAGGCCCGGCTTGCCGCTGAAAGAGGTGTTCACGTAATTCGCGAATCTGGAATAGAGACCAGGGGGCTGGCCGCCCGTCTGCCCATACGCCGCGCGGAGTCGGAACGAGCTGAGAACATTACCCACGGTCTCCTGCCACCAGGATTCGCGGTCGAGGACGTAGGAGAGTCCTAGCCGCGGGAACATCTGCACGCGCTGATCGGCACCGAACGCGGACGAAGCGTCCCAGTTCACGCCGCCGGTGAGGAAAAGCCGGTCAGCGATGCTAGCGCGCTCCTCGATGTACCAGCCGACGGTGCGCAGCTCCGACCTGCTCTGCGATGCGGTCTGCGTGGCTCCGCCGACGAGCGTCTGTCCGGGGCCGAGGTCCGAGCCCGCCGCGCGAATGCTCTCGTTCTTGTCCGACGTATAGCGAAAGCCAAGAGTCGTGTTCAGACCGAGCGACGGGCTAACCGTCCAGACGTGGTTCGCGGTCAGATCGTTGTTGAAGAGGCGGCTGAACTGTACCGGATTCTGGATCGAGCCGGTGAAACTGGCCCCGGTCGAGAACGGCGGCTGGAAATACCGGGCTTCGCGCCGGTAGTCGTCCAGTCCCGCTACGTATTTGATGGACAGGCTTTCGATTGGGCGCCACGTTGCATCGAGACCGCCGAGCATCCGGGTGACCTTTTCCGGCGCCGACCAGTTCTCGAGAACGTCGAGAGGGTTTGCTCCAAGAAGAGGATTGTAGGGATATCGCCCGGTGTTCGGATTGAAGGCGGGGTTGAATGAAGTCGGCGTGAAGATCACGCTGGTGAGCACCCCCTGCGTTTGCTCGCCCTCGGGGATGTACTCCGCCTCCGACCGGATGTATGTGCCCCGGAGACCAACCTCCAATTGGTTGGATAACCGTTGCGACACGTTTGCCCGGACGTTGGTCCGTTCGTAGTCGGTCGTGCGCAGGATGCCTTCCTCCCGCTGATACCCGCCGCCCATGTAATAGCTGGTCCCGGCGTTGCCGCCCGCCACCGAGAGCCTGGTATTGCTGCTCATTGCGGTGCGAAAGACCTGATCCTGGATATCATATCTTTCTATCGGAGCATCGAGCGCGGGAGCGCCCCCGAAGAGGACATCCGTGAATCCGGCGTTCGGGTGCATGTTGAGGTCGTAGCGCTTCGGGGTCTTCCCCCAAGTCACGTCGCTGCTGGCCGTGATCCTTGGCTTTCCCGGCTGCCCCCGTTTCGTGAAGATCTGAATGACGCCATTATTGGCGCGCGCGCCGTACAACGCGGCGGCAGCAGCGCCTTTCAGCACTTCGATTCGCTCGACATCCCCCGGATCGAAGTCAGCCATGCGGTTGCTCAGCGCTTGATTACCACGCGGGGCATTCCCACTCAAGCTGACGAGAGCTTCGGACGAATTGTCGACTAGAACCCCGTCGATCACGTACAGCGGCTCCGCGCCCCCGAGAATGGAGTTGGTTCCGCGGAGGCGAATGCTGACGCCACCGCCAGGCTGGCCGGAGTTTTCCGAGATGACGGCGCCGGTAACGCGGCCCTGCAACGCCTGATCTATTGATGTGACGCCGGGCGCGCGCCCGACGGCCTCGCCAGCGACCGTCTCAATCGTGTTTCCCAGCTGTCGTTTTGTCGTGGGAGCTCCTACTCCGGTGACGACGACTTCACTGAGCGTTACCGCAGCGGCTCTGAGCGCGAAATTTTGCGTGATCGTCGCCCCGCCCGCGACCGTTATGGTCGCCTGCGCCGGAGCGTATCCGACTCGCCGCGCACTGAGGCTTTGAGTCCCGCCCGGCACGCCGACGATGACGTACTCGCCGTTCGTACCGCTTTGAGCGCCGAGAGTCGTCCCATCCACGCGGATCTGGACGTTCGGGAGCGGCGCTCCCGTGCCCGCGTCTGTTGTGCGCCCGCGAACCGTGCCCTGTGCCACCGCGAGAGCGGGAAAGACCAGGACTCCGAGCGCGAGAAATCGAAGACATCGCGATCCCATGCTGCCTCCCAAAATCTGATTGTGATTAGTCATGTTTACGTCCGGTTCTGCAGCTGTCAAGCAATGATTAGGCTTTCGCGGGTGAGCGCGGCCGTAAGATGAACGAAAAAGGCCCCCGCCGAACGGCGAGGGCCTTTTTTCGCAGTCACGAACAGTCTAGTCGCCCACGCCCAACAGCCCTAGTCAGCTACCGATCAAAGGGTTGTTCAGTCGTTCTGCAGACGGAAGCGGTAGGCAGATCTGGTTCGCATAGGTTCCGCCGAAATGGTACGGCGTTCCCGCCGCCGGCTGAATCGCGATGCCGTACCGGATCACGTCGCCCAGGTGATGACTCTCCGCGAAGAGCTCACGGCGGCGTTGGTCGACGAGCTCGGCCAGGTACTGAGCCTGAGTCGTACCCGTGAACGGTACCGTCTGGCCGCCGCGCGTGCGCGACGCATTGATGATGGGAAGCGCGGTCGCCAGGCTGTTGGCGCGAATGTCGGCCTCGGCGATGATGAGCTGCGCCTCGTCATGTGTCGCGAGGGGGAGGGGAGTCGCTCCTGTCGGGTATTTGGTCTGGTAGAAATGCGGAATTCCCGTGGCGCTGTTGGGCCTCGTAGACTTTACCACTGGCACGCGCGTGTCGGTCAAGCTGCGGTACGGCTCGCCCACCGAGAATTGCGTGTTGTTGACGCTGTTCTCCGCGAACACCCTGTTGAAACGATTCGCGGCCGTCTCGGATGCGCTGATGACCTTGTTGTAACCTGACGGGACTAGTTGCGCGTCGGCCTTCGCGCCGGTGTAGTCCGCGACGTTCAGCCTGGCCCGCGCGCGGCCGAGGTAGGCCATATTCCTGATGTCGGTATTGCCGGCGGTCGTGGCTGCCGTGATCGCTTCCGAGAACCGCGCGATGGCCAGCTTGAATACACTGTCGCGCTGGATCTCACCTCCGTACGTGATGGTCTTGTCGAGGTTCACCGACGAAATCGCCATCGTGCAAAATCCTTCGCCCAGGTATATGTACGCGTATCCGGCATACGCGGCCGCGATTGCCATGAGATTCGTGCGATTTGGCGCACCCTCGCCCGCGGACACGTCGGCGTCTGTCCATGTCTTCAGCAATGCGAGCACGTTCTCATTGGACTGCCGCGCCGTCTGCAAAGGCGTGTACACACCGCCGCCGGTGCAGGTATTGGTCGCGTAGTCGGAATCATCTTTCGTGGTGTTGCGCCGGTCGTAAGGGGTTCGCGAAGCGGTCTGCTGCGCGTACACGAACTCTTCGCCGATCAGGCCGCCCTGCGCTGTATAGGCGTTGGCGGCGCACTCGAAGTCACCAATCGCGCCCGTGGAGAGGAGCCGTGCGTTCGCGGGAGTCTCGAGCTCCACGGCCGGGATGCGGCTCGCGGGCTCGACCTCGAGCGGATTGCGGAGCGTGTCGCACGCGGCGGGGACCAGAAACAGTACAGCTACTGTTGTCCGCAACGTCCAGCGTGCCTTTCCGTTCAATGAAGACATTATGACCGATTCTCGATTCGAAGGTTTGATAGGCACGTGTTTACCAATCCAGATTGACGCCGAGCACCCACGACGTCAGCTGCGGATTCGTCGTTTGCTCGAACTGACCGAACTGGCCGCCGCGACTGCCGCCGAGGAAAAAGGCTTCAGGCTCGAGACCCGTGAAGTCGGTCCAGGTCGCGAGATTGCGGCCTGCCAGCGTGACGACAGCGCGATTGAACCTGGCCCAGCGAGTAGCGACGGAGGGAACCGTGTAGGAGAAGCTCACCTCGCGCAACTTTGCGTAGCTCGAGTTTTTGATGTAGTAGTCGACCAGCTGACCGTTGGAGCGCAGGCCCGCGATGGTCTTGGGATCGAACTCCAGTGGATAAAAGTTCTCGCGGCACCGGCCGAAGATGGCGCAACGCGCGCGGAAGTTTCCGTCGACCTTCACGAAGTCCCGCTTGAAGTCGACAAGTCCGTACACGCGGAATCGCTTGAAGAGAGTGAGGGTGTTGCTGAACGCCCCTTCCGTTCCCGGCGACGATTTTCCGAGGAACACATCGGGCGCGTCATCGGCGGTGTTGTAGATAAGATCCGGGCCGGCGCAGATCATCGTGCCGCCTTTCCCGTTGTCGCACAGCACGTTGGCCACGTCCGCGTTTCCGTTCGGCAGAAGCTTCGCGCTGACCACACGCTGCTCGAAGTAGGCGCCGATCGGATGCCCTACCTGGTGCTTGATGAACGTGCCCCCTACGACGAAATCGGGGGCACCGCTAGCCTTCCGAAGGTCCAGAATCGCCTGGGGCGTTCCGAGATCCTTCACTTCACTGTCGTTCGTGCCGATTCCAAACGTCATGTCCCACTCGATCGCGTCCCGCTGGATGGGCGTCGTACGGAGCATGAGCTCCATGCCCGAATTTCGAATCTTCCCGGCGTTGAACGGCTGTGTGTTCGGGATACCGATCGACGGCGCGATCTGACGGTTGAGGATCGCGTCCGTCGTATTCTTGTTGTACCAGGAGAACTCGACGCCCACGCGGTCATTCAGCGCGCCGAGGTCGAAGCCAACCTCGAGCTCTTTGCTTCTCTCCGGCCCGAGATCAAGGTTCCCGAGGAATTGGGGCCTTACCGAAGCGACGTCGCCAGGACCAGTTGCGGCCGCGTATGTCTGCAGCGCCGAATACGTGATCGGCTGCTTTCCGGATTCTCCGTAGGCCGCGCGAAGCTTAAGCGCGTTCAGGAGGGGGAGTCTGAAGAACGGCTCCTCGCTGATGACCCAGCTCGCGCCTAACTTGGGGTAAACGACGCGGTCGAAGTTCTGGCCGAAGGCGCTGTTGTCGTCGGTCCGGACCGCCGCCGTAAGGAACATCCTGTCGTTCAGGCCGATCTGCTCCTGCACGAAAAATCCGAGCGTCGCATCCTGCTCCGAATCGCCGAACGTCGACTTACTGGTCGTAGTGGATGACAAGGCGGTCAATCCGCCCGTGGGGAAGGTCGACCCTTCGGAGAATTGCGACGTGAGCGAGTTGCGGTAGTACTGAGCGCCGACGGAGGTGGTCGACTTCACATTGCTTCTCACATCGAAGATGCCGGATGCGGAATAATCGAGCGTATAGTAGTTGAGCTGGCGCGCCTGGACGGCCCGGTAACCGTCGCCGAAGAACACCCTGTCGAACGGGGTCAGCGCCCGGGGCTGAAGCCAGTTGTCATCCTCATTCGTCCTGTCGGTGCCGGCGCTGAGGCGGTGCTTGAGCCAGCCGAACGGCTGGTGGTTCAGCTGCGCGCCTGCGGTGAATCTGTTGACTCCTTGGGTGATCTGCACGAACCGGTCGTACTGGTCAGGCTGTGCGGAGTTGAAGCCGCGGCGCGGGTTTGGCGAGCCATCCGCGAGCGGGACGTGGTGGATCACGTTGGCCCATTGCGTCGCGAGGGTACGCCCTCCACAGCCTGCTTCGCACGGCAACCGGATGTTACCGTTCACGTATCCGAGGTTCATGGACGTATTGAACTTGGCGTTCGGTACGATCGACAGGTTCATCCGTCCTGAGTATCGCTTGACCGTGCTGCTCGGCTCGGCTCCCCGGGTATCCTCGATTCCCGTGCCCACGAAATAGGTAAAGATGCTCGAGCCTCCGCTGGTGCTGAGGTCGTACTCGCGGAGCGGCCCATTCGTGAAGACAGGCGTGCCGCGCGCGTTTTCCAGTTCGATGATGTCGATCGAAACGGTATCTCGCGAGCCGGCCGGTCCGCCGGGGCGAGGAATCGTCCCGTAGTTCACCGGCCAGCGACCTTCGGGATCCCGGATATAATTGGTTCCCAACCGGGTCGCGAGGCTCCACCTGGGAGCTCCGGTCGTTCCTCTTTTCGTGATGATCTGGATGACGCCATTCGATGCTTCGGTGCCGTACAGAGTCGCGGCTGCCGGGCCCTTGATGATCTCGATCGACTCGATGTCGTCGGGATTGATGTCGTTGATGCGTGATATCGACGATGATCCGAAGCCCTGGTTCGAGAAGCCGGTCGCGGGCGCGTTGGCGACCCGGACGCCGTCGATGTAGATCAGGGGCTCATTCGAAAGCGATATGCTGGACGCGCCGCGGATGCGGATTCTCGCGCCAGCGCCGACGTTGCCCGTCGCGCTCTGCACGACAACGCCAGCCGCGCGACCGCTGATGAGGTTCTGGATGCTGTTGATCGGCGCGATTTCCTTGGCCTGCGCCGCGTTGATCGTCGAGACCGCGTTACCGAGCTCGCGCTTGGACTGACCGCCGGCCGTACCCGTTACGACAACTGCGTCGAGGGCGACGGACTGCTCAGCCATGGAGACGCGCACGTTGGCGTCTCCAACCTGGACCTGGCGACTTTCCATGCGATAACCGATGCGGCGAATTTCGATCGCGGCCTGGGCTCCAGCGAGACCGACGATCCGGAAACGGCCGCTGGCGTCGGTAACGGCGCCGAGGCTGGTGCCTGTGACGCGGATCTGCGCGCCCGGCAACGGCTGTCCGCCTGCACCGAGTACGGTGCCTGCGATAACCCCTGCCTGTTGCGATTCGGCGGTCGAGGCGGTGAGCAGCTGCGTCGCTAGCGCGAGCATGCTGGCTGCGGCGAGCCGCGATGTACTACGAAGGAAACGAGGAAAGAACGTCGCGCGTTTCATGAGCACCCCATATGGTGGTGGACGGACATCGCCAGGAGTGGGACAACGGTGCGCATCCCGGGCGAAATTGGCCAGGGGCCAATTGTACGGGGCGGTACCCCGGGGAGCAAGACGATTTTTTCAGCTACTCCGTTCTCTCTCGCCCAACCGCTCACGGGCCACCTGGACCACCATGTCAGCGGTGGCCCGTATCCCGAGCCACTCCGTGTCCAGGCTCATGTGGTAGTTCTCGTGCGCGCGCCATGAGCGGGACCAGTGCTTTCGGACCCAATCCTCCCGATGCTTGTTGGTCGCGTCGACCAGCTTCGCCGCCTCTTCTGCGGAGATTTTCTCTCTGGCGACGGCGCGCGCGATGAGCGCCGGGCGAGGCGCGTAACAGAACACGTGAAGCGTGTCCGACCGCGCGGCGAGCATGGATTGCGCGCCCCGCCCGACCACGACCAGCGGTCCGCGCGCGACTGCCTCCTCCACGACACGCGTGGTCACTTCCACGAGGCGCTCGTCGCTGGGCGGCAGCTTTGCGTCCGCCATCGGGGTCAGCCACTCGTGAGAGCTCAGGGCCATTGCGCTCGCCAGGCGCTCTACCATAGAAGGGACCCGCTCTTCGCGCGAGGCAACCTCGGCGGTCGTCGCGCCGATCCGCTCGGCGACTGCATCGACCACCGCGTTGTCGAGCAGCGTCCACCCGAGGCTCTCCGCAACCAACTGCGCCACCTCGGAGCCGCCGGAGCCATACATGCGCGAGACCGTGATTATCGCCACGCTAGTCTCCGTCGGCCGGCGCGAGACGGCGGACCCGCAGCTCCTCGACAGCGGCGAACCCCAGCGAGCTCCACGCGGCGCGCGCAACGTCGTCGCTCACGGAGACGTACAGTCGAACTTCGCCGAGGCCGCGCGCTCTGCACCATACCGCACCTTCATCGAAGAGAGCCGTCAAGATACCGGTTCGCCGCTCGCCTGGAGCGACGTACGCCGATGACAGGTAGCCGTAGGCTTCCGGCATCAGCAGGGGAGAGCTGATCGCGTGCACGCATCGAAGAATACCCACGGGCCGGCCCTCTCGCTCCGCGAGCAGGATCACCTGGTCGGCGGACGAGAGGTGCGTACGATACAGCCCTCGCGCCCGCTCCGGCGCGTCGGGGTGCAGCCGCTCGAAGAGAGGATTGCCCTGGTGCTCGCGCAGGAGCGCGAGACGGAGCGCGACAACTGTATCGAGGTCGGAGATATTGGCGGCGCGCACGGAGACACTCGATCTAGACAGAGGGACCGCCGAAATAATCCTGGCCCGGCCTGCGTCTTTTTTCTTCGATTGCCCGTCCGTAGCTGCCGCCGTCGGTTCGCGAGATCTTGCGCCGCGCGACGAGCGATTCCAGAACCAGCTCGCACGCCGCGGCGGTGACGGGCACGTCCCCGCGGCTCGCGAGCGAAACCAGCTCGACGAGATCCAGAAGGCCGGGCACCGCCTCGAACCCGCGCACGGCGATGTCGGCGGCGACGTCGTCGGTAACCTGCAACGCGCCTCCGCCGTCGAACCACATTATGATTTCATCCGTGTTGACCCCACCGGCGCGCGCGCGAAAGGTTTCGTCCGCCGCGCGCCGTATCAGCTCGCGTGCTATTGCCTGGCCGCCGACGATCTCCCCCTCGTACTCGAGCTCGAGCTTGCCAGTGATCGCGGGAAGCGCGCCGTACACATCGCCGATCCGGGGCACGATCTCGACTTCGCCAGTCGTGATCGCGCGACGCTCCGCGTTGGAGACCACGATCTCCATGACAGTGATGGGAAGCCGCTGCGACACTCCCGACCGCTGGTCCACGCGCTTGTCGGTCCGCGCCTCGAATGCGATCCGCTCGATCAGCTCGGCCATGAAGTCCGGGATGCGCACGCACCGTCCGGGGCGCGCGGTCCATGCCTCCTGCGCCGTGATCTCCATTCCGAGCTCGACCGTTTCCGGGTAATGCGTTGTCACCTCGCTGCCGATCCGGTCCTTGAGGGGCGTGATGATCTTGCCGCGCGCTGTGTAATCCTCAGGGTTGGCGGTGAAGCAGAGCATCACGTCGAGCGCCATCCGGACGGGATATCCTTTTATCTGGACGTCGCCTTCCTGCATGATGTTGAACAGGCCGACCTGGACCTTGCCCGCGAGATCGGGGAGCTCGTTGAGCGCGAAGATTCCTCGATTGGCGCGCGGAAGCATTCCATAGTGAATCGTGAGCTCATCGGCGAGCACGTGCCCGCCCCGGGCGGCGCGAATGGGATCGACGTCCCCGATAATGTCCGCGATCGTGACATCGGGGGTCGCCAGCTTCTCGACGTACCGGCTGGATCGTTCGACCCATGCGACGGGAGTATCGTCGCCCGCATCAGCCAGGAGCTGCCGCGCATACTTGGAGATCGGAGCGAACGGGTTGTCGTTGACTTCGCTGCCCGCGATGATCGGAATGACCGGATCGAGCAATTCCGTCAACGCGCGGAGAATCCGCGATTTTGCCTGACCGCGGAGCCCGAGCAGGATGAAGTTGTGCCGGCTGAGGAGCGCGTTGATGATCTGAGGCATGACCGTCTCGCCATACCCGATGACCCCCTTGAAGAGGTCGTCACCCGAGTTCAGCCGCCGGAGAAGGTTCTGCCGAAGCTCTTGCTTGACGGATCGGCTCGCCAACTCGGGGCTGGCAAAGTCGGAGCGGCGCAGAGCGCCAAATGTTTCCGGTAGATGCGACACGGTGGTACTCCGACCGTCGGTGGGAGAGTGTGGCTGGAGCCGGAATCTATCGTTCCCGGCAGACCCCTTCCAGAGAGGGCTAAGTCTTGACAGCATATCCCTGTAGGGTAAATTCTTGCCGCGCCTGTACCGGGCACTGCGACCGCTGATCCAGCCCGGCTTTTCTTATTCATCAGCCCCTCTCCAAGGAGATTTGTACATGAAGCGCCTGGCTCTTGTCGCCGCAGTGCTGTTTGCAGTTGGATGCACCGCTAAGGACGACGCCGCTACGATGGACACCGCCGCGCCCGCGATGGCTCCGGCTCCCGCCACGATGGACACCGGCATGATGATGATGGATACCATGCCGATCCACGCCGACACGATGACTCCGCGGCCGTAAGGTTTTTCGTCTCAAAGGAAAGGCGCGACCATTTGGTCGCGCCTTTTTTTTTGGACAACGGTTGTTGGTGTTTATGCGACAGCGACGTCGGTTTGCTCGCTGCCCCATTGAGCAATAAGCCTGGCGCCTGCTTCGACCTCGCGCCGGACCATGGCGATCCCGACTCCACCCTGGCGCGGCGACAGCGCGGCGCTCGTGATAGCTCCTACGGACTTGCCGGTTTCGTCTGCTAGCGCGGCGCCGCGAGGAGGAACGGCTTCAGCGTTGAACCGCACCCGCCTGAGCATCTTGTTCACGTGGCCGCGGAAATGGATCCGCGCGACTGTTTCCTGGCCGACGTAACAACCCTTCGAGTACGAGATCGCACCCAGGTCGTCGAAGTTCGCTTCCTGCGGCAGGGTGTCTTCGTTCATATCGACGCCCCATTCCGGGAAGCCGGCTTCGATGCGCGCGATATCGAACAGGTCGCGTGTCGCGGCCATGGCGCCGATCGACCCGAGCCTGGCGCGCAGCTCGTCGGTGATTTCGGCGGGCGCGATGATGTCGAAGCCCGGCACTTCTCCGAGCTCCGCGGCCCTGACCACCGTGACATCTTCGCTACTCGAGGGAAGGCGGGCCCGCATGTGCGAGTACGGTTGCAGCTGATGGAATGCGTTCGCGTCGGTTTCAAAAAAACGCGAGAGGAGCTCCGCCGCGCGACTCCCGAACACCCCCGTGTCGCTTGTCCGCTCCGAGACTTCGGCGAACGGCGCAACGCGCGGGTTGACGAACTTGCGCGCCATGGCGCGCCAGCCTTCCGCGGCGGCGGGGCCGGTGTCGGCAAGCAGCCCGTCGTCGTCGCGAAAAATTCTAAGATCCGCTACGATCTTTCCTTTGGGCGTGAGAGCCGCGGCATAGTGACCTTCTCCCGGCATCAGCGCGAGGACGTCGTTGGTGACGAGCCCCGTCAGCGTCTCGGCGGCCCTGGGGCCGGTGAATCGCCAGCGGCTCCGGTCGCTGCGATCGACCATGATCGCGCCACTCCGAAGCGCGCCGTACCCGCCCGCGACTGCCGCGGCCGACCCCGCGTCTTCAGCCACGCGCGGCGTAGGATGCATCGAGCAGGTCAACGGGATGAACGGTTCGCGCGGCGATTCCGGCGCGCAGCATACCCGCGCCGATCTGCATCATGCATCCGGGGTTGCCTGTCGCGACCCAGGGCGCGCCAGTCGCCTGGATGTTCGCGAGCTTCGGTTCCAGAACGCGGTTGGAGATATCCGGCTCGATCAGGTTGTATATCCCCGCGCTCCCGCAGCACTGATCGGAGTCGCGCAGCGGGATGAGCTGCAGGTCTGGTATCGCGCTCAGCACGGCGAGCGGGCCCTGCACCACGCGTTGCGCGTGCTGGAGGTGACAGGGCGCGTCGTACGTGACCCTGAAGGGGAGAGAATTGCCGCGCATCGGCCCGGCCGCGGCCAGCAGCTCGCTGACGTCGCGCGCTTTCGCCGCCACGGCGCTCGCACGCTCGGCCCATGCGGCATCGTGCTCCAGCAGAAGCCCGTAATCCTTTACCGCCGCGCCGCACCCGGCCGCGTTCACCACGATGTGGTCCGCGCCCGATCGCTCGAACGCCTCGATGTTGCGGCGCGCGAGATCGCGGGCCGTTTCCAGATCGCCGGCGTGCGCGTGCAGCGCGCCGCAGCAGCGCTGGCCGCGCGCTTCGCGCTGCTCGTAGCCGTTCATCGAAAGCGTGCGCTCCGTCGCGCGGTTGGTTGCGGTAAAGAGGCCCTCCATCACGCATCCATTGAGCAGCGCGAACGATCCGCGAGTCGGGGCGGTCGTCGGCCGGTACGCGGCCCGCTCGAGCCGGCTCTCGGTGGACGCGAGCATGGCCATCGCGAATCCGAGCCTGCCGGGAAGGCGGGAGAGAAGTCCTGGAATGGGCGTCGCGGCGAGCAGGCGGGATGCCGCCATCGCGATGGAAAGCAGCCGCGGGTGCGCGAACACCCAGAGCATCACGCGGGCGAGAAATGGAATCGGCCGCACCGCAGTCAGCGTTGCGCGCGTCGCCTCCAACAGTTGGCCGTACGGAACTCCGGACGGGCACACGGTCTCGCAGGCGCGGCATCCCAGGCAGCGGTCGATGTGCTCGTGCACGGTTGGATCGTCAACCGCCACCGTCCCTTCGAGCAGCGACCGCATGAGAAAGATCCGGCCGCGCGGACTGTCGTTCTCGTCTTCCATCGCGATGTACGTGGGACACGCCTGCAGGCAGAATCCGCAGTGAACGCAGGCGTTGATTCCGGGGAGCGCGCCGGCCAGCGGGGAGTCGGGGAGCGCGCACGCGGCGACCGCATCCTCCGGCGGCGTCGCGTCTGACGCCGAGCCCAAGCGCGGGTTAGCGCCCGTCGTCATTGAATCGCTCCGAAAATCCCAGGGTTGAGAACGTTGCCAGGATCAAAGGCTTCCTTCACCCGTCGCGAGATCGGGTCGCTCACCGGCGAGGGCGCGAGCCGGCTCCAGAGTCCTGGTCCGAGTCGTTCTGGAATGAACCGCGCGCTCCCGACAGTGCGCGACATCGCGGAGATCACGTCCCGGGACGATGCCTCCTGGCCGCGCGGCTCCCGGACGAGGCACCGCACGATCCCGCGCATCACGCTGGCGTGGCGCAGCAGAACCTCGTCCTGGCCGGAATCAGCCAACGCGTCCCACGCGAGCGAGAGGTCAGCCAACGGCATGGAGAAGCGAGCGGTCGCGGCCGCGTCTGTATCCAGCGCGCGCAGCCGGTCCCAGCAATCATCCGGCGCGTCGACGGCCGCGCCGAGCGTCGCGATCTCCGCGAGCTGCGCCGACACGCTCTCTTCGTTGCCGCCGAACCGTGCCAGCACCAGCGTCTCGCGCCGCAGCCCGAGCCGTGCGGCCACGGCGGGGCTCAGCAGCTCTAGCGCGAGCGGCGCGAGGCGCGCAGCGCGGACTGCGCACAGCGCGCTCGCCAGCTTCTGTCCGCCCGGCGGGATCACGATCGCGGCGCTGCGCTCGACTTCGCTCCTCGCGCGCAGGCGCAGGGTGAGCTGCGTGATGACGCCGAGCGTTCCCCACGAGCCGACCATCAGCCGAGTGAGATCGAATCCCGCGACGTTCTTCACGACGCGCGAGCCGACAGTGATCACCTCGCCCGTCCCGGAAACGAACTCGATGCCTAATACCTGGTCACGCGGTCGGCCGAACGCGGTGACAAGCGGCCCGTACGATCCGGTGGAAACCGTCGCTCCGATCGTGCCGTCGGCCGACCCCGGCGGATCGAGGGGCAGCCACTGGCCGTTCTCTCCCGTAGCGCGCGCAATCTCGGCGAGCGGTGTGCCCGCGCGGACGGTGATCGTGAGATCGCCTGGGACGTAATCGGTGATCCCGGAATACGCGGACAGGCTGAGAACGTCGTCGGCTTCGACGGGCCCGCCGGCGTCGAGCCAGCTTCCGCGTCCGGCAAGCCTGAGCGCGCTACCGCCGCCGGCGGCGGCGGTGACCGCCGAGCTGATGCCAGCCAGCGTGTCCGGGGCGATCAATGCGCGCGCCCCGCCGGCGTCGCGTGCCATTCACGGCACGAGTGCACTGGCACGACCTTGCCCGGATTGATCCGATGCCCTGGATCGAACACCTCGCGCAGCCGGCACATCGCGGCGAGCGAGCTGGGCGTGAAGATCTTTTCCATGTAGCCGACTTTGTCGAGCCCGACGCCGTGCTCGCCGGTGATCGTTCCGCCGGCGGCGATGCACACGCCCATGATCTCCTTCATCGCCTTGTGCACGCGCGCGCTCTGCTCGGCGTCGTCGGCGTTGTATGGAATGTTGGGGTGCAGGTTGCCGTCGCCCGCGTGAAAGATGTTGCACACCATGACGCCGTGTCTTTGCGAGATGGCGTGAATGGCGGCGAGTATCTCCGGAATCTTCGTGCGCGGAACGACAGCGTCCTGCACCACGAGGTGCGGAGCGAGGCGGCCCATCGCCCCGAACGCTTTCTTGCGGCCCTGCCAGAGCTTCAGCCGCTCGGCGTCGTCGCGCGCGACGCGCACGTTGCGCGCGCCGGCGTCCATGCAGATGCGCGTGACCCGCTCTACGTCCACTTCGATTCCGTCGAGCAGCCCGTCCAGCTCCACCAGGAGTATCGCTTCCGCGTCGGTCGGGTACCCTGCCGCGTAGATCGACGACTCGACCACGCGAGTGGTCGGCCCGTCGAGGAACTCGAGAGCAGCAGGCACGATCCCGCTCGCGACGATCGCAGATGTTGCGCGCGCGCCACCGTCGATCGTCGTGAAGTCGGCGAGCATCGTGCGAACGACCTCGGGCTTCTTCGTCAGGCGGACGGTGATCTCGATGGCGACTCCGAAGCATCCTTCGGATCCGACGAATGCCCCGACCAGGTCATAGCCCGCGCGGTCGCTGACTTCGTCGCCGAGCCGGACCACGGAGCCATCGGGGAGCACGACAGTCACGGCAAGGATGTGGTTGAGCGTCACGCCGTACTTGAGGCAGTGCGGTCCGCCCGCGTTTTCGGCGACGTTGCCGCCGATGGTGCACGCCGCTTCGCTCGAAGGATCGGGCGCGTACAGCAGTCCCTGCGGCCCGGCCGCGCGGTTGAGATGGAGGTTGACGACTCCCGGCTCGACGGTCGCGGTGCGGTTCTCGACGTCTATGGAGAGAATCTGCCTGAGGCGGTTGAGACCGAGCAGCACGATTCCGTCTGCCAGCGCGCCGCCGGAAAGGCCTGTGCCTGCTCCGCGCGGAACGAACGGCGCGCCAAACGCGTGGAGCACGCGCACCACGGCAATCACCTCGTCACGGGTTCCCGGAAACACCGCGAGCGAGGGCTGCCGCCTGTAGCCGGGAAGCCCGTCGGAGTTGTACACGAGAAGCTGCGACGGGCGCGCGAGCACGTGCCTGGCGCCGACGATCTCCGCGAGCTGGCGCGCGAGCTTCCCGTCGAGGGTGCGGTTGCCGCCGGCCGGATGCGCCGGCTCGGCGTTCAGGGACACTTCGCGCCCACGACCTTGAGGGAGCTCGCGGCAAGGCGGAGCTTCAGCGGAGTCCTGGCATTTTTGATCTCGCCGTCCACTGCGATCGGCGTCGCTCGTCGTTTGAGCTGAATCGTACACCGGTCCACCATGAAGCTGTCGAGCTCTGGACCGCGGGCCGCCTGCTCCACGCCCCGGGATGCCGCAGCCATCGCGAGCGCCACGAGCCGCGCGCGGCGGCGGCCGGTGACGACCATTACATGGAGTCCGCGGCGACCACCTTCGATGCGCGCGCCCATATGTGGCGCCTTGAGCTCGCGCTCGCCCACGCCGACGAACACAAGCGCGGTTTTGTAGTTACGGATCTTCCCGTCCACTTCGAGCTCGACGGACATGGTCCACATCCGCGTGAACGTGCGAAGCAGTGCCAGAAAGCTCGCGATGAGGCGACCGACGCGCTTCTCCCATCGCTCGCGTGTTTTCACGTACCCGACGTACATGCCGACCGAGAAAGTATTGAGAAAGAGATTGTCGCCCGCGTAACCGACATCTACCTCGCTTATGTCGTCGCCTCGGGCCACCACAACGGCCTCGTCAAAATCCCCGGGGATGCCGTGGTCTTTAGCGAAATGATTGAGCGTTCCGCCCGGGAGGACCGCCAATTCTACGTCCGTGCCTGCGAGCACGCCTGCGGCCGAGGCAATGGTTCCGTCGCCACCGGAGACGAGGATTCGTTTCGCGCCTGAAGAAAGGGCATCGCGAATTCCCTGCTCAAGCGAATCGCGGCCCGTGTCGCGGAGATCGAAAGAGCCCGACGATTCGAGCGCATTCCGCGCATCAGCTGCGGATCCGGCCTCGGGGTTCACGAAAGCCGGAATGAGCGCCCCGCCTGACGGTTGTGCGCTCTTCGCGTTTGCAGTGGGGGTCGTCATCCCTTCAATCAAAACAGGGACGCCGGCATTAGCCAACGTCCCTGTCGAACTCGGCGGCGGTCGAAGCTACGCCGTAGTCCAGAACCCCGAAAGCGCCGCACCGTCCGGCGACTGGCGCAGCTTCTCGAACGCGCGCTCGCGAATCTGCCTGATTCTCTCGCGCGTCACGCCCATTAACGCGCCGATCTTCTCGAGCGTCATCGCCTCGGACCCTTCCTCGAGCCCGTAGTACAGGTAGAGGATCTTGCGCTCCCGCGGCGTGAGGTACGTGCGGAAGACGCGGTCGATGAACTCGCGCATCAGGTTGAACTCGGTGGCCGCCTCGATCTCTGCGCCGTCCACGCCCGCGAACCGCTCGCCCAGAGTCGAAGCTTCGCGATCGGACCGGTCGATCGGCGCGTCCAGCGAGAGCTCGGTCGCGGACATCTGCTTGGCCGAACGCACCTGCTCCGGAGTCTCCTCGAGCAGACGGCCGAGCTCGCCATCGGTCGGGTCGCGCTTCAGCACCTGCGAGAGGACCGTCTGGGCCCGAGACAGCTTGATGAGCTGCGAGTTCTGATTGAGGGGGATTCGAACCGATCGCGTCTGTTCGGCGAGCGCCTTGAGCACGGCCTGACGGACCCACCAAACGGCGTAGGAGATGAACTTCACGCCCTGGTCCGGATCGAACTTCCGGACGGCCTTGAGCAGTCCTTCGTTGCCGATCGCGACGAGCTCGCTGAGATCGAGCCCGTGCCCCTGGTACTTCTTCACATATGAAATGACAAAGCGGAGGTTGGCCGTAACCAAACGCTCCGCCGCCTGTTCGTCTCCCTTCTGCGCGAGCCGTGCGAGGCGGCGCTCTTCCTGGACATCTTTTATGAGCGGCAGCTTCTGGATGTCGTGCAGGTACTGGTCGAAAGCGGTGGAAGGAGAGGAGCGAAAAAAACCCTTAGACCTGCTTTCGGCCGTGGTCTGCATAGGCTGCCCTGACGGGAGTATTTGGGCGGCCCGAAGTGAGCCGCGAAACCAGCTGGTGGGAACTGGGACGGCCACGATAATGTCGCGTACCGGAACGGTCAACAGACACGTTGACGCCCGTCCCGGAGAGGGGCCGGCGGCTCACTTACGACCGGATTGGGCTACCTAACGGCGGCCATGGCCGCCGTCCAAATCAGACCGTCGGGGGGTCTTTGGGCTTCGTTCGGCTGGTGGCCATAAGGATTCCAAGGCCGATCAGCACGATCACGCCGACAGCGATCCACATCGCCGGCAGGTTGACCAGATACGCGGCGACGGCCAGGCCGAGCACCAGCACCACGAAGCCGATCATGTACGTCGAGAAGGAGGACATGTTCAATCCATGTGTGGGTTATTGCAACGAACGATGTCGAGGCAATTGTAGCGCCAGCGGAGAAAAGTTGTCAGGCACCTATTTTTGTCCCCGTGCCACCAGCACCGCGTGCCCCCACTTCCGTCCGAACCGGCGCGCCTCGCTGCAGTCCTCGTTCCAGATGTCGAGCGTGGGGCCGACGACGTTCTTTCCGGTGTCATCCACCAGGAATCGCCCGATGTATTCCTTGCCCAGGAACACTTCGACGTAGCGCGCGAGCGGAAAGACGCGCGGATCGGCGGCCACGATGCCGGGTCTCACGTACCGTCCGCGTCGAGTGGTGCCCTGCAGGCAGTACTGCGTGAGCGACACGGGTACCGCCCGCCCTGGATTTGCCCGATCGAACGGCCCGGCGAATCTCGGGTCGAGAAAGAAGCTGCGCTTCGCGCGCACCAGAGTCGGCGGGAGCGACGGCTCTCCGTAGACGATGATCGGGGCGTGCTCGAGAACGTGGCTTCTGAACGGCATATGCACGACATCCGCTAACACCAGACCGGCAGCGACTACGGTCGCGACTGCGGTATGGATGAGCGCTTGAAATTTCATTTCAACACCTCCTGAACCAGGGAGTCCGGCAGGGACAGCGTCCATCCGCTATCACCGCCAGCCATCCTTCCAATTCTCTCCGGCAACGCATACTGAACGCCGCCCGAGCGCTTCTTCTTGTCCGCGCCGACGAGCTGAATCACGCGCTCGACGCTGACGTCCAGCGGCAGGGCGGTAGGCAACCCCGCCCGGCACACCGCCCCTCGAACAGCCTCAGCGGTGCCCGCTTCGGCGATCCCTGCGCGCTCGGCCGCCCTGGCCTCTGCGCACATCCCTATCGCCACCGCCTCGCCGTGGAGCAGCGAATAGCCGCTGGCTGCTTCTATTCCGTGGCCCAGCGTGTGGCCGAAATTCAGAATCTTTCTGAGACCGTGCTCCCGCTCGTCGCGGGTCACGATCTCTGTTTTTATCTCTATGCTACGGACGATGATCCGCTCCAGCTTGTCACCTGACGCCTCCGACTGGCTGAGCAATCCGGGCAACTCCGCCACAACGTCAGAGAAATATTGCGCATTTCTGACGATTCCGTGTTTCAATATTTCGGCCAGCCCGGACTGAAATTCTCTAAGTGGAAGCGTAGCAAGGACTTGCGGATCGACAAAAATCGCTACGGGGTGATGGAAAGCCCCCACCAGATTCTTCCCGCTGGTAGTATCGACGCCCGTCTTCCCGCCGTGCGCCGCGTCCACCATGGCGAGCAGGGTCGTGGGGACGTGGACGAGGTTGATACCCCTCATATAGGTGGCTGCGACGAATCCGGCGAGATCGCCGACCATGCCGCCGCCCAAGGCAACGATTGTTGTGTCGCGACCGTGCGCAGTGCTGCTCAACTGATCGGTTAATGTCGCCCAACTGTCTCTAGTTTTGTGTATCTCGCCAGCAGTAACGGAAAAAACAGAAACCTGCTTCGGGTCCGGAAACGAGGCCGCCAACCGCTCCGCGTACAGCGGGCCGACGGTCGAGTCGGTGATCACCGCGTATTGGAAAGCGGGCGCTGCCTCCGCGATCCTGGCTCCAACCGTGGATAGCCCGCCGCGCGAAACGAACACGGGCGGGCCTGCGACGCGCAGTTTTTCAGGCGACGGCATGCGCTCTGGCTACCAGGTCACTTCAACGACCGACGCACGCCTGTTGGCGACGCGAGCCAGCACGAACAGGAGGTCGGAGAGCCGGTTAAGATAGATCACGACGACCGGGGGGATCGCGGTCTCCCTGGCGAGCCCGACCACTGCGCGCTCGGCGCGGCGGCAGACCGTGCGGGCCAGGTGCAGCGTTGCGCCTTTGGGCGAGCCGCCCGGAATGATGAACGCCCTGAGCGGCTCGACCTCGGATTCGCACGCGTCGATCGCCCGCTCCAGCTCCGTGATCCGCGTCGCATCGATCCGGGCCTTGGTCAGGTGGGCCTGCATTTTCTCGATGTCGGGCGTGGCGAGCAGCGCGCCGATCCCGAACAGGTCGCGCTGGATTCCCACGAGCATTTCATCCACCCTTGGGAGCGCGTCGCCCGAGCGAGCCAACCCGATCACTGAATTGAGCTCGTCGACATCGCCATAAGCGGCGACACGGTGGTCATCTTTCTGGACGCGCCCGCCTCCAAAGAGGCCGGTGTCTCCGAGGTCGCCAGTGCGCGTATAGATTTTCATCCCCGTTGAACATAATGAACCACGAATCAGCCGATATCACCATTATTGGCGCCGGGCCCACTGGCCTGTTCGCGCTTTTCTACGCCGGCATGCGCGGGGTCAGCGCGCAGCTGGTGGACGCGCTCCCCGAGATCGGCGGACAGCTCACGGCGCTGTACCCCGAGAAGTACATCTTCGACGTCGGCGGTTATCGCCAGGTGCTCGCCAAGGATATGGTGCGCGAGCTCGCCGACCAGGCGTTCCAGTTCGGCGCCCCGGCGCATCTCAATCAGAAGGTCGTCGCGCTCGAAGAGGCGGACGGCGCCTTTGTCCTCGCGACGGAGACCGACCGTTTCCCGACGCGATCCGTAGTTATCGCGGGAGGGTTGGGCGCGTTCTCGCCGAGGCGGCTTCCGCAGAAGGGAACCGACGAGTGGTACGGACGCGGCGTTTATGACCGCGTGGTGGACCCGACGCAGTTCAAGTCACAAAAAATAGTGATCATCGGCGGCGGGGACTCGGCGTTCGACTGGGCGCACCAGCTTCGCGACGTCGCGACCGACATCACGCTCATGCACCGCAGCGACCGCTTCCGCGCGCACGGCGCGACCGTGGCCGCGGTGCAGGCCGCCTGCCCGCCCGCCGGACGCACGACCATGCTCCCTTTTCATGAGCTGATGGAAGTCATCGCCGAAGGTGACACGCTGCGCGGCGTGCGGGTGCGCGACGTGAAGGAGAAGACCACGCGCGACATCGAGGCCGACGCGGTGCTGCCGATGCTCGGCTTTCACAGCGAGCTCGGCGCTCTCAAGGAGTGGGGCCTGACCTTCGAGGGGCACGACATCGCGGTGAATAGCCGGATGGAGACCGGGCGCACCGGCGTCTGGGCCGCCGGCGACATCACGACTTATCCCGGCAAGCTCAAGCTGATCGCGACGGGCTTTGGAGAGGCAGCCGCCGCAGTGAACCAGGCGGTGCATTGGATCTACCCCGAGAAGAAGGTCGCGCCCGGGCACAGCTCGAACATGGCGATCTTCGGGCAGAAGGACGACTGAGCTCTGTTTCGATCAGAAGCCAAACCAGTAGCTGGCCTTGATCAGGAAGACAGTTCGCGCGGGCGCCCGGAAAAGCGCGCGGGCATCACGCGAAAAGTCGAACGTACCGACCATGGCTTCGTCCTCTTGCTGGCGCTGCCAGACGAGGAAGATGGCGGAGCCCGGCCGGTACTGCCAACGGA